>NZ_JBMJCT010000064.1:0-302612 GCF_049222185.1 Streptomyces sp. LaBMicrA B280 | reverse complement strand
TGGCACGGCCGCAGCCCGAGGCGCGGGTGCGGGCGCAGCCCGAGGCGCGGGCGCGGCGTGCGGCAAGGCGCGGGGGTGCAGCCCTAGGCGTGGGTGCCGGGGTGGAGGTGGTTGGTCGTGTACGCGTGGCAGGGCCCATGTCGAGCGCGGCCCGGGTGTCCCGTCGGGGGTTAGTCCAGGAAGGCCGTCTCTATCCAGCGGCGGACCGCTGAAGGGCGCATTCGGTGCAGGCGGTCCACCGTGTCGGCGACCTCGGGGGGGCCGCCCACCGAGAGGAATTTCTCGCGGACCAGGTCGGCGTGGGAGTGGCGGGTCTCGGGGCCCGCGGCGCCGATGGGGATCAGGCGGGTGCGGGAGATCGTACGGCCGTCGGTCAGGCGGACGGTGACGCGGGCGCCCGTCGCCTTGGTGGAGCGGGAGAAGTCGCGGTTGTCGGCGCGGACCGCGCCGACCAGGTCCACGAGTTCGTCGCCGCCGAAGCCGCGCAGCCACGGCACCGCCAGCTCCCCCGCCTCCCGTACCGCCTCGCCGAACGGGGCGTCGGACAGGAAGAGTTCGCGGGTCATCTCGGTGTCGTGCTCCAGCCGGATCCGCTTGGCCAGCGCCCAGCGGTCGAGGTCGTCCACGGCGGGCGAGGAGAAGTCGTCGACGGAGAACTCGCCGGTGAGGAGCGTGGTCGCGACGGGGTAGGGCACGTCCAGGACCAGCGCGCCGAGCGGGGAGCCGGGGCCGGTGACGTAGGCGGCGGCGCGCTGCCCCGCGAACAGGGTGTACAGGGACGCCTCCACGACGACGTCGGCCACGTCCTGCGGTCGCAGCGGGCCCAGTTCGCGGTGGATCTCCTGCGCGCAGTCCACGGCCGCGTCGATGCCGGGTCCGCCGGGGTGCATCTTGAAGGACAGCGTGTCGGTGTGCCAGCGCCGCCCGAGGCCCTTGGCGACCGCCTGCGGCAGCGGCACCGTCGCGAAGCGGGCGAGGAAGCCGTCGCTGTGCTCCATGATGTCGGGCGCGCCGCGCAGCCCGGCGTACGCCGCGTCGCACGCGTCCATCGCGGTGCGCACCGGGGTGAAGGTGTTGAACAGCCGGGCGTCGCTGGCCAGGAAGGCGCGCATCAAAGGCCAGTTGGGCATGGCGAAGGCCAGCCCGAAGGCGTTCTCGTACAGGCTCGCGGAGGCCCGGTCGGCGTGCAGCCGGCCGGCGACCGCGCCGGCCAGATGGGTGTGCACGGCACTCTGGCCGCGCAGCGGTCCGAGGGTCGCGGAGGCGGTGATGCGGGCCGCGCACTCGTTGGCCACGACCACCGAGGTGAGCAGGGAGAGGCCGTCCAGGCGGCGGGCGTAGGCGAAGGCGAGGGGGACGGCGACCGTGGAGTTCGACAGATGGCCGGCGTACGCGGTGTCGTCCAGGTTGAGCCAGGAGCCGAGCGCGGCGAAGACCCCGGCGGCCTGGCGGGGGTCGCGCTGCATGGGGTGCCCGAAGGCGGCCACCAGCTTGCGGCCCAGGGGGTGTTGCAGCCCGGCCCGGATGGAGGCGATCTGCGAGAGCACCTGGCTCGCGGCGAGTTTGAGCACCCGGCACGGCACGGCCTGCGGGCGCAAGGTGGCGGCCCAGTGCGAGAGTTCGCGCAGCGGGGTGTCCGTGCCGACGGGGTGGCGGGCGGCCGACGGCGACGACGCCTCGGCCTGCTCGGCCCAGTCGTCGCACAGCGCCCGGGCGACGCTCTCCGCGAGGACGGCGGTCATGGCGGGTACCTTCCGTGCGTGCGTCGAGGGGGAGGACATCGGTCCTCAACACGGGTGCGGGAGCACCGGACGTGCCCGGTGCTCCCGCGAGGCGTGCCGGTGTTACGCGGCCGGGACCTTGTCCAGGAAGCCGTAGACGGCCTTGATCTTGCCGGCCTCGTCGGCGACGAGGACGTCGAAGCCGATGGCGATCGGCTCAGCGCCGGCCTCGGTCACCAGGCCCCACTGGAAGCGGGCCTGGTTGTGGTGGGCGTCGACGGTGCCGTGCAGCTCGAAGGAGAGACCCTTGAACTGGTCGCGGGCGCCGGCCACCACAGCCGCGAAGCCCTCGCGACCCTCGACCGCGGCCAGCGGGTCGATGTACGGGGCGTCGGCGGTGAACAGCTCGGCAATGGCCGCGGCGCGCTTGTCGGCGTCCGCCTCGTTCCAGATGTCGAGGTAGCGGGTGACGGTGGTGGTCAGGTCGCTCATGCGGGCGATCTCCTTTTTGGTGGTGCTTCTTCGGTTCTTCGGACGGTTGGTTCAGGGGATGGCAGGCGCCCACACGGGGAGGGCTCCGGGGAGCACCTCGAAGGTGGCCGCGGCGCCGATGCCGTGTTGGTACTCACCGTCGTGCTCCAGCGGGAGGCGGCGGCCGTCGGTGCGTTCCACGGTGATCCGGCGGCCCCGTGCGTAGACGGTCGCCGGATGGGACATATGGGCGGCGTTCAGGGTCAGTTCGGGGACCTGGGCCGCGGTGATGTCGCCGCCGATGACGCAGACGTCGAGCAGTCCGTCGTCGAGCAGCGAGTCGGGCAGTACCTGGAAGCGGCCGCCGCGGTAGGGGCCGCCGCCGACGTTGGCGAGGACGGTGGGGCCCTCGTGCACGATCCGGCCGTCGACGGTGACCCGGCCGGGGTACGGCTCGTACCCGTCGGCGGTGTCGGCGAAGGCGCGGACGTAGCGTTCGCGGCCGCTCAGCGGCACCTGCTTCGCGGTGATCAGGGCGTCCGCGATGACGCCCGAACAGGCGCCCAGGTACACGTAGTTGCGGGTCTCGGCGAGGCGGGCCAGGTCGAGCCTGCGCAGCCGGGCGCTGCCGCCGATGCCGTGGTCGGTGAGGACCGCCTTGAGCGCCTCGCTCCAGGGCCGCTCGCCCCACAGCATCTTGTAGCCGGAGTTGCCGGTGCCACCGGGTATCACCGCGAGGCTCGCCCCGTGGTCGGCCGGCACCAGTCCCTGGACGGCCTCGCGGACCGTGCCGTCGCCGCCGATGGCGACGATCAGGTCGGGGGCGTCGTCGGTGCGCTCCAGGGCGCGGCGTACGGCGACGGTCGCGTCCCCCGGTCCGCTGGTCTGGTGGACCTCGGCCCGCTCCAGGTAGGACGCGCACAAGTCCCGGACCTGGCCCACGAGTTCGGGACTGTGACTGCCGGAGGCCGGGTTGGCCAGGATCAGGGCCCGGGTGGGTCCGGGGGCTGCGATGTCTGCCATGACGGGCGCTCTCCTCACATCGGACGCACCGGCGGTGGACGGAACACGGATGACTCTGCCAAGCGGTCCTGACCTGGCACTGACGCCCTGCTGACGCGTCGTCACGAAAGCTGCGGGCCGTCTTTGGGCCGCAGGTCCCCGCGCCGGACGAGTGCTCCGGGCGCGGGAACCGAACCGGACGACCGCCCGGGGATCACCAGGTGACCGGCAGCTCCTGGAGCCCGTAGACGATCGTGTTCTCCCGGAAGCGGACGTCCTCCGGCGCCACCGCCAGGCGCAGGTCCGGGAAGCGGGTGAACAGGGCCTTGAGGCAGACCTCCAGCTCCATGCGGGCCAGGGAGGCGCCCGGGCACAGATGGGCGCCGAAGCCGAAGGCGAGGTGTCCGGCGGCGTTGCGGTGGATGTCGACCGTGTCGGCGCCGGGATAGATGGACTCGTCATGGTTGGCCGCGGGGATGGCGACGATCACGCCGTCCCCCTTGCGGATGGTCGCGCCGCCCAGTTCGACCTCGTCCACGGCGGCCCGCACCTGGTTGTCCTGGGAGATGGACCAGTAGCGCAGCAGTTCCTCGACGGCGGGCTTGAACAGGCTCTCGTCCGCGCGGAGTTCGGCGAGCTGGGCGGGGTCGCACAGCAGGCTGAGGACGCTGAGGCTGATCTGGTGGGCCGTGGTCTCGTGCCCGGCGACGAGGATGAACCGGGCCATGGCCACCAGCTCCTCGTGGGTCAGCTCGCCCGCGCTCACGTACCGGGTGGCGAGGCGGCTGATCAGGTCCTCGCGCGGTTCGGCGATGCGCCGGGCGACGAGTCCGTCGAGGAACTTCGTCATCGAGACGAACGCCGCGTACGTCTCCGCAGGGCCGGCCTCCTGGGAGAGGATGACCTGACTCTGCTCGGTGAAGTCCGCCTCGTCCCGCTCGGGCACCCCGAGCATGCGGGCGATGACCAGCGAGGGCAGCCGGATGGCGAAGTTCGCCACCAGGTCCACCGGCTTCGGGCCGCTCTCCAGCTCGTCCAGCAGTTGCCCGACGAGGAGTTCCACCTCGGGGCGCAGGGCTCGGGTGCGGCGGGCGGTGAACTCGGTCAGGGCCATCCGGCGCAGCCGGCCGTGCTCCAATCCGTCCATGCGGCTGAAGGACATCACGCCCGGCTCGGGCGGCAGCTGGATGCGGATCGGGAAGCCCGGCTGCTGGTCGTCGGCGCTGAACCGGTTGTCGTTGAGCACCTGGCGCACGTCCGCGTGCCGGGTGACCAGCCATGCCTCGCCGCCTCTTATGCGCACTCTTGACGGCGCTTCCTCGCGGAGCGGGGCGTAGGCGTCCGGTGGCGCGTAGGGGCACGACCGGGGCATGGGCCAATCTGGCAGTTTTCGCTGCTCACAGGCGGACATGGGGTTCCCTCCGTTGGCTGAATCTCAGCGTCGGAGCACATCCTGGTGAGCAGCACTGACGGAAATCTGACGGGTTACTGACTCGTTATATACTGGTAAACGTATGCTTTTATGAAGGCAAAGCGGGTGACGGGTGGACGGTTCGCGCCCCGGCGGAGAGCAACAAAAAGGGGGCCGGCGCGGTCGGCGCCGGCCCCCTTCGGGGCGGAGGTGCGGGGCGGGTCAGGCGGCCGCGGCCACCGCGCCCGGCTCGGCCGCCGCCGGTCGCGGCAGCAGCTGCACCAGGCCGGCCACCAGGACGCAGATCCCCGCCTGGACCAGCAGTCCGACGCTGAAGGCGTGGGCGTAGTGGTGCGCGGTGACATGCGGTCCCGCGACCCCGAAGAAGACCACGCCGAGCACGGCGATGCCGATCGCGTTGCCCATCTCCTGGGCCGTGGAGAACACCCCGGACGCGGCGGCCGCGTGCTGCGGGGCGACCCCGGCCAGGACCAGCGAGGCGAGCGGGGCGATCACGAAGCCCATGCCGAGACCGGCCACGACCATGGCCGGAATGCACCAGGCGACGTTCCCGGTGCTGTCCAGGTGCCACGCGGTTTCGGCCAGACCCAGATTGCCGACCGCCTGGAGCACCGCGCCGAGCGCGAGCACCTGCTTGCCCAGCTTGGCGGCGACCTTCGGCGACTGCGCGGAGCCGAGGAAGAAGCCGAGGCCGAGCGGCATGAACAGCAGTCCCGACTTGAGCGCGGACACGCCGCGGCCCTCCTGGAGGTACAGCGCGAGGACCAGGAAGAAGGAGGCCATCGCGGCGAAGAACACCAGCAGGGAGACGACGCCGATGCCGAACGAGCGGTCCGCGAACAGGCTCGGGTGGACCAGCGGGGAACCGTCCCGGGCCGCCTTGCGGCGCTGCGTCCACCAGAACGCGGCCAGCAGCGGCACGGCCGCCACCAGGCACTCCCAGGTCCAGACCGGCCAGCCCTGCTCGCGGCCCTGGACCAGCGGCAGCACGATGGCCGTGAGACCGGCGGTCACCAGTACGACACCGGTCCAGTCGAGGCCCGTACGGCCCTCCGCGCGGGACTCGGGGACCAGCTTCGGGGTGAGCAGCAGGACGACGGCGCCGATCGGGGCGTTGATCAGGAAGATGGTCCGCCAGTCCCAGCCGAAGAGGTCGGCCTTGATCAGCAGACCGCCGATCAGCTGGCCGAACACGGCGGAGGCGCCCATCGTGATGCCGTACGCGTTGAACGCGGCGACCCTGGCCTTGCCCGAGTAGGCGGTGGTCAGAATGCCGAGGACCTGCGGGATGACCAGCGCGGCGGCGGCGCCCTGCACGGCGCGGGCCGCGATCAGCTCGGGCATGTTCGGCGCGATGCCGCAGGCCAGCGAGGCCAGCGCGAACAGGGCCAGGCCGATGGCGAACACCTTGCGGCGGCCGTACAGGTCGCCGAGCCGGCCGCCGGTGATGAGCATGGCGGACAGGCCGATGTTGAAGGTCGCCGCCACCAGCTGGATCTCGGCGCTGGTGGCGTGCATGTCCCGCTGGAGCGAGGGGATGGCCACATTGACGATGAAGAAGTCGATGTTGGCGATGAACAGGCCGAGCAACACCACGAGGAGAGCGCCCCAGGCGGGCTTGCCGCCGGATTCCCCGTGGTCCGTTGCCGGCACGGACTCGGCACTGGTGCCGGTCAGTTCCGCTTCGGTGGTCATGGACGAAACTCCTCTGTGGTGCGCTGACGGCGTGTCCGTCGGCGGACACGCGGAACGGGACCGGCGGCGGACCGCGATCGGGGCGGTCCGCCGCACGGCTCAGGACGTGGGCGCCTTCTTGGGCGGGCGCGGGAACAGCTGGACCAGGGCGGCCACCCCGAGCGCGAACGGCACCAGCAGATAGACGCTGGCCCGGAAGGCGTCGGCGTAGGCGTCGGGTCCGGTGCCGTGGCCCAGGACGTGGTAGAAGACCACGCCCACCAGCGCGACGCCGATCGCGCCGCCGACCTGGTTCGCGGTGGACAGCACACCGGAGGCCGCGCCCGCGTAGCGCGGGTCGGTGCCCGCGAGCGCCACGGTGGCCAGCGGTGCCATCACCATGGCCATCCCGGCTCCGCCGACCAGCAGCCCCGGCACCAGCCAGGCGACCTCGCCGTGGGTGCCGATGTGCTCCACGGCGGCGTACAGCCCGATCAGACTGGCCGTCAGCACCAGCGCGCCGACCGCGAGGGTCTGCCGGCCGAGCACCGCGGCGATCTGCTTGGCGGTCAGCGAGACCCCGAGGAAGCCGACGCCGAGCGGCAGGAAGACCAGGCCGGAGTCGAGCGCGCTGAGTCCGCAGCCCTGCTGCAGGTAGAGGGCGAGCACCAGGAAGAACGACGCCATGCCCGAGTAGTAGACGAGGGCCGTGCTCACCCCGACGGTGAAGGAACGCTGGCGGAACAGCGCCGGGTTGACGAGCGGGCCGCGGTCGGCCGCCGCCAGCCGCCGCTGGTAGAGCGCGAACAGGGCGAGCAGCACCGGGGAGACGGCCAGGCACACCCAGGTCCACGCCGGCCAGCCCTTCTGCTGGCCCTCGGCGAGCGGCAGTACGACGGCGACCAGGCCCGCGGAGACCAGCAGCATGCCGAGCGGGTCGAGGCGGGACTTGCCCTGCGCCTTGGACTCGGGGACCACCCGCGGGGCGAAGACCAGCGCGGCGACGCCGATCGGCACATTGACCAGGAAGCAGGTGCGCCAGCTGAGTCCCGCGATGTCCAGGTGGATCAGCACACCGCCGATGAGCTGGCCGAACACACCGGCGAGCCCCATCGTCAGACCGAACGCGTTGAAGGCGCGGATGCGGGCGGGCCCGCTGTAGACGGTGCCGATGATGGCGAGGACCTGGGGGCCCATCAGGGCGGAGGCGAGGCCTTGGGCGACGCGGGCCGCCACCAGCTGCCCGGCGGTGGGCGCGCTGCCGGCCCAGGCCGAGGAGAGGGTGAACAGGGCCACGCCGATCAGGAACATCCGGCGGCGGCCGTAGAGGTCGCCGAGCCGGCCGCCGGTGATCAGTCCGGCCGCGTACGCGAGCGCGTACCCGGCGACGATGAACTCCACGGCGGACGAACCGGCGTGCAGATCACGCTGGGTGGCAGGGATCGCCACGTTGACGATGAACACGTCGAGGGTGATGACGAAGGTGCCGATCAGGATGATCGGCAGCATCGCCCAGTGCGGGGCCGGGGGCTCCTGCGGTGCCGCGGTGGCTCCCGGGGTGTTCGATCCGGTGGTGCCGGGCTGGTTCCCGTTCTGGCCCGGGGCGGCTTCCCGGGGTTCTTGTAGGGCCATGACGGCCGTTCCTTTCATCGTTCGATGGGGGGGACTGGGGAGCCGCCCCTCCCGTCACCAGGACGGGGTGTGCAGGATCTCCAGTACGGCTGCGGAGAAGCTGAAGCCCGCCCCGGCCGCGACGACGAGGACGAGGTCGCCCGGTCCGACGGCGCGCTCCAGGACGAGGTGTTCGATGCCGAGGAACTGGTCGCCGGGGCCGACATGCCCGTACTTGCGGCCGACCTCCCAGGTGCTCTGCTTCTCCGTGAAGCCGAGCAGGTCGAAGTTCTCGGGGGTCTTGTTGCGGTGCACGTGTGGGGTGACGACGCGGGCGATGTCCTCGGTCGACACACCCGCCTCGGCCAGCACGCGCCCGGTGGTGGACATCAGGGCGGCCTCGTAGCGCTCCCAGGAGCCCTCGGCCTCCGGGGTCGCCGCGTGCTGGCGGCCGCGTTCGATCAGCCGTACCTCGGCGCCGGGCTGGAGGGCGAAGGGTTCGAGGCCGCGGTTCCAGCGCTCCAGCGAGTTGTCGGCGCCCAGGGTGGCGGCGACCACCCGGGCGAAGCCGGTGCGGCCGGACACCAGCAGGGCGCTGCCGCCGTCCGCGAAGATGAGGTTCATCTGGATGTTCCAGCGGTCCACCCAGGGCGCGGCGAACCGGTCGCCGGTGGTGAGCAGCACCTCGGTGGCGAGGCCGGAGTTGATGTATCCGGCGGCCAGGCTCAGCGAGCCGACGGCCGCGTTGCAGCGCTGCTGGAGGTCGAAGCCGGGGGCGGCGGGGCCGACGGTCTCGTTGGCGACGTAGGCCGCGGTGGGCCACATGTCGTGGCCCTGGTAGCTGCCGGAGGAGTGCAGGACCAGGCCGACATCGGCGGGTGCGACGCCGGAGCGCTCGACGGCGAGGCGGCCCGCGCGTACGGCCATCTCGGGGCCGGAGAGTTCGTCGGAGACGGCGATGTTCTCGAAGCCGAGGTCGCGGTGCTCCTCGTCGACCAGGCCCTCGGCGGCGGCCTGTGCCACGGTGATCGTGTCCGGTATCCATGACCCGGCCGACGCGATGAAGAGGTCTTTGTCGAATCTCATGCTGTTGCTTCTCTCTCGGATGGGTGGCCTCGGCAGTACGTCGGGGAGAGACCGACGAGCGCCGTGTCGGCGGGCCGCCTGTCACCTTCTCGCGACCCGCTGACACGGCGCTGACGCGCGCCGTTCCCCCGGTCAGCTCACGGCGGTGGCCACGGTCCGCTGGAGCCGGTGTGCGAAGTGGGCGGTGACGGCCTGGGCGTGGGTGTCGATGTAGAAGTGGCCGCCCTCGTACTCGTTGTGTCCCAGGTACGACGGGGTGCGCCCGGCCCAGTGGGTCATGGCGTCCGGGGTCTCCTGGAGCGGGTCGCTGCGGCCGCCGTAGGAGGCGAGCGGGCAGCTGACGCCGGCGCCGTCGTCGTCGTAGTCCCCGGCGACCCGCAGGTCGGAGCGCAGGGCGGGCACGACCAGGGCGAGCATCTCGGGGTTGTCGTAGACCTCGGCCGGGAAGGACCCCAACTTCTTGATCCACTCGATCAGTTCGGGCTCCGGCATCCGGCTCTGCTCCTCGGTCGGCTTGAAGAAGCCGACGGGCGACCAGCCGGACATGCCGACCATCGCGGGGACCGGGCCGCCCTCCTCCTCCATGCGGATGGCGAGCCGGAAGGCCAGCTGGGCGCCGAGGCAGTGGCCGAAGAAGGCGAACGGACGGTCGTCCAGGTCGTTCAGCACGGCCTCGTGCAGGGCTTCGAGCAGCGGCCAGAAGTTCTCGTAGGTCTCCTCCTCGCGGCGGTTGTGCCGGCCGGGGAGGGTGACGGCCTGCGGGGAGATGTCCGGCGGCAGCAGGCGGTCCCACTCGCGGTAGATGATGGCGCCGCTGCCCGCGTGGGGCAGCAGGAACAGCCGGATGGAGGCGTCGGGCGAGGGCTCCACGGGGTGGAACCAGTGTCCCTCGCTGGACATCTGGCTGCCGATGGTGCCGATGGCGGTGGTCACGACTGCGTACTCCCTACGGTGGGTGCGGTGCCGAGGGCGCGTACCGCGGGCAGCAGCACCTCGGCGATCTCCTTCAACTGGGGCTCCGGGTCGAGGGATCCGATGCGGATCACCAGGTGCCGGGCGCCGGCCCGGACGTATCCGCCGAGCCATTCGGCGCACTTCTCGGCGCTGCCCCAGGCGTATGCCTGGATGGTGCTCATCTGCTCCAGGGAGCGGCCGTAGTAGTGGCTGATGTAGTGCTCCAACTCGGCCTCGGCGGCGGCCTCGTCGCTGTTCACGGTGACCGTGGCGTACAGCCCGGGCACCACCGAGCGCCCCGCCTCGGCGGCGAGTTCGCCGAGCCGGGCGGCGGCGCGGCCGTAGGCGTCGACGTCGGGCAGGAAGGGGAGCCAGCCGTCGTAGCGGGTGGCGGCGCGGGCGAGCACCTTGGGGGTGT
Organism: Streptomyces sp. LaBMicrA B280; assembly: GCF_049222185.1. Classification (NCBI taxonomy): domain Bacteria; kingdom Bacillati; phylum Actinomycetota; class Actinomycetes; order Kitasatosporales; family Streptomycetaceae; genus Streptomyces; species Streptomyces sp. LaBMicrA B280. The sequence goes on along the minus strand of NZ_JBMJCT010000064.1, from coordinate 292,243 downwards.
CGCTGCCGGCCAGCCACAGCGGCGGACCGCCGGGCACGGCGGGCGAGGGCAGCCGGTCCAGGTTCTCCGCCTGCCAGAATTTGCCCTCGAACTCGGTGGGTTCGCCGTCCTCCCCGGCGCGCCAGGCGGTGCGCCACAGCGCGGCGATCTCGTCCAGGCGGCCGACGCGGCCCTGGAAGGAGGCGCCGACGGACTCGAACTCCGCCTCGGTCTCGGCCATCGGGAAGCCCGAACCCAGGCCCAGGATCAGCCGGTCGGCGGCCACATGGCTGAGGCTCGCGATCATGTTGGCGCCGATGAGGGGGTGGCGCAGGGCGGGGGTGAGGGCGGCGGTGCCGACGGTGATGCGCCGGGTCGCGGCGGCGGCGGCCGACAGCACGACCAGGGGGTCGAGGCGGGGGCGGGCGGTGAGGGAGTCACCGGCCCACAGCGAGTCGAAGCCGAGTGCTTCCGCGTTCCTGGCGAAGTCCAGCAACGGGGCTGCGGCGTAGGCGCCGTTGATGGCCTGCTCGCGGGTGGGCAGGAGGATGCCGATCCGCAGCGGTTCGGTACTCATGGGCGTGTCACTCTCCGCGGGGACGTCGGGGAACGTGGTCATACGGCACTCCCGGCGGTGGCCCTGGTCTCCGCCGTCAGCCGCTCGCGCACCGCGCGGCGCAGGATCTTGCCCGAGGGGTTGCGGGGCAGGGAGTCGGCGAAGTGGTAGGTGCCGGGGATCTTGTAGTCGGCGATCCGGCCGCGCAGGGACAGCAGGAGTTCGCGCGGGGTCGCCTTGGCGCCGGGGCGCAGCACGACCACCGCGTGCACGCTCTCGCCCCAGCGGTCGTCGTGCAGCCCGACCACGGCCGCGTCGGCGACCGCCGGATGCGCGGCGAGGGCCTTCTCGACCTCGGCCGGGTAGATGTTCTGCCCGGCCACGATGATCGTGTCGTTGATGCGGTCGCACAGGTGGAGATAGCCGTCCTCGTCGAGGAATCCGGCGTCGCCCATGTGCAGCCACTCCCCCACCAGGGTGCGGGCGGTGGCCTCGGGCAGGTTCCAGTAGCCGAGCATCCGGGAGGGGGCGCGCACACAGACCTGGCCGATGGCGCCGGGCGGCAGGCTCTCGCCGTCGGGGCCGACCACCTTGATCTCGTTGCCGGGGCAGGGCAGGCCCACCGAGATGAGCCGGGTGCTGCCCGCGTGGTGGTCGCCGGGCGGCAGGCAGACCGCGACGCTGCCGGTCTCGGTGCTGGCGTAGATCTGCGCGAACTCGCAGCGGTAGGTCTCCAGGCACTGCTTGAGCAGCGTCTCGGACATGGGCGCCGCGCCGTAGGCGATCTTGCGCAGGGAGGTGAACGCCTCGGGTCCCGCGCCGCGTTCGGCGGCCATCGCCTGGAGCATCGCGGGTGCGGCGAAGGTGGTGGTGACGCCGTGCTCGCGGATGAGGCGGACCGCTTCCTGCGGGTCGAACTGCGGCATGATCACATTGGTGCCGCCGGCGTTGAAGGTGTGCAGGAACCAGCCGATACCGGCGACGCCGAAGCCCGGCAGGGAGATCAGGGCGACGTCCTCGGGCAGCCAGTCGATCCAGTCCACGCCCCGCTCGCGGCTGGCGTGCGGCAGGGTGAAGAAGCTGCGGTGGGCGAGGATGGCGCCCTTGGGCAGCCCGGTGGTGCCGCTGGTGTAGATCTGGATGACGGCGTCGTCGGGGCCGGTGCCGGGCGCCGGTTCGGTCTCGGGCTGGTCGGCGGCCCAGGCGAGCAGTCCGGCGCCGCGGGCGGGTTCGCCGTCGGCGTCGGTGCCGTCGACCCGGATCACCCGGCGCAGGCCGCGCAGTTGGGGCCGTACGGCGGCGACGGTGTCCCAGAACTCGTCGTCCACGAAGATCAGCGTGGCGCCGGAGTCGCGCAGGATGTGGTCGACCTCGCTCGGGGTGAGCCGCCAGTTGACCGGCACCAGGACGGCGCCCGCCTTGGCGCAGGCGATCATCACGAGGTAGTAGTTCGCGGACTCGCGGCCGAGGTAGGCGACCCGGTCGCCGTGCCGTACCCCGCTGGTGTGCAGGGCGTGCGCGGCGCGGTTGCTGTCGCGGTGCAGCTTGTCGTAGGTGGTGACGTGCCCCTCGCAGATGATCGCCGGGTGGTCGGGGCGGGTGCCGGCGTGGGCACGGGCGGAGTGGTGGAGCGTCCAGCGCTCCCTCGGTATGTCGCTCATGGTGATGTGCCGTCTCTGTCGAACTGTCCGACCGTCACGCCGTCGGCGCCGGGGCGAGCTGCCCGTCGACGAACTGGGCGAGCGCGCGGACCGTGGGATGGTCGTGGGTGAGGGAGGCCGGCAGGGGCAGCCGGAACGACTGCTCCAGTGCGGCCTTGACCTGCTGGGCCATCAGGGAGTCCAGGCCCAGCGACACGAACTCGCTGTTCAGGTCCAGCTCGTCGCCCTCCTCCAGGTGCAGGACGGCGCCGACCTTCTCGCTCACCACGCCGGTGACGGCGGCGAGCCGTTCGGCGGCGGGGAGCGCGGTGAGGGCGGTGAGGTCGAGACCGGTGCCCTCCTCGCCGCCCTGGCGGGCGAGCCGGTCGTAGAAGAGGTCGCCGTTGACGCTGCCGGAGACGTAGCGGTCCCAGTCGAACTCGCCGACGATCCGCTGGGTGCGGGGCCGGCCCCAGAGCCGGGCCAGGGTGTCCAGGGCGCGGGTCGGGGAGAAGAAGCGGACGCCGCTGCGTTCGATCTCCTGGCTGAGGTGCTCCTCCAGGCGGGCGGACATGCCGACCCGGGCCCAGGCGCCCCAGTTGACCGACAGGCCCGGCACCCCGCGCCGGCCGCGCCATTCGGCGAGCGCGTCGAGCCCGGCGCTGGCGGCGGCGTAGTGGCCCTGGGTGGCGCCGCCGAGGACGGAGGCGATGGAGGAGTAGGTGACGAAGAACTCCAGCTCGGGGAAGGAGTCCTCGGCGGCCTCGTGCAGCAGCCAGCCGCCGTACGCCTTCGCGGCGAGCTGGGCGTCGATGGACTCCCAGGTCAGCTCCGAGATCAGCTTCTTGTCGTAGGAACCGGCGGCGTGCACGATCCCGCCGAGCGGGCGCGAGCCCGCCCGAAGGTGCCGGACCAGCCGCTCCACGTCCCCGGGCCGGGAGATGTCGGCGCGTACGACGTCGATCTCGGTGTCGGCCGCGAGGTCGGCGAGGACCGGTGCGGCCTCCTCGGTGGCCTTGCCGCTGCGGCTGACCAGGGTGAGGTGGCGGGCGCCGAGCGCGGCCAGCTTGCGGGCGGTGACCAGGCCGAGGCCGCCGAGGCCGCCGGTGACCAGGTAGGTGCGGTCGGCGCGGAGTCCGGCGGGCACCTCGTCGGCCGGTTCGGGCCGCTCCTGGAGGTCCTCGGGCAGGGTCACCCAGGCGGGTCCGGCCGGGTCGGACAGGGCGGTGCGCAGTGCCTCGCCGGTCTCGTCCAGGCCGAAGCGCAGGTCGGAGCCGTCGTCGCCGGTGGCGGGCACGGCGGCGACCGCGGGCACGGTGAGCGTGGCGCGGAAGGTCCCGTCATGGCGTACGAGGACCTCGTCGCCCGGCGCGAACCCGGTCCCGGCGGCCGCCGCGAGGACGGACCCACGGGCCAACTGGCCGAGCAGCGGCGGGAGTTCGGTCTCTCCGGTCTCCTCGGCGCGTTCGGCGCGCCCGGTGTCCAGGGCGGCGCGGGCGTCCTCGGCGGTCAGGCCGACGGCGCTCACCCGTACCTGGATCTCGTCCGCGCCCGGGGCCCGGTCGGCGACCGGCGCGAGCACCAGGTCGGAGAGGTCGCCGGAGTCGGGGGCGCGCAGCTCGAAGCCTCCGGTCCAGGTGAGGCTGGCGTCACCGGCGAGCAGCCGGCGCACATAGCGGCGCCCTGGGCGGTGGGCGACCTGGTACTCACCGGCCGGTTCGGTCCGCCACTCCTCGGCCAGCGGGGCGAGGCCGCTGCCCGGGGCGAGGTCGACCAGGGTGGCCCGGTACTGGGCGTACTCGGTGAGCAGCACCCGGCCGAAGCCCCACAGGGTGGCGGCCGCCAGATGGCCGCCGTCACCGGCCGGGTCGCCGGGCAGCCACTGGGCGCCTTCGGTGACCAGCCACAGCCTGGGCGGCCGGTTCGCGGTCTCCAACGCGCCGATGAGGGTGAGGAGTTCGCGGTAGTTGTCCTCGCACTCGGCGCGCAGCCGCTCGGCGGACATCGCTCCGGAGCGCTGGTGCCACAGCCGGCAGATGTCGGTGACGGTGGGGTCCTCGAGGGCGGCCTTGAGGTCGGTGAGATCGGGCAGCCAGGTGACCTTGAGGCCGGGTTCGGCGGCCAGTTCGGCGGCGCGGGCGGCCGAGGGGTCGAGGAGGACGACATGCCGGGCGGCGGGGGCGCCGCCGCGGGCGGGCAGGGCGCGCCGCACCCACTCGGGGCGGTGCAGGAACTGGCGGCGGCCGCTTCGGCCCTCGGGGCGGGCCATGCGCACCCCGAGGAGTTCGGCGACCGGGTCGCCGTTCTCCAGCAGCAGCACATCGGCCAGGCGCCGGTCCTGTTCGCCGCGGACCCGGGCGAGGACGCGCAGCTGCTCGCCGCGCGGCTTGCGGAAGTGCCGTACGGAGGCGATCTCGCGGGGCACGAACACCGGGCCCTCGGGGTCGAGGACGACCAGCGCCTGTACGGCGGCCTCCAGCAGCTCGGCCGGGACGTGCTCGACGGCACCGGCGTCGCGGCCGGTGAGTTCGCCGGTGACCAGTCCGTCGCCGTGCCGGGCGGCCTTGACCAGCAGCCGCATGCGGGGGCCCTGGGGACGGCCGACGGAGGCGAGGTCGGTGTAGATGTCCTCGTCGTCGATGTGCTGGGCGGCCGGGGCGAGTCCCGCGTCCAGCTCGGCCAACTCCGAGACGGGCACCAGGGGTTCGGGGTCGGCGGCGACCGTGGCGGTGGCGTGCAGGTTCTCCTCGCCGCCGACCAGCGTGTACACCTCGACCTCGGCGCCGCCGCCGGGGCGGGGCCGCCAGCGGGTGGTCAGCGCGGTGACCGTCTCGGCGGCCAGCTCGAGCGGGGCGAGCAGCTTCAGGTCGCGGACGGCGTGCCGGGCGTGGCCCTGCACCGCGTCCTGCACCGCGAGCAGCAGGTCGACGTAGGCGCCGGCGGGCAGCACGGTGCGGTCGTCGGCGGCCAGGTCGGCGAGCGCGCCCAGCTCCTCGGGCATGAACTCGGCGGTGAACTCCCGTACCCCGCTGGCGAATCGCTCCTCGGTGCCGAGCAGCGGATGACGCGCGGTGCCGTTCGTGGCGGAGCGGCGCGGGGTGACGGAGGGCAGCCAGTAGCGCTTGCGCTGGAAGGCGTACGTCGGCAGGTCCACCCGGGCGGGGGCGGGGTGCCCGGCGTGGTAGCCGTCCCAGGCGACGGTGAGCCCGGCCGCGTAGTAGTCGGCGAGGGCGGTCAGCGTGGTCGCGGTGGTGGTGTCGCGGCGGCGCAGGCTGGCCAGCCAGACATGGTCCTCGACGGTGACCGAGCGGCGGGCGAGCGCGGTGAGCCCGGCCTGCGGGCCGACCTCGATCAGGGCGTGCCGGCCGCGCTTGGCGACGGCGCGGATGCCGTCGAGGAAGCGCACGGGCTCACCGATGTGCCGCACCCAGTAGCCGGGGTTGCCGATCTCGCGGAAGCGGGCGAGCCGTCCGGTGACGTTGGAGATGAGGCTGATCTTCGGCTCGTGGAACTCGATGCCGTCCAGGGCGGCGCGGAAGTCGTCGTAGACCTCGGCCATCAGCGGGGAGTGGAAGGCGTGCGAGACCTTGAGCCGCTCGACGCGCACGCCGCGCTCGGCGAGGGTGGCGCTCACCTCGTCCAGGGCGGCGGTGGCGCCGGAGATCACCGTCTGGTCGGGGGCGTTGACCCCGGCGACGGCCAGGTCCTCGTGGCCCTCCAGGAGCGGGGCGACGTCCTCCAGCGGCGCGGAGACGGCGGCCATGCCGCCCTCGGCGGTGACGGCCTGCATCAGCCGGGCGCGGGCGGCGACCAGCTTGACGGCGTCCGGGAGGCTGAACAGCCCGGCGACGGCCGCGGCGACGACCTCGCCGATGCTGTGCCCGATGAGCACATTGGGCTTCACGCCCCAGGCCATCCACTGCTGGGCGAGCGCGTACTCCAGGGTGAACAGGGCGGGCTGGGTGTACTCGGTGCGGTCGATGGCCTCGGGGTCGGCGGCGGTGCCGAGCAGCAGCTCGCGCATCGAGCGGCCGAGGTGGGCGGCGAACAGCTCGTCGCAGGCGTCGACCTGGGCGCGGAAGACGGGGAGTGCCGCATAGAGGGCGGCGCCCATACCGGCGTACTGGGAGCCCTGGCCGGTGAACATGAACGCGGTCTTGCGGATGCCGGTCGGGCCCTCGTGCTCGCGCTCGGCGGCCTTGTCGAGGAACTTGCCGAGGGCGGCGCGGTCGGCGACGGGGGCGGCGAGCCGGTACGGGTGGTGGGCGCGGGTGGTGTTGGCGCTGTGGCAGAGCGCGGCGACCGAGATCTCGGGCCGCTCCTCCAGCAACGCCCGGTAGTCCGCGGCGAGTTCGCGCAGCGCGGTGGCGTTCTTCGCGGAGAGGGTGAACAGCGGGGCGGCGCCCGCCTGTTCGGTCTCCTCGGCGGGCTGCTCGGGGGCCTCCTCCAGGACCACCGCGCCGATGGTCCCGGCGAAGCCGAAGCTGTTGACGACGGCGCGCTTGACCTCGGCCTTCCAGGGCTCGCACGCGGTCGGCACCCGCAGCGGGTACAGGTCCCAGGGGATGCGCCCGGAGGGATTGGCCAGGTTGATGTGCGGGTAGATGGTGCCCGCGCGCAGCATGAGCACCGTCTTGATGACGCCGACGATGCCCGAGGCCGGCTCCATGTGCCCCAGGTTCGTCTTCACCGAACCGACCACCACCGGGTGGTCCTTGGTGTGCGAGTCCACGAACACATCGCCGATGGCGCCGAATTCGATGGGGTCGCCGAGCGGGGTGCCGGTGCCGTGCGCCTCGACGTAGCTGATGTCCTCGGGCGCGAGACGGGCCGCGCTCAGCGCGCTGCGGATGACCTTCTCCTGGGCGGGCCCGTTGGGCACGGTCAGACCGGCGCTGTCGCCGTCCTGGCCGACGGCGGTGCCGCGCACCAGGGCGAGCACGCGGTCGCCGTCGCGCTCGGCGTCGGAGAGCCGCTTGAGGACGATGATGCCGCAGCCCTCGGCGCGCGCGTACCCGTCGGCCGACTCGTCGAAGGTCTTGCACTGGCCGTCCGGGGACAGCATCTGCGCGTTGGAGAACATCACCGGGATGCGCGGGTGGTGCAGGGCGTTGACGCCGCCGCACAGCGCGATGTCCGTCTCGCCGCCGCGCAGCGCCTGCACGGCCAGGTGCAGGGCGACCAGCGAGGAGGAGCAGGCGGTGTCCACGCTCATGCTCGGGCCGCGCCAGCCCAGGAAGTAGGAGAGCCGCCCGGACAGCGGGAACATGGTGATGCCGGAGGCGAGATGGCCGTCCAGCTCCTCGTACGGCAGCGAGTCCAGCTCCAGCGCGTAGTCGATGGAGCTGGCGCCGATGTACACACCGCCGTTGCCGCGGCGCAGCGGGGCCGGGTCGATGCCGGCGTGCTCCAGCGCCTGCCAGGCCGTCTCAAGCAGCAGCCGCTGCTGGGGGTCCATGTAACGGGCTTCCTTGGGCGAGATGTTGAAGAAGCCCGCGTCGAACAGGTCGATGCGGTCGAGGAACCCGCCCGCCGACGCGCGGATCTTGCCCTTGTCGTCGGGCCCCTCGGGGGTGAAGGCCTCGACGTCCCAGCGGTCGGTGGGGATGGGGCGGATTCCACTGCGGCCCTCGCGCAGAAAATCGTCGAACTCGTCGGGCGAGCCGCTGCCGCCGGGGAACCGCAGACCGATTCCGACGATCGCTACCGGCTCGGGCGCCTGCGCTGATTCCGTACGCGGCATGGAACGACTCCTCAAACTTCCTGGACGGCCTGGGTCAGGTGGTCGACGAGGTGGGTGATGGTCGGCTCGTTGAAGAGCACGTTGACGTTGATCGACAGATCCAGGAGCTGTTCCAGGCTCTGGCGTATCTCGGTCAGGCGCAGCGAGGTGAGCCCGAGGTCGAAGTAGGAGACGTCGACGGGGAGGTCCTCGGAATCGTCCATGAGAAGAACGACCTTGAATTTCTTGAGGACGATTGTCTCGATTTCCTCGGTCAGTTCACTGCGCGGCAGATCACGTAGCCGCTGGATGGTGCTGTCGACGGGTGACATGCGCCTCATGCAAGCAGCGGCGGCTGACGCCCCACTGACGGCCGGGGTGGGGCGGGTTGGCTGGATCAGTCGGGTGTCAGCGCCGGATCAGATTCCGCTGTCACGCTCGCATTGCTTCAAGAAATCCACACGCCATATCCGAAAGGCTGAAGATGCTTCGCGAAGCCGCGCAGGAGGAGAGTGCTGAGGCACCTTCCGGATTGAAGAGTTACGACCTCTACATCGCGGGCAAGGACGTCGCCGGCGACGGCTGGGTGTACACCGTCAGCGGGCGTTCGCTGCTGGAAGACGTGTTCACCAGCGTGAGTCTGAAGCGCTCCCTCGAACAGGACCCGGAGTCCGAGGCGGCCAAGCACCCCTATGTCGTGGGGCGTTGTGCGATCGCGGACGACGCCTCCATCGACCTCGCCACCCAGGCCGCCGCTGCGGCCGCCCCCGAGTGGCAGGCCGTACCGCTGGAGCGGCGGATGAAGCTCGGCACCCGCTTCCGCGAGGAACTGATCAAGCACGAGGACGAGTTCCTGAGGATGCTGGTCGCCGAGTCCCACCCCGTCAAGCTCGCTCGCTGGGAGCTGAGCTGCCTGCTCCAGATCTACGCGCCCGGATCGCTGCGCTGGTACGACAAGCAGATGCGGGTCGAGAAGGAGTACAACGGCCGCCGGCTGATCCTCCACCGCCAGCCCGACGGAGTGGTCGCCTTCAACCCGCCGCAGAACGCCCCGCTGCCGAGTGCCGCGCTGTGCGTGCTGGCGCTGATGGCCGGCAACGCGGTGGTCGTGCGGGCCCCCCGCAGCATCGCGCTCTCCACCATGTGGCTGCTGCGCGACATCGTCGCCCCGCTGCTGGAGGAGTTCGACGCCCCGCCCGGCGTGCTCAACGCGGTCTGCTCCAACCCGAAGCAGACCATGGACCGCTGGATCGCGGACCCGCTGATCAACGACATCTTCTACATCGGCGGCAGCCAGGAGGGCCTGCGCTTCGAGCAGCAGTGCGTCGCCCACGGCAAGAAGCCGATCCTCGAACTCGCCGGCAACGACGGCATCGTGGTGTGGAAGGACGCCGACGTGAAGTGGGCGGCCGAGGCGATCACCGAGGCGTTCTACGGCTCCGGGCAGATCTGCATGGTCCCCAACTACGTGCTGGCCCACCCGGATGTCGCCGAGGCGCTGATCGCCGAGGTCAAGGAGCAGGTCAAGGGCATCAAGCCGGGCCTGCCCGAGGAGGAGGACGTGCTGCTGTCGCCGGTGCGGCGCAGTGAGCGCTTCTTCCGGCTGCTGCGCCAGGCGCTGGACAACGGCGCCGAGCTGGTCACCGGTGGCAACCGCACCGAGGTGGACGGCACGGTCTCGGAGACGGGCGTGTTCCTCCAGCCGACGGTGGTGCGGGTGGACGGGCTGGACCGGGCACGGACGTACGACGTGGTCCGCGAGGAGACCTTCTTCCCGCTGGTCCCGATCGTGGTCGCCGAGCGCGATCATGACGACGCCCTGCTCGAATCGTTCCTTCAGTTCGTCAACAGCAATGACTACGGGCTGCGCAACTCGCTGTGGTCGCGCTCCGACCACGTGGTCGAGACGTTCGTGCGCCGCACCGTCAACGGCGGTCTGCTGAAGGTCAACGACTCGCACATCGGCTTCCTGCCGTACCTGCCGAGCCATGGCGGCACCGGCCGCACCGGCGGCGCGTTCGGTGAGGCCAACTACCCGATGCTCAAGACCTCCCACGTCCAGGGGGTCAGCATCGCCCGCGACGTCAGCCCGTACGACGCGGTCTTCGGCGCCTGAACCCACCCCGTCCTCGGAGGTTTTCCCGTGCGTTCCCTCGATGTCGCCCGGACCGTGTGCGAGCGGTTCCACCCCGGACTGCTCAAGGAACTCGAGCAACTCCCTTACGAACAGCGGGAGAAACCCGGCAGTCCGGTGATCGACCTGTTCCGCATCCACGGCGGTGTGGGCCTGCTGATCCCCGAGTCGTACGGCGGCCACGGCGCGGCCCCGCTGGAGGCGCTGCGGGTGCAGCTGGCCCTCGGCGCGGTCTCGCCCTCGCTGGTCGCGGCCGTCTCCATGCACCACTTCACCGCCGCGATGCTGTACTCGCTCGCCGTCAAGTCGGGCCGGCTCACCCCCGCACAGACCCAGCTGCTGCACCAGATCGTGCCCGACCAGCAGGTGCTGGGCTCCGGCTGGTCGGAGGGCCGTACCGCCGCGAACATCCTCAAGCCGGCCGTGACCGCGCGCCCGGTGGAGGGCGGGTTCCTGCTCTCCGGCTCCAAGAAGCCGTGCAGCCTGTCGCGTTCGATGAGCCTGCTCACGGCGTCCACCGCGATCCACGGCGAGGACGGCGGCGAGCCCGAGCTGGCGCTCGCGCTGGTCCCCTCCGACGCGCCCGGCCTGACCGTGCACCGGTTCTGGGGCAACGACCTGCTGGCCGGCGCGGAGAGCGACGAGGTGCGGCTGGAGGACGTGTTCGTGCCCAGCGAGATGGTGGTGCGGGCCGGGGCGGACGATCCCACCCGCCTGGACGACCTCCAGTCCGCCGGGTTCGTCTGGTTCGAGATGCTGATCTCCGCGGGCTACGCGGGTGCCGCGGCGGCGCTGGTCGAGCAGGTGCTGACCCGTAAGCGGGGCAGCGCGGACGAGCGGGCCGCGCTCGCCGTCGACATGGAGGCCGCGCTGGCCCTCCTCGAAGGCGTGGCCCGGGGCACCGGGCGCGAGCCGGGCGACGAGGAGTCGGTGGCGCGGGTGCTGGTGGCCCGGTACGCGGTGCAGAACGCGTTGCCGGGGATCGTGGCGCGGGCGCTGGAGCTGCTCGGCGGGATGGACTTCATCACGAACTCCGCCTCCGCGCAAAGCGCTGCCGCTACAAGGGCGTTGGCCTTCCATCCGCCGTCCCGCATAGCTGCCTCGGAGCCGTTGCTGGAGTACTTCGACGGAGGGCCGTTGGTTCTCGCGTAGTCGGTCGGCTGCGGGTCCGTTGTGGCTGAGCGCGCCCACGCGGCGGAGCCGCACATCGAACACAGCCCCGCGCCCCTGAAGGGGCGCTCCCATCAACGGCGTTGAAAAGTCCCCTCTCATGGAGTGAGTGACACGTGACCGTCTTGCACGATTCCCCCCACGCGCCCGTCGTCGACGACGAGGCCGAGATCCTCAACCTCTACCGGGCCCACCTGAGCAAGGGCCGGGCCACGCTCGCCGAGCTGTTCGGCAGTCATATGGAGGTGGCGTCCGAGGGCGCCTGGCTCACCACCAGTGACGGTGAGCGCTTCCTGAACGCGGGCGGCTACGGCGTGTTCATCATGGGCGCCCGGCACCCGATCGTCATGGAGGAGGTGGAGCGCCAGCTGCGCACCCACCCCACCGCGACCCGCATCCTGCTGGAGCCGACGGTGGCCCGCGCCGCCGAGGCGCTGGTGTCGGTGCTGCCCACCGGCCTGGACCGGGTGCACTTCGCGCTGTCCGGCGCCGAGGCGGTGGAGACCGGCCTGAAGCTGGCCCGCGCGGGCGGCTTCAAGCGGACCGTCTCGATGCGCGGCGGCTACCACGGCAAGACGCTGGGCGCCCTGTCGGCGACCGCGAAGGAGGTCTACCAGGCGCCGTTCCGGCCGCTGATCCCCGACTTCCAGCACCTGCCGTTCGGTGACGCGGACGCCCTGGAGGCCGAGCTGAAGGCCCACCCGGGCGAGGTCTGCGTGATCCTGGAGCCGGTCCAGGGCGAGGGCGGCGTGATCATCCCGCCCAAGGGCTACCTCAAGCGGGTCGAAGAGCTGGTCCGCGAGTACGAGGGCTTCCTCATCCTCGACGAGGTGCAGTCCGGGTTCGGGCGGCTCGGCGAGTGGTGGGGCGCCGACCTCGAAGGCGTCGTACCGGACGTGCTGCTGGCCGGCAAGGCGCTCGGCGGCGGTGTGATGCCGGTGTCCGCGGCCATCGCCACCCGCAAGGCGTTCCGCCCCTTCGACAAGGACCCCTACGTCCACACCGCCACCTTCTCCGGGCAGCCGGTGCTGATGGCCGCGGTGATGGGCGCGGTCCGCGCCGTCAAGGAAGAGCGCCTGGTCACCCGCTCCATGGACCTCGGTGCCCGGCTGCTGCCGCGGATCGCGGAGGTCGCCCACCGCAACATCCCCGAGCTGGTCGTGGACGTCCGCGGCCAGGGTCTGCTCATCGGCGTGGAGCTGGTCGAGGCGGGCCTCGCCGGTGAGCTGCTGATCGAGCTGTTCAACCACGGCGTCGTCGCCAACCACTCCATGAACGGCAGCTCGGTGATCCGGTTCACCCCGCCCGCGGTGCTGAACGACACCGACCTCGACTACCTCGTCAACTCCTTCGATCTGGCCACCCGAGACCTCATCAAGGGCGCGGCCACTATGCCGGAAGGCGGTAACTGATCGTGCGGCACGTCGAACTCGAAACCCTGATTCCCGCGGCGCAGGCAGAGGAGGTCCTGCACGCCGTACGGCGCTTTGAGAAGTACCCGGACCTCGCGCCGCACGTCAACGCGACCACCGTGCACTCCGCGTACCCCGAGCCCAAGCCCTCCTCCAGCTGGGAGCTGCACTTCCGCAGCGGTCTGCTGCGCTGGACCGAGGACGACACGGTGCTGCCGGAGGCGGGCGAGATCCGCTTCGAGCAGTCCGACGGCGACTTCGACTCCTTCACCGGTGTCTGGTCGGTCAAGCAGAAGGGCGATGACGTCGTCGTCCGCTTCGACGCCGACTTCGACTTCGGCATCCCGAGCCTCGAGGGCATCCTCGACCCGATCGCCGAGCGGGTCATCAAGGAGACGGTCGCCTGGGCCCTGACCGGTCTGTACCCGGCCGTGCGCATCCAGGGCGGCATCGAGCTGAACACGCCCGCCACGGTCGGCGCGTAACACGGGCCGAAGGAGCTGACCATGGACCAGGCGAACCCCTTCGAGACCCCACGCACCTACTCGCTGCACCGCGCCGAGTACCTGGTGGGCCTCGCCGTCACCACCGGGATGATCATCTACCACTTCGGTGACATCCGCTGGCTGCCGGCGCTCGGACTGTTCCTGTACATCGACGTGATCGGCTACATCCCCGGCGCCATCGCCTTCCGCAAGAGCGGCGGGCAGCCGATCCACAAGGCGTACTACGTCCTCTACAACGTCATGCACAGCCTCATCACCCAGGGCGCGGTCGCCGCGCTGTGGTGCCTGCTGGTCAAGCCGGAGTGGGCGCTGCTGGTGCTGCCGTTCCATCTCTTCGGCGACCGGGGCCTGTTCGGCAACTTCATGAAGTCCTTCGCGCTGCCCTTCGAGCCGGTGCGCCAGGAGGGATACCTCCGCCTCCTGGACGATCTGGGGCTGCCGCACCCCAAGCCGGTCGGGCACGCGATGGACCCGGTGCCGGTCGGGCACGTCCCCGCGCGTCCCGTCGTCCGCGAGACGGAGGCCGTACGATGACCACCGCCGCGACCCCGGTGCGCCGGGCGGTGCGCCAGGACCCGGCCGAGCGCCGGCGGGCCCTGTACCACCTGGCCTCCGCGGTGTCCGTGCTCACCACGGGCCCCGAGGAACGGATGCACGGCACCACCGCGAGCACCGTCACCCTGGTCTCGCGCTCGCCCCTGCTGGTCGGCGTGGTGCTGCGGGCGGGCTCGTCCTTCGCCCGGCTCGCCGCCGCCGAGGGCCGGTTCGCGATCAATGTGCTCGGCGGCGAACAGGCCGATGTGGCACGGCGGTTCGCGGACAGCTCGCGGCCCGACGGCAGCGCGTCCTTCGCCGGCCTCGCCTGGACCGCCGACCGCTACGCCCAGGCCCCGCTGATCGCGGGCGCCCTCGCCCACTATGTCTGCCGGTTCCACTCCGCGCACGCCGCGGGCGACAGCGAGCTGCTGCTCGGCCATGTCGTCCGGGCCACCACGGACGAGGGCCTGCCGCTGCTGAGCTACACCGGCGGGCTGTTCGCCGGTTCCCTGCGTCCGGCGAAGGAGACCGCCGCATCATGACCGCACCCGTTGCCCCCGAGGCCGACTGGGAGAAGGCTCCCGGTCTGCTGGACGGCGCGAAGGAACTCACCCTCGGCCCCGAGGACTGCGACCTCGCCTACTGGTTCACCTCCGTCGCCCAGGGCACCCTGCGCGACCGGGGTGCCACCGGCCACCACGCGAACGCCCTGACCCCCGACTTCCTGAAGGCCCCCGGCCCGCTGCGCGAGGCGCTGATCCTGGAGTTCGGCTTCCGGGCCCTCTCGGAGGAGCTGGCCACCCGGCTGCTCGGCCACTACGTGACCATCGCGCCCTCCATCCCCGACATGGAGTTCTACGCCACCCAGCTGATCGACGAGGCCCGGCACGCCCGCGTCTTCCGCCAGCACCTGGTGGACCTCGGCGTCCCGCAGAGCACCCTGCTGCGGGAGATCGAGGAGATGACCGAGGACTACCGCAAGCGGGTCCTGAACCCGGTGGTGGACTTCACCCTGGACATCGTCCGCGACAGGGCCGACTTCCCCGGCGGCGTCGGTGTGTTCGCCATCATCATCGAGGGCGTCCTCGCCCCCGCGGCCGAGCTGAGCGAGCGCAAGTGGACCCCGCTGTCCCCGGCGACCGGCGAGATCTCCCGCGGCACCGCCATCGACGAGATCCGCCACCTCACCGTGGCCAGCACCATCCTGCGCGACCACCTCATCGAGCACCCCGAGTACACCCCCCGGCTCCTGGAGATCCTGCGCTCGGGCGTCAAGCTGTGGGACGAGCTGCCGGACCGGGAGTTCGTCATCCACCGCGAGGAGCTGTTCCAGGACGGCATGTTCCGGCATGCCGACCTGATCGGCGACTACGAGGTCTGGCCGGGCGTCCGCCTCCTGGACACCAGCCCCGACCAGCGCTACGACATGGCCGAGCAGTGGACCGACGAGATGGCCGAGGTCCGTATGAAGTACATGGGCCTGCCCGTCGAGGTCCTCGCCTCGGAGGCCGGCGCATGAGTACCGGGCGGGCGGCGGTCGTCACCGGGATCGGCTCGTACGTCCCGCCCAACATCGTCACCAACGAGGACCTCTCGCAGCGCCTCGACACCTCCGACGAGTGGATCCGCACCCGTACCGGCATCGCCGAGCGGTTCTACATCACTCCCGGCACCTCCACCGGCGACCTCGCGGTGGAGGCGGGCCTGAGGGCCCTGAAGTCGGCGGGCGACGAGCAGGTCGGCGCGGTGGTGCTCGCCACCACCACCCCGGACCAGCCCTGCCCCGCGACCGCCCCCCAGGTGGCCGCGCGGCTCGGGCTCGGCCAGGTGCCCGCCTTCGACGTGGCGGCCGTCTGCTCCGGCTTCCTGTACGGCCTCGCGTCCGCCGCCGGGCTGATCGCCTCCGGGGTCGCCGACAGCGTGCTCCTGATCGCCGCCGACGCCTTCACCACGATCATCAACCCGGAGGACCGCACCACCGCCGTGATCTTCGCGGACGGCGCGGGCGCGGTGGTGCTGCGGGCCGGCTCGCCGGACGAACCCGGCGCGCTCGGGCCACTGGTGCTCGGCAGCGACGGGGAACTGAGCCATCTGATCGAGGTCCCGGCGGGCGGCTCCAAGCAGCGTTCCGCGGGCCGCCCGGCCGCCCCGGAGGACCACTACTTCCGGATGCTCGGCCGGGAGACCTACCGGCACGCGGTGGAGCGGATGACCAGCGCGTCCACCGAGGCCGTCGAGCGGGCCGGCTGGCGTCTGGACGACGTCGACCGGTTCGCGGCGCACCAGGCCAACGCCCGGATCCTGGAAGCCGTCTCGGACCGGCTCGACATCCCCGGGGAGCGGCGGCTCAGCAATATCGCCCGGGTCGGCAACACCGGTGCCGCCTCGATCCCGCTGCTGCTCGCGGAGGCCACCGCGGACGGCCGGCTGACCGCGGGGAACCGGGTGCTGCTCACCGCGTTCGGCGGCGGGCTCTCCTGGGGCGCGGCCACGGTCGTCTGGCCCGAACTCCAGACCATCTGACCGATCGTCAGAGAAGACCTTCGAAAGGAATCGTCATGCTGGAGCAGCTCAAGGAAATCCTGTCCAACAAGCTCAAGGTGTCGCCCGAGGCCATCACCCCCGAGGCCACCCGGGAGGACATCGAGCTGGACTCGCTGGCCGTCGTGGAGCTGTCGCTGCTGCTGAAGTCCGAGCTGGACCTGGACGTCAGCGACGACGACCTCCTGGAAGCCGAGACCGTGGCCGACATGGTCCGGCTGATGGAGGAGCGGAGCGCGAAGGTCTGATGGCCGCGATGGACATCGCCGTCACCGGGCTCGGTCTGATCACCCCCGGCGGGATCGGGGTCGGACCGAGCTGGGCGGCGGTCTGCGACGGCAGGCCGGCCGCGGCCCTCGATCCGGTGCTGGCCGACAATCCCGTACAACTCTCCTGCCGGGTGCCCGGCTTCGATCCCGAGAGTCTGCTGAGCGCACGCCGGGCCCACCGGCTCGACCGGTTCGTGCAGTTCGCGCTGGTCGCCGCGCACGAGGCGGTGGCCGACGCGGGCCTGGACCCGCAGACCTGGGACGGCGCCCGGGTGGGCGTGGTCCTCGGCTGCGCCGACGGTGGCCCGGGCACGGTCGAGGAGCAGCACCATGTGCTGCGCGAGCAGGGCGCGGACCGGGTGTCGCCGCTGCTGCTGCCGATGCAGCTGCCGAACATGCTGGCCGGTCAGACGGCCATCGAGTTCGGGGCGACCGGTCCCAACCTGGTGGTGGCCACCGCGTGCGCGTCCGGCGCGACGGCCATCGGCACCGCCCGGGACCTGCTGGCGCTCGGCCGCTGCGACATCGTGCTGGCCGGCGGCAGCGAGGCCATGATCACCCCGCTGGTCATGGCCGGGTTCGCCCAGATGGGCGCGCTGTCCAAGCGGCACGACGACCCGGCGTCCGCGTCCCGTCCCTTCGACGCCGACCGCGACGGGTTCGTGGCCGGCGAGGGGGCCGGGATCCTGGTGATGGAGCGCGTCGCCGACGCGCGGGCCCGTGGCGCGCACATCCACGGGCGGATCATCGGGTACGGCGCCACGGCCGACGCCCACCACATGACGTCGCCGCATCCCGACGGCGCCGGCATCGAAGCGGCGGTCCGCGCGGCGCTCGCCGACGCGGGGGCCGACCCCGACGACGTCCAGCACGTCAACGCGCACGGTACGTCGACGCCGCTGAACGACCTGTCCGAGGCACGGATGATCCAGCGGACGCTGCGCGGCGATCCGGTGGTGACGTCCACGAAGGGTGTCACCGGGCATCTGCTGGGCGCGGCGGGGGCGGTCGAGGCCGCGTTCACCGTGCTCAGCGTGGAGCACGAGATCATTCCGCCCACGGCCAACTTGGTGATGCCGGACGCCCGGATGGAGATCAAGCTGGCGCAGACCCTGACCGAGATGCCGATCGATCTGGCGCTGAGCAATTCCCTCGGGTTCGGCGGGCAGAACACCGCTCTGGCGATCGCGCCCGCCTGAGCGTCCGCCCCGAGTCACAACAGCCGTCCGCTGAGCACGTTCCGCGGGCGGCTGTTGGCCTTGATGTCACCCCCCACAGTCCCCACCCCACTCCCCATATCTGGAGCCCCCATGTCCACCACCAGTGGTTCGCCGCCCGTGTCCGGGCGGCTCGGTACCGCGCACATCCTGTTTCTCATCGTCGCCGCCGCGGCCCCGCTCTCCGCGATGGTCGGCACCGTCCCGCTCGCGTTCGCGTTCGGCGACGGGGCCGGGGTGCCGGCGGCGTTCCTGTTCGCCGGGGTGACCCTGCTCTGCTTCTCGGCCGGATACGCGGTCAGCGCGCGGCGCACCGGCGGGTCCGGCGGTTTCTACGCCTCCGTCGCCGACGGGCTCGGCCGGCCCCCGGCGGTCGCGGCCGGATACATGGCACTGCTGTCATACAACTGCGCGACCATCGGGCTGGCGGGCGCCCTCGGCTACTTCACCCAACTGGTGCTGGCCGCCCATGGGTTGACGGTGTCCTGGGAGTGGTGCGCGGCGGTCGGGCTGGTGCTGACCGCGGTGCTCGGCTACCGGGAGATCGCGCTGAGCGCCCGGGTGCTGGCCCTGCTGATGCTGGGCGAGATCGGGGTGCTGGCGGCGCTGGACGTGGCGATCCTGGTCCGGCACGGGGTGCACGCGCTGCCCGCCGCCTCGTTCTCCCCGCACACCGCCGCGGGCCCCGGCGTCGGTGTCTCGCTGATGTTCGCCTTCGTGTCCTTCATCGGGTTCGAGTCGGCGGCGCTGTACGGCAAGGAGGCGCGCAACCCGGAGCGCAGCGTGCCCCGGGCGACATACGCGGCCGCCGCGCTGATCGCCGGGTTCTACGCGCTGACCAGCTGGCTGGCGGTGGGCGCGATCGGCCCGGACCGGGTGCGCGAGGTCGCGGGCAAGCAGATGGGCGATCTGTTCTTCGGGCTCGGTGACGACTTCCTCGGCACGGCGGGCAGCACGATGCTCCAAGTGCTCCTTTGCACCAGCCTGTTCGCGGCGACGCTGGCCCTGCACAGCGCCGCCAACCGCTACGCCCAGGTCCTCGCCCAGGACGGGCTGCTGCCCCGGACGCTGGCCGCCGAGCACAAGCGGCACGGCTCCCCGCACCGGGCGAGCGTCTGGCAGAGCGTGGTGACCGCCCTGGTGCTGGCCGGGTTCGCGGTGGCGGGCCTGGACCCGTACGCCGACCTGACCACCAGCATGCTCGGCCTCGGCACCCTCGGCATCGTCACGCTCCAGGCGCTGGCGGCCCTCTCGGTGCTCGGGCTGCGGCTGCGCGCCGGGCACGGGCACTGGTGGAAGGAGACCCTCGCCCCGCTGCTGGGCTTCGCCGGGCTCGCCACCTCCGTGTGGCTGGTGGTCGGCAACTTCGACATGCTCACCGGCTCCCCCTCCAAGGTGATCGCGGCGCTGCCCTGGCTGCTGCCGCTGGTCGCGCTCGGCGGGCTGGCGTACGCGGCCCGGCTGCGCGGCGCCCATCCGCTGCGCTACCGGCAGCTCGGCACCCGGCACACCGCCGCCCCCGCCACCCCCGACCTCTCCCCCACCCCGTCAGGAGACCGCCATGCACGATCCCAATGAGCTGATCGAGGCCGGCGAGGACGCCAAGCGCCGCCTGGCCCGCCGCCGTTACGACCTCGACCTGGAGGCCGTGGGCGGTGCGCTGCGCGCCCGCTCGGCCGCCAACGCCGAGGTGACCCGGCTGCGCACCGAGCTGAACAGAACGGCCAAGGCGCGCCGTTCGGGCCCGCCCAGCGAGGCCGAGAAGGAGGCCGCGCGGGCACTGCGCGCCGAGGTGCAGCAGGCGGAGGGCCTCGCCCGGGTGGCCGCCGGGGACCTGACCGAGCTGCTGCTCGGCATCCCCAACCTGCCGCTGGACAGCGTCCCGGACGGCGACTCCGAGAAGGAGGCCGTGGAGGTACGGCGGGGCGGTCCCGCGCCGCGTCCGGCGAAGGGTGCCCGGCACCACGCGGAGATCGGCGAGACCCTCGGCATCCTCGACCCGCCGGCCGCGGCCAAGCTGTCCGGCGCCCGGTTCAGCGTGGCGCACGGCGCCGGGGCCCGCCTTGAGCGCGCCCTCGCCGACTTCTTCCTCGACCTGCACACCCGCGAGCACGGCTACACCGAGCAGTCGGTGCCGTTCCTGGTCTCCCGGGACACCATGACCGGTACCGGGCAGCTCCCCAAGTTCGAGGAGGACCTGTTCCGCACCCAGGTCGGCGAGCGGGAGCTGTTCCTGATCCCGACCGCGGAGGTGCCGCTGACCAACCTGGTCTCCGGCGAGCTGCTGGACGCGCGGGCGCTGCCGTACGCCTTCACCGCCCGCACCCCCTGCTTCCGCGCGGAGGCGGGCGCGTACGGCCGGGACACCCGCGGTGTGCTGCGGCTGCACCAGTTCGAGAAGGTGGAGCTGGTGCGGATCTGCGCGCCGGAAGAGGCACAGGAGCAGCTGGAGTTGATGGTCGGGCACGCCGAGGAATGCCTGCGGCGGCTCGAACTGTCCTTCCGCACCGTGCTGTTGCCCGCGGGTGACATGGGCTTCTCGGCGCGGATGACGTACGACATCGAGGTGTGGCTGCCGGGCGGTGACGCCTTCCGGGAGATCTCCTCGGTGTCCGACTGCGGCACCTTCCAGGCGCGGCGCGCGGACATCCGGGTCAAGCGGGCCGACGGCCGCAAGTCGCCCGCCGCCACGCTGAACGGCTCGGCGCTGCCGATCGGCCGGACGGTGGCGGCGCTGCTCGAACAGGGCGTGCAGGACGACGGTTCGGTGCTGCTGCCCGAGGCGCTCCGGCCGTACACCGGGTTCCGGCGGATCCTGCCGGGCGGCACGACCGAGTGACACCACGGGAAGGGGGCGGGTGCCGGTCCGGCACCCGCCCCCTTCCCGTGTCCGCGCCGTCAGGCGCCCATCATGTGCACCCCGCCGTCCACATGGACGATCTCGCCGGTGGTGCGCGGGAAGAAGTCGGACAGCAGGGCGACGACCCCGCGCGCGGCCGGCTCCGGGTCGGTGAGGTCCCAGCCTGCCGGGGCCCGTCCGGTGGTCCAGACGTCGGCCAGTTCGCCGAAGCCGGGGATGGACTTGGCGGCCATGGAGCGCAGCGGGCCCGCCGCGACCAGGTTGCTGCGGATGCCGAACTCCCCGAGGTCGCGGGCGAGATAGCGGCTGGTGGACTCCAGGGCGGCCTTGGCGACGCCCATCCAGTCGTAGTGCGGCCAGGCCACGGCCGCGTCGAAGGTGAGCCCGACGACCGAGCCGCCGCGCCGCTTGAGCAGCGGAAGGCAGGCGGTGGTCAGGGACTTGAGGGAGTACGCCGAGACGTGCACGGCGGTCGAGACGTCGTCCCAGGTGCCGTCGAGGAAGTTGAAGGCGCCCTGGGGGCCGAAGGCGATGGAGTGCACCACGCCGTCGAGGCCGTCGGTGTGCGCGCCGAGGCGTTCGGCCAGGGTGTCCAGGTGGTCCTGGTCGGTGACGTCCAGCTCGATGACGGGGGCGGGCTTCGGCAGCTTCGCCGCGAACCGTTCGATCAGGGAGAGCCGCCCGAACCCGGTGAGCAGCACCTCGGCGCCCTCCTCCTGGGCGATCCTGGCCACATGGAAGGCGATGGAGGCGTCGGTGACCACGCCGGTCACCAGGATGCGCTTGCCCGCGAGGATGCCGCTCATGCCGACACCTTCTTCGGCAGGGCGCTCACCAGCGGGGAGTCATGGTCCTGGGGGCCGACCGCGCTGCCGCCGCCGGGCGAGCCGAGGGCGGCGAAGAAGTCGGTGTTGGAGGCGGCGTGGTCGTCGCCCCACTCCTCGGGCAGGTCGTCCGCGAAGTAGATGGCGTCGACCGGGCACACCGGTTCGCAGGCTCCGCAGTCCACGCATTCCTCCGGATGGATGTACAGGGCGCGGCGGCCCTCGTAGATGCAGTCCACGGGGCATTCGTCGACGCAGGAGCGGTCCTTGATGTCGACGCAGGGCAGTCCTATGACGTAGGCCATGCTCAACTCCTTGATCAATAGGGGTTGTTCACTTCAGGGACACACCGGTGGTGCGCTCGCCGAGGGACAGCACGGTGACGGCGAGGACGGCCATGGCGGCGGCGATGACGGCGAACAGCGCGCCGGGACCGTGCGCGTCGAGGACCGGCAGCAGCGCGAACGGCAGGGCGCCTGCGCTGAGTTTGGACAGCGAGTAGGCGGCGCCCGCGGCGGTGGCCCGGATCTCGGTCGGGTACTGCTCGGAGAGGTAGACGTGCGAGACGCTGGAGAAGACGTTGCTGAACAGGGTGTAGGCGAACCCGCACAGCACGATGAGTTCCGCGGATCCGGCGTAGGCGAAGCCGAGCCCCGCGACCACCATCGCGGCGGCCGAGAGGGCGACGAGAGTACGGCGTTCCATGCGGTCCACGATCGGCAGGACGAGCGCGGAGCCCACCGGGTAGCCGAGGAAGGACAGCGCGGTGAAGCCGAGCCCGGCGACGACGCCGTAGCCCTTGGCGGCGACGATCTGCGGGGCGAGGGTGCCGAAGCCGTAGTAGCCGACGACGGACAGGATGCAGAACACCCACAGCACGAGGGTGCGGCGCAGCAGGCCGGGCCGGAAGATGTCGCGCAGCCGGGTGTCCCGCGCGGGGGCGCCGGTGTCCCGTTGCGGGGCGGGCGGCTCCAGGGGCAGGCCCGCTCCGGCCGCCTCGGCCTCCAGGCGGGCGACCAGGTGGTCGGCCTCCTCGGTGCGGCCGGCGGCGGCGAGCCAGCGCGGGGACTCGATCAGCTGCCGGCGCAGCACCCAGACGGCGGCGGAGCCGAGGGCGCCGAGCACGAACAGCCAGCGCCAGCCGGCCACCCCGAGCGGGGACAGCGGGACCAGCCACAGCGCGGCGAAGCCGACCGCGGGCACCCCGCAGAAGGCGAGGGTGTAGGCCCAGGCGATGAACCGGCCGCGTTTGGAGGCGGGCAGCACATCCGCCAGATAGCAGTCGGACAGGGCCTGTTCGGCGCCGATGCCGAGACCGGCGAGGAAGCGGGTGACGATCAGCCAGGCCGCGTTGGGCGCGAAGGCGCCGAGCAGCGAACAGGCCGAGTAGATCGCCAGGTTGATCAGGAAGGCCCGACGCCGGCCGAACCGGTCCGCGATCCGGCCGAGCGTCAGGGATCCGATGAACTGGCCGACGAACGCGGAGGCCAGGACGAGTTTGAGCGAGGTCGCACCGAAGCCGAAGTCGCTCTGCAGCACCTTGCCGATGGTGCCGGAGAGATTGTTCTCGAAGGTGTCGAAGAACAGTCCGACACCGATGACCGCGGTGAGTCTTCGATGCAGGGGAGTGATCGGCATGCGGTCCAGGCGGGCGCCGATCGAGGCGGGAGCGGTGAGACCGCCGGCCGCGGCGGTGGTCTGGGACATGGGGCTGGCTCCTTGGAAACTGCTGTCGCACGCTTTCGCTGCGCTTTTGGGGAAGGAACCGCCCGGGTCACCGGCGGACCCGGGCGTGCGGCCCGGGGGCCAGGTGTGGGGGTAAGTCGTAGGTGGTCAACGGGGGTTGGACGATCAGGCCGCTTCCATGGCCTGGCGGCGGATCTGCTCGTCGACGTCACCGCGCCGCACCGGCGCGCTGACCTTGTGGAGGAAGGAGGCGACCTCGCGGTACGAGCGCCAGAAGCCGACCTCGTGGTACGGCACGCCGCGTTCGGCGCAGTACTCCATGGTCAGTTCGCGGGCGCGCGGCAGGCTCTTCTGCGGCATGGCCGGGAACAGATGGTGCTCGACCTGGTAGTTGAGGCCGCCGTACAGGAAGTCGATGAACAGGCTGGGGCGGATGTTGCGGGAGGTGAGCACCTGGCGCTGCAGCCAGTCCAGGGTCTCCTCCTCGCCGTCGCGGACCTCCATGCCCTTGTGGTTCGGGGCGAAGATCATGCCGAAGTACACGCCGAGGGCGGCGTGCTGGACGACGATGAAGGCGACCGCGAGGCCCGGGGACAGGACGGTGAAGACGCAGGTGAGGTAGACGGCGGCGCGCAGCAGGATGAGGGAGGTCTCCAGCAGGGGACGTTTGGTCTTGCCACCGGTGATGGACACGACCGCGGTCTTCAGCATCTTGAAGCCCTCAAGGACCAGCAGCACGAAGAACATCACGCTCTGGTAGCGCACCACGAGCTTCTGGGTGCCCTTGCGGGTCGGGTACTGCTTGATGTCGAAGATGGCGGTACGCCGGCCGATGTCCGGGTCCATGTCGAGGTGGTTGGGGTTGGAGTGGTGCCGGTTGTGGTGGTTGACCCACCAGCCGTAGCTGACCCCGTTGACCAGGTTGGCGTGCACGTAACCGACGGCGGAGGCGGCCTTCTTGCTGCGGAACATGGCCTTGTGGCCGGCGTCGTGCCACATGAACGCCGACTGGCCGCCGCACAGGCCCATCCACACCGCGGTGAGCAACTGCCACCAGGTGTTGCCCAGTTCGAAGAACGCGACGAACCCGACGGCCAGCAGGGCGGTGTTGAGGGCGAGCTTGCCCACGTAGTAGCGCGGGTCCAGATCGAGGAGTCCCTCGGCCTTGACCCGTTTGAGCAGTTCGGCGAAGGTGGCCGACGCGCCGGTGCGTTCGCCGCCCGGTGCGGCCGCGGCCACGGCTTCCTGTATGTGCGGACGCTGCATGCGTTGCTCTCCTTGGGAGAAAGTGCCCGATAGCGGGCGGCGGCGCCGGGGCCCCGCGGACCTGCGGACCTGCGGGCGCCGCGAGTCGACTTCAGCTCCCGCGTGGCGTCACCGCCGCGGGCTGTGGCCCGCCCGGCGGACCCGGGCGACGGGAGTACAGTGCGGCACTCCCGGACCCGGACCACCGGGCGAACGTACGTCCAGCGTTCCGTGCACCACTGATGTGGCACTGATACCGGTCTGATCGGGCCAAGGTCGCCCCGGCGGCCGGTACCCGGGCCGCCCGTGCGGCCACTCAGGCGGTCGCCTCGGCGCGCAGGCGGTCGTCCAGGGCGCGCACCGCGGCGTCGGCGGTCTCGGCGACCTCGGCGTCGTCGGGGGCGCCGATGACGGCCATCAGCTGCTCGACCACGGCGTGCGAGAGGTCCTCGGTGGACTGGCTCATCTCATCGTCTCCTTATCGATGCGGGGCGGGGTGGAGCGGGGGTCAGAACGCCTTGCAGGCGCGGAAGATGTGCGCGAAGCCGGGCAGCGAGGCCTCGGGTCCGTCGAAGGCGACGTACTCGGGGATCGACAGATCGGGGGCCCACTTCTGCTTGTACGACAGCTGGGTCTGCGCCGGGTACAGCGCCGCGCCCTCGGCCCACAGGGCGTGCATCAGCCACTGGAACGCCGGGCTGTGGCCCTCCAGTTCGTTTCGGGCGTCGAGCCCGGTGAACGGCGTGAAGCCGAAGTGCAGCCACTCGACGCCCTCGGCCCGGAAGACCTCGATGGCGTGCGCGTTGATGGCCTCCATCAGGCCGGGCGAGCCCTCCGGGATGCGTCGGCTGAGGTCGTGCATCCAGCCGGCCCGGCTGCCGTAGACCGGCGAGTACGAGATGTAGGCGACCGGCTCGCCGTCGATGGTGCCGCTGAACAGCCGGCGCTGGGCCTGGGCGGGCCCGCCGATCTGGCCGACCAGGAACTCCAGTTGCTGCGCGCCGCCCTTGGAGCCGAGCCACGCCTTGTCGATCACGGCGATGTGGTCGGCGACCTCGGCCGCGTCCACCTCCTGGATCTGGAGGCCGTTGCGCAGCGCGCGGGAGATCTTGTTGCGCAGCTGCATGAACTTGGTGCCGCGCAGCGTGAAGTCCGCCAGGCTGACCGCCCAGGAGGCGCCGATCTGGTTGACGACGCAGCCGCGCGCCGCGTACCGCTCGGCGTCGGCCCGCTGGAGCTGCACGCCGACCAGGCTCAGGCCCTCGTCCCGGACGTAGGTCCGGAAGGCGTCCAGGAGGGTGTCGTAGTCGCCCTCGGCCGCGAACGGCCCGCCGAACTGCACGGCCCAGCGGCCGGTGCGGCGGTAGACGACGACACCGTCCACGCCCGGGACGGTGAAGACACTGTTTCCGCTGTTGAGCGCGAGGAAGGAACTCGGGTTCTCGCTCGTGGTGTGGGCGCGTATCGCGTCGAGAATCAGACTGTCCGCACCGGTCTCGGTGGTGATCGCGGTCATTCCCTTACCCCTTTCGGGAGCGTTTTCCGTCAAAGGGAGTACAGCACCGTGACGTTGCCCTGGAAAAGAGCAGTTGGGCATTCATTTACCTGTGTCAGAACCGCGTCAGCATTCCGTCAGCCCTTACTGGCAATGTGGTTGACGTGAACGGCACCGGAATCCGGAGCCGCAGTTCACATCCTGGCCTCTACGCCACGGCCGGAACCATGGCTGGACGCGCTTCCCGCCCCGGGCGGCGGGAAATATCAGGCGTCCGTCCATGAATTCGGCACCACCCAGAAGCCGCCGGCCGCCCCCCGTCCCGGCGGAACTAACGCCCCGGCGGGCCGCGGTACAGATCGAGGCCCGCCGGGGCATGGCGCGTTCGGCCATTCTTTCTTTCACGGCAGCACCACTCCGGAAACACCATCGGCGAGGAATTGTCACCTAGGGGGAAAGATATGCTGAGGTTCTCCGTTCTCGGAGCGCTGGAGATACGCACCGCCGCCGGTGAGGCGGACGTGAGCGGCGATCTCCAGCGCACTCTGGTGCAGACCCTGCTGGTCAGCGAGGGCCGGCCGGTGTCCGGGGAGAGCCTGGCGGAGGAGATGTGGGGCGATACCTTGCCCGACCACCGGGCCAACGCCCTCCAGGCACACATCAGCCGACTGCGGCGCAGACTGCGGGCGTTGGAACCGGACCGCCCGGCCTCCCGGGTGACCATCCACCCGGCCGGCTACCGGCTCAGCGTCGGCGAGGGCGAGTTGGACGCGGCGGAGTTCGTACGGGCCGTACGGCAGGCCGAGTCGGCGGGCCCGCGGGACGCGGAGCGCGCCGCCCGGATGCTCGGCGAGGCGCTCGCCCTGTGGCGGGGCCCGGTGTTCGGCGGCTTTCCCGGCGGCACCATGTGCCAGCTCGCGGGGGCGCGGTACGAGGAGTACCGGATGCGCGCGATGGAACTGCGCTTCGACGCCGAACTGCGGCTGGGCAGGCACGCCTCGGTGCTCGCGGAGCTGGCCGAGGCGCACACCAACCATTCGCTGCGCGAGCGCTTCTGCGAGCAGCTGATGGTCGCCCTGTACTGCTCGGGCCGGCAGGCCGACGCGCTCGACGTGTTCCGCCGGATGCGCCGGAGGCTGGACGAGGAGCTGGGGATCCAGCCGTCGCCCGCGCTGCGCAAGGTGGAGCTGGCGATCCTCTCGCACGATCCGGCGCTCACCGGCGATCACCTGGCCCCGACGGCGTTGCAGCTGGTGTGACCGTGACGGGCGCGGCGGGCCGGATCGTAAGCGGCCCGTCAGCGCCCGGTCAGACCGCGTTGCCACGATCGGGTCCGGATCGCACCGGCGGCGGCCCGGCGCGGGCAGCGTCCGATGTCACGTCACCTCACCGCAGAGGCAGGCAGAGATGAAGTCCCATATCGCGGAACTGGTCGGCATACGCGAGAGCGTGCTCGCCGGCCCGAGCGAGAAGGCGACCGCGGCGCAGCACGCCAAGGGCAAGCTGACGGCACGGGAGCGGATCGAGCTGCTCCTTGACCCCGGTTCCTTCCAGGAGGTCGAGCCGCTGCGGCGGCACCGCGCCACCGGCTTCGGCCTGGAGGCGAAGAAGCCGTACACCGACGGTGTCATCACCGGCTGGGGCACGGTCGAGGACCGTACGGTCTTCGTCTACGCGCATGACTTCCGCATCTTCGGCGGCGCGCTGGGCGAGGCCCACGCCACCAAGATCCACAAAATCATGGACATGGCCATCGCGGCCGGCGCGCCGCTCGTGTCGCTGAACGACGGCGCGGGCGCCCGCATCCAGGAGGGCGTGACCGCGCTCGCCGGCTACGGCGGCATCTTCCGCCGCAACACGGCCGCCTCCGGAGTGATCCCGCAGATCTCCGTGATGCTCGGCCCGTGCGCGGGCGGCGCGGCGTACTCCCCCGCGCTGACGGACTTCGTCTTCATGGTCCGCGAGACCTCGCAGATGTTCATCACCGGGCCCGACGTGGTCAAGGCGGTCACCGGCGAGGAGATCACCCAGAACGGCCTGGGCGGCGCGGATGTGCACGCCGAGACGTCGGGCGTCTGCCACTTCGCGTACGACGACGAGGAGACCTGCCTGGAGGAGGTCCGCTACCTCCTCTCGCTGCTCCCGGGCAACAACCGGGAGAACCCGCCGCGCACGGAGTGCTCCGACCCGGCCGACCGGCGCTGCGAGGCGCTGGCCGATCTGGTGCCGGAGGACGGCAACCGGCCGTACGACATGACGAAGGTGATCGAGGAGATCGTCGACGACGGCGAGTTCCTGGAGGTCCACCAGCGCTGGGCCCGCAACATCATCTGCGCCCTCGCCCGCCTCGACGGCCAGGTCGTCGGCATCATCGCCAACCAGCCGCAGACCCTGGCCGGCGTCCTCGACATCGAGGCGTCCGAAAAGGCCGCGCGCTTCGTGCAGATGTGCGACGCCTTCAGCATCCCGCTGGTCACCCTGCTGGACGTGCCGGGCTTCCTGCCGGGCGTCGGCCAGGAGCACGGCGGCATCATCCGCCGCGGCGCGAAACTGCTGTACGCCTACTGCAACGCGACCGTGCCGCGCATCTCGCTGATCCTGCGCAAGGCGTACGGCGGCGCGTACATCGTCATGGACTCCCAGTCGATCGGCGCCGACCTGACGTTCGCGTGGCCGACGAACGAGATCGCGGTGATGGGCGCGGAGGGCGCGGCCAACGTCATCTTCCGCCGCCAGATCGCCGACGCCGAGGATCCCGAGGCCATGCGCGCGCGGCTGGTCAAGGAGTACAAGTCCGAGCTGATGCACCCCTATTACGCCGCCGAGCGCGGCCTCGTCGACGACGTCATCGACCCCGCCGAGACCCGCGAGGTCCTGGTGCGGTCGCTGGCGATGCTCCGCACGAAGCACGCGGAGAGCCCCGCCCGCAAGCACGGCAACCCCCCTCAATGACGGAGGTCCCCATGTCCGTGTCCACCCCCTCCCCCACTCCCCCCATCCGGGTCGAGCGGGGCGAAGCCACCGACGAGGAACTGGCCGCCCTGACCGTCCTCCTGCTCAGCCGCAGCGCCCTGCCGGGCCCCGGCACCGACACGTCCTCCCCGGGCACGACGTCCTGGCGCCCGCACTCCTTCCACGCGCCGCACAGCTGGCAGCGCGCGTAAGCGCCCGGACGGCCCGGGGAGGCGCGGCACCGGTACGGGTGCGCCCGCCCCGGGCCCCGGCTCCCGCGCGGCCGCCCCACCTCACCCCCGGACCAGGGTGACGTCCTGGTCGGCGGTGGCGTGGAACACCGGCAGCGGCACCAGTCCCACCGGGCGCAGTTCCATCACCGTGGCCTGGACGTGGGCCGTGCCGGGCGTGAGGGTCTCGCCGCTGACCTGGCCGGAGTTGGACCAGGTGTGTGTCGTGCCGTCGCAGCGCGCGACGGTGCCGCCGATGCCGTGCCTCACCCGGGGGTCGCGCCGGCTCAGGGCGGACGTCACGAAGACCGGGCCGGTGTTGCCGGCGCAGCGGTAGGTGCCGGTCAGGGTGACGGTGCCGTCGGCGGCGAGGCGGCCGACCGTGTCGACGGTGACGAACTCGCCGGGCGCGGCGTGGGCCGGTGCCGCGGTGCGGGCCGATCCCGCGGCATGGGCCGGTGCCGCGGCGAGGGTCAGCAGGGCGGCGGCGCCGAGGGCTGCGGCGAGGGCGGGGCGGACGGGCATGGATACCTCCAGGTTTGCACCGTTTCGGGGGCCTCCACTGGTACCCGTCGCCCACCCCGGCGGGCGTGACCGTCACCCGGGCGGTGGCGCGTCACGGCAGTACGGCGAACCCGTCCAGCTCCACCAGCGCCGTTTCGTCCCACAGTCGTACGACCTGAACGACGGCCATCGCCGGATAGTCCCGGCCCGCCGCCGCACGCCACAGCCGCCCCAGTTCCCGCGCCTGCGCGCGGTACGCGGCGACGTCCGTGGCGTACACCGTGACCCGGGCCAGATCCGCGGGGGTGCCGCCGGCCGCGCGCAGGGCGGTGAGCAGATTGGCCAGCGCCCGCTCGAACTGCTCGGCCAGTGTGTCACCGGTGATCTTCCCGTCGGCGTCGAGCGCGGTCTGCCCGGCGAGGAACACCACCCTGGACCCGGTCGCGACGACGGCGTGCGAGAACCCCGTGGGCGGGGCCAGCTCGGGCGGGTTGACACGTTCGGCGGTCACCGGGCCTCCTGATCCTGAGCGGCGTACAACTCCTTGGCGATGATGCTCCGTTGGACCTCGCTGGCGCCCTCGTAGATGCGCGGCGCCCGCACCTCGCGGTAGAGGTGTTCCAGCAGATGACCGTGTTCGAGGGCGCGCGCGCCGTGCAACTGCACGGCGGTGTCGACGACATGCTGCGCGGTCTCCGTCGCGAGCAGCTTGGCCATCGCGGAGCGCCGGGGCACATCGGGCGCGCCCTCGTCGTACGCGCTCGCCGCCGCGTACACCATCAGCCGGGCCGCCTCGGTGCGCAGCGCCATCTCCGCGACCTGGTGCGACACCGCCTGGAGATCCATCAACCGGCCCTTGAACGCCTGCCGTTGCCGGGTGTGTGCCACGGTCGCGTCCAGCGCCGCCTGCGCCATGCCCACCGCGAACGCCCCGACGCTGGGCCGGAAGAGATTGAGCGTCCCCATCGCGACGGCGAAGCCCCGGTCGACCTCGCCGAGCACATCGTCCACGGTGACGGGCACCGCGTCGAAGCCGAGCGCGCCGATCGGGTGCGGGGAGATCATCTCCAGGGCGCGGCCGGTGAGTCCGGGCCGGTCGGCCGGGACCAGGAACGCCGTCACACCCCGGGCACCGGCGCGGGGCGCGGTGCGCGCGAAGACGGTGTAGAAGTCGGCCTCGGGCGCGTTGGAGATCCAGCACTTCTCCCCCGTGAGGCGCCACTTGCCCGCCCCGTGCTCCTCGGCCGCGAGGGCCAGCGCGGCCGCGTCCGAGCCCGCGCCCGGCTCGCTCAGCGCGAAGGCCGCGACCGCGTCGCCGTCGGCGACCCTCGGCAGCCAGCGCTCCCGCTGCGCCGGGCTGCCGTGCGCGTGCACGGGGTGGGCGCCGAGCCCCTGGAGGGCCAGCGCGGTCTCCGCCTCCGTACAGCCCTGCGCCAACGACTCCCGCATCAGGCACAGATCGAGCGCGCCGGACGTGAACAGCTTGGCCAGCAGGCCGAGTTGGCCCAGCTCGGCCAGCAGGGGCCGGTTGACGCGGCCGGGGGCGCCCTTGTCGGCGAGCGGGCGCAGCCGCTCGGCGGCGAGCGTCCGCAGGCGCGCGCACCAGGCCAGCCGCTCCGGTTCGAGTGAGAATGCGGGCACTGCCGGTCCTCCCTCCGGGACGGACCACGGCGACCGTCCACCCGACGACGTTATCGCGCACAGTTGACTGCCGTCACCAACACGATACGCTCCCCCCACGAGCCCACCAGGAATGCCCGTCCGGACGTGCGTCACGGCAAGGGGGCAAAGCCATGCATCTCTCGGCCCACGTGGACACCTTCGCGCGCGACCATCTCCCACCGCCGCAGGAGTGGCCCGAGCTGCGCTTCGACCTGCCGGAGCTGCGCTATCCCGCCCGGCTGAACTGCGCGGTGGAGCTCCTCGACCACGCCGACGGCGCCCGCCCGGCCTTCCGCACCCCGGACGGCCCGGCGTGGACGTACGACGAGCTGCGCGCCCGCGTGGACCGGATCGCCCATCTGCTCACCGGCGAGCTGGGCGTCGTACCCGGCAACCGGGTGCTGCTGCGCGGCCCCACCACCCCCTGGCTCGCGGCCTGCTGGCTGGCGGTGCTGAAGGCGGGCGCGGTCGCGGTCACCGTGCTGGCCCAGCAGCGCCCGCACGAACTGGCGACCATCTGCGAGATCGCCCGGGTGGACCACGCGCTGTGCGACGTCCGCGCGGTGGACGACCTGGCGAAGGCCGGGATCCCCGGGCTGCGCATCACGACGTACGGCGGCGACAGCGCCGACGACCTCCTCCACCGCTCCGCGCCCGCGACCCCCTACCCAGCGGTCGACACCGCAAGTGACGACGTCGCCCTGATCGCCTTCACCTCGGGCACCACGGGACGCCCGAAGGGGTGCATGCACTTCCACCGGGACGTACTGGCGATCGCCGACACCTTTTCCCGGCACGTCCTGCGCCCCCGCCCCGACGACGTCTTCGCGGGCAGCCCCCCGCTCGGCTTCACCTTCGGCCTCGGCGGCCTGGTGATCTTCCCCCTGCGGGCGGGCGCGAGCGCGCTGCTGCTGGAACAGTCCGGCCCCCGCCGTCTGCTCCCCGCGATAGCCGAGCACCGGGTCTCGGTCCTGTTCACCGCCCCGACCGCCTACCGCGCCATGCTGGACGAGCTGGACGGCCATGACCTCTCCTCGCTACGGCGCTGCGTGTCGGCCGGGGAGAACCTGCCCGCGGCGACCTGGCGGGCGTGGCACGAGCGCACCGGGGTGCGGATCATCAACGGCATCGGCGCGACCGAGCTGCTGCACATCTTCGTCTCCGCCGCGGACGAGGGGATACGACTGGGCGCCACGGGCGTGCCGGTGCCGGGCTGGCAGGCGCGGGTGCAGCACCCGGACGGCACCCCGCTGCCGGACGGCGAACCCGGGCTGCTGGCCGTGCGCGGCCCGGTCGGCTGCCGCTATCTGGCGGACCCCCGCCAGCGCCAGTACGTGCGCGGCGGCTGGAACATCACCGGCGACACGTACGTCCGTGAACCCGACGGCTACTTCCGCTACGTGGCCCGCGCCGACGACATGATCATCTCGGCCGGGTACAACATCGCGGGGCCCGAGGTGGAGGACGCCCTGCTGCGCCATCCGGACGTGGTGGAGACGGCGGTGGTCGGCCGCCCGGACGAGGTGCGGGGCCAAGTGGTGGTCGCCTACACGGTGCTGCGCGAGGGCGCGCGCCCCGACCCGGAGGCGCTGCGCGCGTTCCTGACCGCCGAACTGGCGCCGTACAAGTGCCCGCGCGAGTTCGTCTTCCTCTCCGCCCTCCCCCGCACCGCCACCGGCAAGTTGCAGCGGTTCCGCCTACGCACCCCAGGTGACCAGCAGTGATGCCGACGACCTAAGATGATCATCGTGTCCGAGCAGCACGCCCCCAGATCACTCATCGTCACGCTCTACGGCGCGTACGGCCGCTCCATGCCCGGTCCGGTGCCCGTCGCCGAGCTGATCAGGCTGCTGGCCGCGGTCGGCGTGGACGCGCCCTCCGTACGCTCCTCGGTGTCCCGCCTCAAGCGCCGCGGCCTGCTCCTGCCCGCCCGCACGGAGGCCGGCGCCGCCGGCTACGAACTCTCGCCCGAGGCCCTGCAGTTGATGGAGGACGGCGACCGGCGCATCTACGCCGCCGCGCCGCCCGAGGACGCGGGCTGGGTGCTCGCGGTCTTCTCGGTGCCGGAGACGGAACGCCAGAAGCGCCATGTGCTGCGCTCCCGCCTGTCCGCCCTGGGCTTCGGCACGGCGGCCCCCGGCGTCTGGATCGCCCCGTCCCGTCTCTACGAGGAGACCGAACACACCCTGCGCCGACTGCACTTGGACCCGTACGTCGACTTCTTCCGCGGCGACCACCTGGGCTTCGCCCCCACCCCCGAGGCGGTCGCCCGCTGGTGGGACCTCGCCTCGATCGCCAAGGAACACCTCCGCTTCCTCGACACCCACGCCCCGATCCTCCGCGCCTGGGAACGCCGCGCGGACACCCCGCCGGAGGACGCCTACCGCGACTACCTCCGCACGCTCGACTCCTGGCGCCATCTCCCCTACACCGACCCCGGCCTCCCCACCGACCTCCTCCCGGCCGACTGGCCGGGCGTGCGCTCCTCGGAGGTCTTCCGGGCCCTGCACGAGCGACTGCGGGACGCGGGCGCGGAGTTCGCCCGGCCGCCCTCCTGAACCGGCGGCGGGCCGGGGCCACTCAGCCGAAGCCGACGCCCCCCGACCCCTTGGCCCCGCTCCCTGACCCGCCCTCAGATCCGGCCGCCGGTCAGCCGGGTGATCGGCCCGTGCGTACGACGCCCGGCCCGGCGCCCCGCGAGGTACGAGGCCGCCCCCAGCGCCGACAGGGCGACTCCCGCCCCGGCGGCGACGGCCTTGCGCCGGGCGACGACGGTCCACGCCGTCCTGGCGAATCCGACGGCGTGCCCCGACGCGGCGACGACAGCCCGCCGCCCCGCCTGGACGCGCTGCGCCGCGCCCTGCACGACCGCGGCTCCCGCCCCCGCCGTACGCTCGGCCACCCCCACGGCCTCCGACGCCACGTCGTCCGACTTCTCCGCGGCCTTCCCTGCCGCCTTCGCCGCCGGCGCGGTCACCTTGGCGGTCGCCCGCCGTGCCTTGTTCACGGAATCCTGACTGGTGTCACTGTTCGTCTGAGTCATGAACTCCGCGTTGCCGCTGGCGCGGAGGACAAACTCATCGAGGCGTACCGGGCGTTGACGGGCCCGGGTCGGCGGCGGCTGCCGGCCGCTCGTGATCGGCTTGTCCGCTCTGGGCGCTCAAGATCATGGATGATCCGCCCACCCGCGTCGGGAGCAGGGCGCGCCCTGGTGGGCGGAAAGGGTGTCTCTGCCGGGGGTACGCGGGGCTAGGCGGCCTTGGAGCGTGGCCCGCGGGTGTTCGAGAGGGGCGGCTGGGCGTCGTCCGGCGGGAAGGTGTCGGCCTCACCGAAGTCGGGGGCCTGGAAGGGGTTGGTCGCCGGGGTCGGCGATGCCGAGGCGGGGCAGCGGGGCTGCCCTTCCGGGGCGGAGAACAGCGATGTCGAGTCGATGAGTGGGCTCTCTTTCGTGACAGGTCCCCGAACGGGGTCCTGGTGTGCCGTGACCGGGCACAGCGGTACTACAGCTTGGTCATCTTGCTGTACGGGCTCAAGATCCGCATCTGCGAGGAGCCGAAGTCCACGAGGGCCGCGACGCCCTCCTCGATGCCGATCACCCGGCCGAGACCGTACATGTCATGCGTGACCTGATCACCCAGGGCGAAGTGCTTGGGAACCGGTGCGACCGGGGCCTTGAAGGGGCTCGTCGGCAGGTGGCGCTTCGGCGCAGGAGGCTTTGTCATGGCTCATTATGCGCCTTCGCGCAACCCGTTCGCTGTGGCCGTCGGCACAATTCCGGCCACTCACACCCCCTTCACGCCCCTGACCTGCGGTTTCGAGCGGTGGCGGGGCGAAATTGGGCCGTAGATCTAAACTCACGGGTTGCGATCAGCCGGGCTGTCGGTCAAGGGGGGCTTACGTGAGGGTGAGGCAGGGCGCGGTGCCGCGCGGCATGCGGTTCGGGCCGCGGGTCGGGGTGATTCCCGCCGTCTTCTGGGGCATCTTCTTCCGCTTCGTGGCGGTGGCTCCGTTCGGGCCCGGTCCGCTCGCCGTCCTGCGGCCGGGGCTGATCGCCGTGGTGGGCAGCCTGGCGGCAGGAATACTGCTCGGCGTGCCGATGGGGGCGGCGCTCGCGGTCGCGCCGCGGTGGCTGGTCGCCCGCGGCCCGCTGCGGGGGCTGCCGGCGGCGGTCCTGGCGGGAGTGCTGTTCCAGGCCGAGGTGGCGGTCGTGGCCGTGGTCACGGAAGGCGGGTACGGGCCCACCCTGCTGGCCTTCCTGGCGACGCCGGTCGTGGCGGTCGCGGCGGCGGTGCACAGCGACGACATCGCGGGGCGGACCCGCCGCCACCCCTGGCTGTGGTCTCCCGGCACGGTCCGGTCACTGGTCGATCTCTGGGCCGCGCCGGACAGTTGGGGAAGCAAAGGGCGGCGGTTGCTGCGCATGCTGTGGTAGCCCGGCGGGAGGGCCGGGCCCCGAGGATCAGTAGAGGAACGGTGGCGAGGGGAGCGTCGCGGCGTGGTCTACGGCCAGGCCGGTGCCCGGGGAGCGGCCCAGCAGCCAGGACAGGAGGGCGTGTTGGGGGCCCGCCACCGTCGGCGGCAGGCGTTCGGTCCCGATGGTGTGGCGCGCGCCCGTGTCCGTTGCCCGTAGGCGCATCGCGGGGGCGTTCTCGCGGGCGGTGAACGACGCCACGACCCGGCCCAGCATCGTGCTCACGAAGTCCGGCGGCCAGTCGGCCGGGGTGTAGCCCGCGTCGAGGTCGGCATGGTGGATCAGCAGCTCGCTCAGGCGGGCGTCGGCGGCGCGGGCGGCGGGATGCTCCTGGCCGCGGGTCCAGCGGACCGGGCGCTGCCATGCCTCCGGCGGCATCCGGCGGTACTCGGCCTCGAAGGCGTCGGCGCAGGCCCTCAGGTCGGCCAGGAGTTCGGCGGCGGTACGGCCCGCGCCCGATGCGATCTGCTCGTCCCGGGCGGTCAGGCTCGGGTACTCCGGTGTCTTTGTCCCGGTCCTGGCCCAGCTCAGCAGGTTCCGGCCGCCGTCGGCGTTGCGGGCCAGGTGGGTCAGCACATGGCCCCGTGACCAGCCCGGCAGCAGCGACGGCGCGCGGACGTCGTCATCGGTGAACGCGGCCGCCGTGGCGAGGAGTCGAGAGGTGGCGCCGGTGATCCGCGCCAGTGCCGTCGCGGGGTCGAAGTCCGTACGGTCCCTCGTCATGTCGTCGCCTCCGGGAGCAGTCCGCGGGCCGGTGCCGGCGGCCTCAGTCTCCCAGGGACAGCCGGGGTCTGGGAGTGTCGGTGCGGCCCGTCTGGGGGCGGCGGCTGCCCGCGCGGTAGGGGGTGGGCCAGTGGATGCCGGGGCCCTCGTAGGACTGTTCGGCGGCGGCGTGCAGGGTCCAGTGGGGGTCGTAGAGGTGCGGGCGGGCCAGGGCGCAGAGGTCGGTACGGCCCGCCAGGATCAGGGAGTTGACGTCGTCCCAGGAGGAGATCGCGCCCACGGCGATCACCGGGACGCGGACCTCGTGCCGGATGCGGTCGGCGAACGGGGTCTGGTAGGAGCGGCCGAAGTCCGGCTGCTCGTCGGAGACGACCTGGCCGGTGGAGACGTCGATCGCGTCGGCGCCGTGGGCGGCGAAGGCGCGGGCGATCCCGACCGCGTCCTCGGCACTCGTACCGCCCTCGGCCCAGTCGGTGGCGGAGACGCGGACCGTCATGGGGCGTTCGGCGGGCCATACGGAGCGTACGGCGTCGAAGACCTCCAGCGGGAAGCGCAGGCGCCGCTCCAGTGAGCCGCCGTACGCGTCGGTGCGGCGGTTGGTGAGGGGCGAGAGGAAGCCGGAGAGGAGATAGCCGTGGGCGCAGTGGAGTTCGAGGAGGTCGAAGCCGGCGCGGGCGGCGCGCCAGGCGGCCGAGGTGAACTGCTCGCGGATGTCGGTGAGTTGGGCGCGGGAGAGTTCGCGGGGGGTCTGGCTGCCCGGGCGGTACGGGAGCGGGGAGGGGGCCACGATCGGCCAGTTGCCGGTGGGCAGCGGCTCGTCGATCCCCTCCCACATCAGCCTGGTCGAGCCCTTGCGACCCGAGTGGCCCAGCTGCACGCCGATCGCCGTGCCCGGCGCCTGCCGGTGCACGAAGTCGGTGACGCGCCGCCACGCCTCCGCCTGGCGTCCGGTGTAGAGGCCGGCGCAGCCGGGGGTGATGCGGCCCTGCTCGCTCACGCACACCATCTCGGTCATGACCAGGCCCGCGCCGCCCAGCGCGCGGGCGCCGAGGTGCACGAGGTGGAAGTCGCCGGGCACGCCCTCGGTGGCCGAGTACATGTCCATCGGGGAGACGACGACGCGGTTGCGCAGGGTCAGGCCGCGCAGCCGGAACGGGGTGAACATCGGGGGCGTGCCGGGCGGGCAGCCGAACTCGCGCTCCACGGACTCGGTGAAGCGGGCGTCGCGCAGCCGGAGATTGTCGTGGGTGACGCGGCGGCTGCGGGTGAGCAGGTTGAAGGCGAACTGGCGGGACGGCTGGTCCCGGTACCGGTCCAGGTCCTCGAACCATTCCAGGCTCGCCCGCGCGGCCCGCTGGGTGGAGGCGACGACGGGCCTGCGTTCCGCCTCGTACGCCGTCAACGCGGCCGGTACGTCCGGCTGTTCGCGCAGGCATGCGGCCAGGGCGAGGGCGTCCTCGACGGCCAGTTTGGTGCCGGAGCCGATGGAGAAGTGGGCCGTGTGGGCGGCGTCGCCGAGCAGCACCAGGTTGCCGTGCGACCAGCGGTCGTTGACCACGGTACGGAAGGTCGTCCAGGCGGAGTTGTTGGAGCGCAGGGGGCGGCCGCGCAGCGCCTCGGCGAAGATCTTGGCGCAGCGGTCGGTCGATTCGCGCGGGTCCATCTCGTCGAATCCCGCGGCCCGCCAGACCTCTTCGCGCATCTCGATGATGACGGTGGAGGCGTCGGGCGAGAACGGGTAGCCGTGCAGCTGCATGACTCCGTGCTCGGTCTCGGCGATCTCGAAGCGGAAGGCGTCGAAGGCGAAGTCGGCGGCGAGCCAGATGTAGCGGCAGCGGTGGCCGGTGATCCGGGGGCGGAAGACGTCCGCGTGGGCCCCACGGGTGGCGCTGTGGACGCCGTCGGCGGCGACGACCAGGTCGTACTCGGCGCGGAGCCGGTCGACGGGCGGGGCCTCGGTACGGAACTCGATCCGGACGCCCAGGTCCTGGCAGCGGGTGTGCAGGATCTCCAGGAGGCGGTGCCGGCCGAGGGCCGCGAAGCCATGGCCGCCGGAGGTGTGCCGGGTGCCGCGGTGCACGATGTCGATGTCGTCCCAGCGGACGAAGTGCCGTCGCAGGGCCTCGAAGACGACCGGGTCGGCGTGTTCGATGCCGCCCAGGGTCTCGTCGGAGAGGACCACGCCGAAGCCGAAGGTCTCGTCGGAGGCGTTGCGCTCCCAGACGGTCACCTCACGGGTGGGGTCGAGGCGTTTGAGGAGGGCGGCGGCGTAAAGGCCGCCGGGGCCCCCGCCGACGATGGCGATGCGCGGGGGGTGGTTGCTGGCCGCCTGCATGAAAGCTCACCTTCCCTGCCACTTGGGAGGCCGCTTCTCCATGAAGGACGCGTGGAACTCGCGGTAGTCCTCGCCGTTCATCAGCAGCGCCTGGGTCGCCGCGTCCAGTTCGACCGACGCGGCAAGGGGCATGTCCAGCTCCGCCGTCAGCAGCGCCTTCGTCTGGGCGTGGGCCAGGGCCGGGCCGTCGGCCAGGCGGCGGGCCAGCGCGCCCGCGGCCTCGTCGGCGTGGCCCTCCTCGGTCAGTTCGCTGATCAGGCCGATCCGCTCGGCCTCGGGCGCGCGGACCGGCTCGCCCAGCATCAGCAGGCGGGTGGCGTGGCCGAGGCCGACGACCCGGGGCAGCAGATAGGCCGCGCCCATGTCGCCGCCGGACAGGCCGACCCGGGTGAACAGGAAGGCGAAGCGGGCGCTCGGGTCGGCGACCCGGAAGTCCGAGGCGAGGGCGAGGACGGCCCCGGCGCCCGCCGCGACCCCGTGGACGGCGGCGATCACCGGGAAGGGGCATTCGCGGATCGCCCGTACCACCTGGCCGGTCATCCGGTTGAAGTCGAGCAGCTGGGCGGTGTCCAGGGCGAGGGTGGCGCCGATGATCTCGTCCACGTCGCCGCCGGAGCAGAACCCGCGTCCCTCCCCGGCCAGCACCAGGGCGCGCACCGCGCGCTCCCGGGACAGCTCGGCCAGCAGGTCGCGCAGGTCGGCGTAGGCGCCGAAGGTGAGGGCGTTGAGCTTGTCTGGGCGGGCGAGGGTGACCGTGGCGACCCCGTCGGCGATCTGGAGGCGCAGATGCTCCCAGTCGGCGGTGCGGGGGGCGGAGCCGGTGAAGGGACTCATGACGTGCGGCCTCCTTGGGCGGCGGTGCCGTACGTTGCGGGTCCCCCGAAGTTATCACCCGTTTGTGACTGTCGTCACGGGCGCGCGACAAGCCGGGGCGCCGAAGGTGTCTTTTCGGCCAGGATCGTGTCGGCCGTCCTGGGCCGGCCGTCGACTGTCACCGGTCGGCTGCAGCGCCGTAACAGAGGGCCTCGGCGCGCGAGGCGGGGCGCCGGAGGGGGTAGGGCGTCCGGTACCGGGGCGAGGGTCCCAGGCGAAGCCCGCCGACCATTTCGGACGACCGGGCCCGTACCATTCCTACAGTCGAAAGCAGGACAGCCTGCTCCATGAACGGACTCGCCTTGCACGAACGCCCCACCGAATCGGCCTCCTGGCGCATGGCGCTGCCGCACACCGCCGCCGCGGTGCCGGTGGCCCGCGCGCTGGTGCGTACGGCCCTTTCCGAGGTGGAGCACGCGGCCGACTGCGACACGGCGGAGCTGCTCACGGCCGAGCTGGTGGCCAACGCGGTGGAGCACACCGCGGGCCGCGGCCCGATAGAGCTGGTGGTGGAGCTGCTGCCGACCGGCTGCCAGGTCGAGGTGCACGACCCCGACCCCGCGCCGCCCGGCCAGCTGACCCGGCCGGTCATGGAGGAGCCCGACCTGTGGCAGGAGGGCGGGCGCGGGCTGCTGCTGATCCGCGCCCTGAGCGCCTCCTGCGGACACCGCCCCACCCCGAGGGGCAAGGCGGTGTGGTTCACGCTTCCTGCGGTGCCCGCTCCGCGCCGTCCGCTGTGACACCGGCCCGGTCCGCCTCGGCGGCCAGGTCGCGGCCCAGCGTGGAGTGCCGGCGCCCGTAGGCGACGTAGACGAGGAAGCCCACCGCGAGGAACAGCGCGAACTGCAGCCAGGTCCGCCAGCCGGTCTCGTAGATCAGGTACAGGCAGAAGGCGATGCCGAGCAGCGGGCCCACCGGGTAGAGCGGCACCCGGAAGCTGCGGGTCAGGCCCGGCTCGCGGCGGCGCAGGGTCATCACCGCGATGTTCACCACGGCCATGATCGCGAGCGTGCCGATGGTGCACAGGTTCATCACCGCGTCGAGCGAGGCGAAGGCCGCCGGGACCGCGAAGACGACCGCGACGATCAGGGTACCGGCGACCGGCGTGGAGGTCTTCGGGGAGACCTTCTCGAAGACGCGCGGGATCAGGCCGTCCCGGGACATCGACATCAGGATGCGCGTCTGGCCGTACATCACCGCGAGCACCACGGAGGCGATGGCGACGACCGCGCCGAAGGCGATCACGCCGCCGCCGACGGTGGAGCCGGTGACCTCGTTGACGACGTAGGACAGGGCGGCGGGGCGGCCCGCGACCTGCTTGCCGCCGATGGCGCCGATGGCCGCGAGCGCGACGGCGCAGTACAGCAGCGTCACGATGCCCATGCAGACCATGATCGCGACGGGGATGTCACGGCGGGGGTTCTTGGCCTCCTCGCCCGCGGTGGTGATCGCGTCGAAGCCGATGTACGAGAAGAACGCGGCGGTGGTGCCCGCGCCGATGCCGCCGAGGCCGGCCGGGGAGAACGGGGTGAGGTTTCCGTGCTTGAACGCGCTGTAGCCGATCGCGCAGAAGGCGATCAGGATCACCAGCTTGACGGCGGCCATGGCGGCGGTAGCGCCGGCGCTCTCGCGCACGCCGCGCACCAGCAGCACGGAGGCCATGGCGATCACCAGCACCGCCGGGAGGTTGACGATGCCGCCGTCGCCCGGACCCGCCGAGAGCACGGCGGGCAGCTGCCAGCCGATGAGGCTGTGCAGCAGCTCGTTGACGTACTGGCTCCAGCCGACCGCGACGGCCGAGATGGAGATGCCGTACTCCAGCAGCAGGCACCAGCCGACCAGGAAGGCGGTGGACTCGCCGAGTCCGGCGTAGGCGAAGGAGTACGAGGATCCGGAGACCGGGATCGCGCCGCCCAGCTCCGCGAAGGAGAAGGCGGTGAACACGCAGGTGATCGCGGCGAGGACGAAGGAGATGACGACGGCGGGGCCGGCCTGGGCGACGGAGTCGGAGAGGCCGACGAAGATGCCGGTGCCGACGATGGCGCCGACGCCGAAGCAGATGAGCTGGAAGAGCCCCATCGTGCGCTTCAGGCCGTGCCCCTCGCGGTCGGCGCCGGATTCGGCGACGAGCAGGTGGGGGGACTTGATGCGGGGAGCGGGCATTGCGGGCGGTGCTCGTTTCTGGTGGTGCGGGCGGCCGGGTGACGGCCGCCGGTGCGAGCGGCGGGTGCGACGGGTGGCGTCGCGGGTGCGAGCGACGGGATGACGGTCGCGCCGACGGCCTCGGAATGGGTGGTTCCGAGGCCGCCGATCAGGATAATCCCTGGTCCGGGACGGGAACCAGGCTCAGCGGCCGAGTGTGGCGACCAGCACGGCCTTGATGGTGTGCAGCCGGTTCTCGGCCTCGTCGAAGACGACGGAGTACGCCGATTCGAACACCTCGTCGGTGACCTCCAGGGAGGTCAGGCCGTACGCCTCGTGGATCTCCTGGCCGACCTTGGTGCCGAGGTCGTGGAAGGCGGGCAGGCAGTGCAGGAACCTGACGTCCGGGTTGCCGGTGGCGCGCAGCACGTCCATGGTCACGGCGTACGGCGCGAGCGCCTTGATCCGCTCGCCCCAGACCTCCTTGGGCTCGCCCATGGAGACCCAGACGTCGGTGGCGACGAAGTCGGCGCCGCGGACACCCTCGGCGACGTCCTCGGTCAGGGTGAGCACCGCGCCGCTGGTCCTCGCCAGCTCGCGGGCGCGGGCCACGATCCCGGGGGCGGGCCAGTACCGCTCGGGGGCGACGATCCGTACGTCCATGCCGAGCAGGGCGCCGGTGACGAGGTAGGAGTTGCCCATGTTGAAGCGGGCGTCGCCGAGGTAGGCGAAGGCGATCCCGGTCAGCGGCTTCGCGCAGTGCTCGGTCATGGTGAGCACGTCGGCCAGCATCTGGGTGGGGTGCCAGTCGTCGGTGAGCCCGTTGTAGACGGGCACCCCGGCCCGCGCGGCCAGCTCCTCGACCTTGGCCTGGCTGTCGCCGCGGTACTCGATGCCGTCGAACATCCGGCCGAGCACCCGGGCGGTGTCCCCCACCGACTCCTTGTGCCCGATCTGCGAGCCGGACGGGTCGAGGTACGTCGTGCGGGCACCCTGGTCGGCGGCCGCGACCTCGAACGCGCAGCGGGTGCGCGTCGAGGTCTTCTCGAAGATCAGTGCGATATTACGACCCTGGAGGTGCTGGACCTCGGCCCCGGCCCGCTTGGCGGCCTTCAGCTCCGCGGCCAGCTCGATCAGGCCGCGGAACTCCTCCTCCGTGAAGTCCAGCTCCTTGAGGAAGTGGCGGCCGGCGAGGGCGGTCGGGACTGTCGCCATGGGGGCGCTCCAGGGGTACGACTATAGATACTCCGAAATTCTATACGCCACTCAGTAAATTTATGCAGCCCTATGAGGTGCGGCTTCTCACACAGGATCCCGCTCCACCGGACAGCTCATGCAGCGGGGTCCGCCCCGGCCGCGCCCCAGCTCGCTGCCCGGGATCTCCACGACCTCGATGCCCTGCTTGCGCAGATGGGTGTTGGTGGTGGAGTTGCGTTCATAGGCGACGACGACACCGGGTTCGACGGCGAGCACATTGCAGCCGTCGTCCCACTGCTCGCGCTCGGCCGCGTGCACGTCCTGGGTGGCGGTCAGCACCCGGATCTCGCCGAGCCCGAGAGCGGCGGCGATCGCGCGGTGCATGTGCTCCGGCGGGTGGTCGGTGACCTTCAGCTCCTTCTCGCTCACGCCCGGTTCGATGGTGTACGAGCGCAGCATGCCGAGCCCTGCGTACTGGGTGAAGGTGTCGACGTCGACCATCGTCATCACCGTGTCGAGGTGCATGAAGGCGCGCCGCTTGGGCATGTCGAGCGCGACGATCGTCCGGGCGGAGCCGGCCGCGAACAGTTTGTGCGCGAGCATCTCCACGGCCTGCGGGGTGGTGCGCTCGCTCATGCCGACGAGGACCGCGCCGCCGCCGATCACCAGGACGTCGCCGCCCTCGATGGTGGAGGGGTAGTCGGCCT
Organism: Streptomyces sp. LaBMicrA B280; assembly: GCF_049222185.1. Classification (NCBI taxonomy): domain Bacteria; kingdom Bacillati; phylum Actinomycetota; class Actinomycetes; order Kitasatosporales; family Streptomycetaceae; genus Streptomyces; species Streptomyces sp. LaBMicrA B280. Next base: position 248,654 of record NZ_JBMJCT010000064.1, on the reverse strand, counting down.
GTCCCTGGGACCAGATGTGGAACGGCTCGTCGCGGAAGAGCGGATGGTGCCGGTAGATCGCCTCGAAGTGGACGGTCTCGCGCTGCCGGGCGGGCAGCCGCATGGCGTTGATGGAGACCCCGTCGTAGATCCAGGCGGAGGTGTCGCGGGTGAAGAGGTGGTTGGGCAGCGGGGCGAGCAGGAAGCCGTCCAGGTCCATCACATGGAAACGGACAGAGGTCGGCTCCGCGTGCGCCGCCAGGAACTCCCGTTTGGTCATGCCGCCGACGAGGGCCTCGGCCAGTTCGCGGGCGGGCAGGTTCTCGAACGCGGCGCGCAGATGGGAGGTGGCGAGGGGGCCGTACTCCCGCTCGTCGAAGACGCGGTCCAGGACCAGGGCGCGGGCCTCGGGCAGCTCAAGGGCCTCGACCAGCAGATCGCCGAAGAGGTGGACGGCGACGCCCCGGTCGCGCAGCACGTCGGCGAATCCGTCGTGTTCGGCGCGGGCCCGGCGTACCCACAGGACGTCGTCGAAGAGGAGGGCGTCCTTGTTGCTGGGGGTGAGCCTTTTGAGCTCGAGATCGGGCCGGTGGAGGATGACGCGGCGCAGCCGCCCGGCCTCGGAGTCGACATGGAATCCCATGTGACCATCCTGACCACCGGGGACCGGATTCACCCGCCTGTCGGCCATTTCCGCACGCTCTTGTTGCGACTTCAGTTCGATCAACCGACCCGGGGGACGCTTTTCGTCCACTTGACGACAATCGGGTGTCCCGCTTATCGTCTTGACGACGAAAAGAAGTGAAGGGGGGCCTCATGGCCGACATCACCCGGCGCCTCGGCCGGCGCCATCTGCGGGGCACACCGACGGCGCACATCCGCCACCACCGCTCCGGGAAGTTGGTGCACGACGGCCCCGGACTCAGCTTCTGGTTCCGCTCGTTGACCGCGACGCTGTCCGAAATACCGGTGGACGACCGCGAGTTGACGATGACCTTCCACGCCCGTACGGCCGACTTCCAGGACGTGACGGTGCAGGCGACGGTCACCTACCGCATCGGCGACCCGGCGCTCGCCGCCGCCCGGCTCGACTTCTCGATCGACCCGGACACGGGGGTTTGGCGGGGCACGCCGCTGGAGCAACTGGCCACCCTGCTCACGGAGACGGCGCAGGAGCACGCCCTGGACGTGCTGGCCCGCACTCCGCTGTCGGCCGCGCTGACCGACGGGGTGAGCACGGTGCGCGAGCGGCTCGCGGCCGGACTCGCCGCGCAGCCCCGGCTGCCGGACACCGGGATCGAGGTGGTCGCGGTGCGCGTGGTGGCGCTGCGCCCGGAGCCCGAGGTCGAACGGGCGCTGCGCACCCCCGCACGGGAGCAGATCCAGCAGGAGGCCGACCGGGCGACGTACGAGCGGCGGGCGGTGGCCGTCGAGCGGGAGCGCGCCATCGCCGAGAACGAGCTGGCCAGCCGCATCGAACTCGCCCGGCGCGAGGAGCGGTTGGTGGAGCAGCGCGGCACCAACGCACGACGCGAGGCGGAGGAGCAGGCGGCCGCGGACGCGGTACGGGCGGACGCCGAGGCGGCGCGCACGGTACGGCTCGCTCAGGCGGAGGCGGACAAGGTGGTACGGCTGGCGCGCGCGGCGGCGGAGCAGGAGCGCGAGGTGGGCGAGGCGCGGGCGGGGGCGCGGGCGGCCTGGCTGCGGGTGCACGCCGAGGCGGACGTGGCAACGCTGCACGCGCTGGCGGCGATGCGGGTGGCGGAGAACCTGCCGGACATCGAGAGCGTGACGATCTCGCCTGATGTGCTGACGGGGCTGCTGGCGAAGCTCGGTGGGGCGGGTTCGGGCGCCGGCGGGGCCGGGGCGTGAGCCTCGCGCCGCGGGCCGTACTGGTCCATCGCACCACGGAGTACGAGGAGTTGGTGGCCCGCTACGGCACCCGCGGCCAGGCCGCGTTCGTGCTCGCCTCCCGGGGCCGGGACATCGAGGAGATCGCGGCCCGGCACCAGGGGACGCGGCGGGCGCTGGCGGAGGTGGCGGCGGCCGTCCCGCCGGCCTGGCGGCAGGCCCGGGTGGAACGCGCCGACCTGGAACGGTTCCTGTTCGCGCCCGAGGACGTCGTCGTGGTGGTCGGCCAGGACGGGCTGGTCGCCAACGTGGCCAAGTATCTGACCGGGCAGCCGGTGATCGGCATCGACACCGACCCGGGACGCAACCCGGGGGTGCTGGTGCGGCACCGCCCGCGGGACGCGGCGAAGCTGCTCGCGGCGCCGGGCGGCGGGTGCGAGGAGCTGACGATGGTGGCGGCGGTGGCCGACGACACGCAGCGGCTGGTCGCGCTCAACGAGATCTACCTCGGCGCCCCGGGCCACCAGACCGCCCGCTACCGCCTGGGTCTCGACGGCGACAGGGGTGTCGTCGAGGCCCAGGCGTCCTCCGGGGTCCTGGTGGGCACGGGCACGGGTGCCACGGGCTGGCTCCGCTCCCTCTGGCAGGAACGGGGCGGCCGGCTCCCCCTCCCCTCCCCCACCGAGCCCGGCCTCCTCTGGTACGTCCGCGAGGCCTGGCCGTCCCCGGCCACCGGCACGACCCTGGTCTCCGGCCGACTGGACGCGCCCGCCGCGCTGACCCTCACCGTGGAGTCCGACCACCTCATCGCCTTCGGCGACGGCATCGAGTCGGACGCCCTCCAGCTGACGTGGGGGCAGCGGGTGCGGGTCGGGGTGTGGGGGGAGAGGCTGCGCCTGGTGGGGTGAGGCCACCAGGCGCGGGCCGCGTTACAGCCGGGGGTCCACCGGTTCGGATTCCAGGGCCAGGACGCCGAAGACCGCCTCGTGGATCCGCCACAGGGGCTCGCCCGCGGCCAGGCGGTCCAGTGCTTCCAGGCCGAGGGCGTACTCGCGCAGGGCGAGGGAGCGCTTGTGGTTGAGGAAGCGGCGGCGCAGGAGGGCGAGGTTGTCGGGGCGGGTGTACTCCGGGCCGTAGATGATCCGGAGGTACTCGCGGCCCCGGCACTTGACGCCGGGCTGGACCAGGCGGCCGTCCGGACGGTGGGCCAGGGCGGTCAGGGGCTTGACGACCATGCCCTCGCCGCCGCGGCCGGTCATCTCCAGCCACCAGTCGACGCCCGCGGCGACCGACTCCGCGTCGCCCGTGTCGACGTAGAGGCGGCGGGTGGTCGACAGCAGGCCGGTGCCGTCGTGTTCCACCAGGCGGTCCAGCAGGGCCAGTTGCTCGTCGTGCGGGAGCGTGGCGAGGGTGCGGCCCTCGGTGGCGAGGATCTGGAAGGGCGCCAGACGGACGCCGGTCAGGCCGTCGGTGGGCCAGCAGTAGCGCCGGTACGCGGTGGTGAACGCGGCCGCGTCGAAGGCGCGTTCGCGCTGCCGGTCGAGCAGCTCGCCCACCTCCACGCCCCGGGACGCCGCCGCCTCCAGCGCGGCCAGCGCACCCGGGAACACCGCCCCGGCCGCCGCGCCGACGGCCGCGTACTGGCTGCGCAGCAGACCCGCGGCCTTCAGCGACCACGGCATCAGCTCGGCGTCCAACAGCAGCCAGTCCGTGTCCAGTTCGGCCCAGAGACCGGCGTCCGACACGGCCGTGCGCAGGCGGGTGAGGATTTCCTCGGTCATCGCCCCGTCGTCGAAGAAGGGGCGTCCGGTACGGGTGTACAGCGCGCCCGTGGGCCCGTCCACGCCGAACCGCTTCGTCGCCGCCGCCGCGTCCCGGCAGACCAGGACCACGGCCCGCGAGCCCATGTGCTTCTCCTCGCACACCACCCGCGCGACCCCGTCCGCCGCGTACTGCGCGAACGCCTCCCGCGGGTGCTCCAGATAGCCCTCCACCCCGGAGGTCGCCGTCGGCGCCATGGTCGGCGGGAGATACGGCAGCAGGCGCGGGTCGATCGCGAAGCGGCTCATGACCTCCAGGGCCGCCGCCGCGTTCTCCTCGCGGACCGCGACCATGCCCGCGTGCCGGGTCTCGACCGCCCGGCGGCCCCGCACATCGGCGAGGTCCAGCGGCCGTCCGTCCGCCCCGCCGGGCGCCTCGCCGCGCAGCGGGCGCGTCGGCTCGTACCAGACCCGCTCGGCCGGCACGTCGACCAGTTCCCGCTCCGGCCAGCGCAGCGCGGTCAGCTTGCCGCCGAAGACGGCGCCGGTGTCCAGGCAGATGGTGTTGTTGAGCCAGGTGGCGTCCGGCACCGGGGTGTGGCCGTAAACGACCGCCGCCCGGCCCCGGTAGTCCTCCGCCCACGGGTAGCGCACCGGCAGGCCGAACTCGTCGGTCTCGCCGGTGGTGTCGCCGTACAGGGCGTGCGAGCGGACCCGGCCGGAGGTGCGGCCGTGGTACTTCTCGGGCAGCCCGGCGTGGCAGACGACGAGCCCCCCGCCGTCCAGGACGTAGTGACTGACCAGCCCGTCGAGGAACGTCCGTACCCGCGCCCGGAACTCCTCGCTCTCGCCCTCCATCTGGGCGATGGTCTCGGCGAGGCCGTGGGTGTGCTGGACCTTGCGGCCCTTGAGGTGACGGCCGTACTTGTTCTCGTGGTTGCCCGGCACGCACAGGGCGTGGCCCGACTCGACCATCGCCATCACGCGGCGCAGCACCCCCGGGGAGTCCGGGCCGCGGTCGACCAGGTCGCCGACGAAGACGGCCGTACGGCCCTCGGGGTGGACGCCGTCCGCGTAGCCCAACTTCGCGAGCAGCGACTCCAGTTCGGCGGAGCAGCCGTGGATGTCGCCGATGATGTCGAAGGGGCCGGTGAGGTGGGTGAGGTCGTTGAACCGCTTCTCGGTGACGACGGTGGCGCTCTCGGCCTCCTCGACCCCGCGCAGCACATGCACCTTGCGGAAGCCCTCGCGCTCCAGGTGCCGCAGGGAGCGGCGCAGTTCGCGGATGTGCCGCTGGATGACCCGGCGCGGCATGTCGGCGCGGTCGGCGCGGGCCGCGTTGCGCTCGGCGCACACCTCCTCCGGGACGTCCAGGACGATGGCGATGGGCAGCACGTCGTGCTTCTTGGCCAGTTCGATCAGCTGGCGGCGGCTGTCCTGCTGCACGCTGGTGGCGTCCACGACGGTGCGGCGCCCGGCGGCGAGCCGCTTGCCCGCGATGTAGCGCAGGACGTCGAAGGCGTCACGGGTGGCGCCCTGGTCGTTCTCGTCGTCGCAGACCAGTCCCCGGCAGAAGTCGGAGGAGATCACCTCGGTCGGCTTGAAGTGCCGCCGGGCGAAGGTGGACTTGCCGGAGCCGGAGGCGCCGACGAGGACCACGAGGGAGAGGTCGGTGACGGGCAGGGCCCGTCCCTTGCGTGTCTCGGTCATGCCGCCTTCGCCTCCTTCTCGGCGCGGATGGTGAACAGGGCCAGCTGGGTGGGCGGGCCGACCTCGGGGTCGTCGGGGCCGACGGGCGCGAACTCGACGTCGTACGCGTGCCGTTCGGCCACTTCGAAGGCCCAGGCGCGGAACTCGGCGCGGGTCCACTCGAAGCGGTGGTCGCCGTGCCGGACGTGTCCCGCGGGCAGGGTCTCCCAGCGGACGTTGTACTCCACGTTCGGGGTGGTCACGATGACCGTCCGGGGGCGGGCGTGCCCGAACACGGCGTATTCCAGGGCGGGCAGCCGGGGCGGGTCGAGGTGTTCGACGACCTCGCTGAGCACGGCGGCGTCGTAGCCCTTGAGCCGCTTGTCGGTGTAGGTGAGCGAGCCCTGCGTCAACTGGACGCGGGACGCCTGCCGTTCGCCCATGCGGTCGAGCCGCAGCCGACGGGCGGCGATGGTGAGCGCCCGCACCGAGACATCGACCCCGACGATCTCGGTGAACCGGGCGTCCTTGAGGAGTTCCTGCACCAACTGGCCCTGCCCGCACCCGAGGTCGAGCACCCGGGCGGCACCGCAGGCGCGCAGCGCGCCGACGATCGCCTCCCGGCGGCGCACCGCGAGCGGGGTCGGCTTCTCCTCCGCCTCGGTCTCCTCGCCGACCGCGTTGTCGATGGCCTCGACCTCGCTGTCGTCGGCCTCGGCGAGCCGCACCAGCTCCAGCGCCTCGCGCGCCTGCCGGGTCAGCGACCAGCGGCGGGAGAGATAGCGGCTGGTGATCAGCTGCTGCTCCGGGTGGCCGGGCAGCCAGCCCTCGCCGGCCCGCAGCAGCTTGTCGACCTCGTCGGCGGAGACCCAGTAGTGCTTGGCGTCGTCGAGGACCGGCAGCAGGACGTACAGGTGACGCAGCGCCTCGGCGAGGGTCAGCGTCTCGGACGCGAGCACGAGACGGACGTACCGCGAGTCGCCCCACTGCGGGAACTCCGTGTCCAGCGGCACCGGTTCGGCGTCCACCCGCCAGCCCAGCGGCTCGAACAGCGCGCGCACGAGCGCGGCGCCGCCGCGGGCGGGCAGGGCCGGGACCTCGATGCGCAGCGGCAGCGGCGCCGCGGCCCGCTCGGGGCGGGCGGCGCACACCCCGCGCATGGCGCTGGAGAAGACTCCGCTCAGCGCGACGGCGAGGAGCGAGGAGGCGGCGTAGGGGCGGTCGTTGACGTACTGCGCGAGCGCCGCGTCGGGGGCGCCGCCGCGGCCCTTGCCCCTGCCGCGCCGCACCAGCGCCGCGGGATCGGTCTCCAGCAGCAGCGCGGCCGTGCAACGCGCGTCGTCCGCCTCTGGGTAGAAGACGTGCGCGGTGCCGTAGGACGTGGAGAAGCGCTGTGCCTTGCCCGGGTGCTTGTGCAACAGATACCCGAGGTCGGTGGCCGGGTGGGCGGCGTCGCCGCTGAGAGAGATCGTCAGGAACACGTGTCCGAGTCTGACGACCCGAGCACCCCGCCGACCACCGGTTTTCACGCCTCCGGGCGGCTTGCGCATGGTTGCGTGCGCAACGGCATGCATGATGGGCGTATGGATCTTCGAGTCTTCACCGAACCCCAGCAGGGCGCGACCTACGACACGCTCCTGCGTGTCGCCAAGACCGCCGAGGAGCTCGGGTACGACGCATTTTTCCGCTCTGACCATTTTCTCCACATGGGCAATGTGGACGGCCTGCCCGGCCCCACCGACGCCTGGATCACCCTCGCCGGTATCGCCCGGGAGACCAGCCGCATCCGGCTCGGCACCCTGATGACGGCCGGCACCTTCCGCCTCCCCGGTGTGCTGGCCATCCAGGTGGCGCAGGTCGACCAGATGTCCGGCGGCCGGGTGGAGCTGGGCCTGGGCTCGGGGTGGTACGAGGACGAGCACAAGGCGTACGGCATTCCGTTCCCGAAGGAGAAGTTCGGGCGGCTGGAGGAGCAGCTGGCGATCGTCACGGGGCTGTGGGAGACGCCGGTCGGCGAGCGGTTCGGCTACGACGGTGCGTACTACCAGTTGCAGGACTCCCCCGCGCTGCCGAAGCCGGCGCAGAGCCGGGTGCCGGTGCTCATCGGCGGTCACGGTGCCAAGCGGACGCCGGCGCTGGCCGCGAAGTACGCCACCGAGTTCAACATCCCCTTCGCCTCCGTCGAGGACAGCGAGCGTCAGTTCGGGCGGGTGCGGGCGGCGGCCGAGGAGCGCGGGCGCAAGGGGGACGACCTGGTGTACTCCAACGCGCTGGTGGCCTGTGTCGGCAAGAACGACGCCGAGGTCGCGCGGCGGGCGGCGGCCATCGGCCGCGAGGTGGACGAGCTGAAGGCCAACGGCCTCGCGGGCTCTCCCGCGGAGGTCGTGGAGAAGCTGGGGCGCTATGCCGCGGTGGGTGCGGGGCGGGTCTATCTGCAGATGCTGGACCTGGCCGATCTGGACCACCTGGAGCTGATCGCGTCCGAGGTCATGCCGCACGTCGCCTGACGAAGCGGCCGGCACCGTCTCCCGCGGGCGGTGCCGCGCGCCGCCGCGGGGCTCCCGGCGCGAACCGTCGTACCGATCCCTGCGCGGCGGCTACGCGCAGGGCGCGCCCCCGAAGGGGCTTCTGCGGTTGTCGTCCGCCGATAACACCTCCTCCCGCGCGGCCAGCTTGCGCAGCATCTCGCGGACCCGGTCGCGGGACTCGTCGGCCGCGTCGATGGCCTCCATGCACTGCCAGTACGTCGTCTCGTCCGCCGCGGCGCTGGCCAGGCCGACCAGGGCCATGCCGACCTCGCCGAGCAGCCCGCCGAGGCAGAGCAGGGTCTCGCGGGCGTCGTCCAGCCGGGTGAGCTGGGCGGCGCGCAGATCGCCGAGGTCCAGTTCGGGCGGATCGAGGGCGCCGCAGCCCCGGCCCGCCAGCTCTGTCAGCCCGAGCGCCTCGCCGCGCAGCTCCGGCGGTCCGGAGACCGCGAGCCTGCTGCCGATCGCCTGGGCGAGGGCCTGTGCCTGCCACACCTCCGCCATCAACTCGCGCGTGTCCGCGCCGCTCGCCAGGGCTCGCCTGCCGGTGAGGATGAGTCGTACCGCGTCCATCCGTCGCCCCCGTCCCTCCACGCACTCGCTCGTACGTTCACTGGCTCTCCTGTCCACTACCCAGAGTGAGGGTCGTTGGTGCGAAAAGCCAGAGGACGCCCGAAATCTGTGGACAACAATTCGGATTCGGCAGGTGAATTGACTGCGAAGAGTGATAACGGAACCGGGGAGTCCGCCTGTTGTCAGTCCTCGGGCGCCGGAAAGCGGTGTTCGTTGCGGTCGATCTTCTCGGACAGGGCGGTCAGCGGGTCGATGTCCAGGACCTCGCAGAACTGGAGGAGATAGGCGAGGACGTCGGCGACCTCGTCGCGCACGCGGTGCGCGGTGGCCGGGTCGGACATCACCCGGGCCGACTCCTCGGGGGTCAACCACTGGAAGATCTCGACCAGTTCGGAGCTCTCCACGCTCAGCGCGGAGGCGAGGTTCTTGGGGGTGTGGTACTGCCCCCAGTTCCGGGCGGCGGCGAACTCGGCGAGCCTGCGCCGGAGTCGGGGGAGGTCAGGGTGTTCCGTCACGGTTCAGGTGTACCACTGTGACGCCCTCGGCCCCCACGCACCAGGAGGCGTCGTTCACCGCGGCGGCGAGCCGGATGTGCCCGGACTCGCCCGTCCCGGCCGCGAGCCGCAGCAGCGACCGGCGCTGGACCGGGTCGAGGGGGCGGTCGAAGCCGTCGGCGAGGACGGTGAGGGAGCGCAGGGCGTCGGGGACCTCGCCCGGCGGGTCCATGGCCAGCACACCGGGGCCGGTCAGCAGCACCAAGGTGTGCGCGAGGTAGCGCAGTTCGCCCTCGCCGAGGCGGGCCAGTTCCGTGCGATGGCCGTCGCCGCGGTCGAGGAGGGCGCGCACCGTGCCGTCGAAGAGGGGCTCGGCGATCAGGTCGTACACCGGTCCCGCGCAGCCCGCGCGCAGCGCCTCGACCAGCCGGCCGTGCCTGCGGGCGCACTCGGCGCGGGTGCGCCACAGCACGTCGGCGAGGTTGTCGCAGCCGGGCATCAGGCGGCCGGAGCCGGTGGGCACGGGGGTGCGCATGCAGTCGGGGCGGGGATCGCAGACGAAGACCGAGCGCAGGGCGACGACCATCTGCTCGGCCGCGGCCAGCACCCTGCGCTGCCCGTCGGTCTTGCCGGCCACGCGCAGCGGGAGCAGGGCGGTGCCGAGCCGGTCGTCGGGCAGGGGCGCGCGGGTCACCGGCGCGGTGCCCGCGGTGTGCCAGGCGGCCTGCACGGCGCGGCGCCCCGGGTCCCGTAACGCGGTCTGGAGCAGGACGACCTCGCCCGCGCTCAGCCGCTCGCCGACGATCCGCAGCTGCGGTTCGGCCTGTACGGCGATGTCGAGCCGCACCGGGCCCTCGGCGCCGTCGGCCGTACAGCCGATCCGGAAGCCGCGCCGGCCCTCGCCGTCGGGCCTGGCCCGGTCCGGCACACACGCGACCGGGTCCGGGAACGCCTCCATGAGCGGGGCGCCGGCGGCGAGCCGGGCCAGCGCCTCGTAGGCCGCCAGCGCGGTCGTCTTGCCCGACCCGCTGGGGCCCGCGAACAGCGTGACCGCGCCCAGCGGAAATCCCGCGCCCCGGTGCCCGGCGAACGCCGACAACCGCAGCTCGGTGATCCGGGGCCGCACATCGAGGGGCTCGCGGGGTTCCGGCGGGACGGTCCCGCCGAAGCCTTCGACCAGCGGCGGCTCGGCGGACGCGAAAGGCATGGCCATGCCCGGAACGTAGGGCTCCGCCGAGGGGGTGAACCGTTTACCCGGCGGAGGTTCCCACGATCGGGGGCCTTCACGGCAACAACGGGGGCCGAGCCTCACCCGGGGGAGCTATGGCTCACCCCGCCCCCTCCAGCAGCCCGCTGACCTCCGTGCCCGGCGGTGTCAGCAGGAAGACGTTGCGGTCCACCCGGTGCATCCCGCTGCCCAGGCCGAAGACCACGCCCGTGCTGAAGTCGAGCACCCGCTTGGCGACATCCCCCTCGGCGCCGGAGAGGTCGAGGAGGACGGGCGCGCCCGCCATCACCGTCTCGGCGACGTCCCGGGCGTCGGCGAAGACGTTGACGCGGAGGACCACGAAGCGGCGCCGGGTCTCGGTCTCGTCGTCCGGTAGGGAGCGGTGGTTGACCGCCGAGGGCCACGCGTCGCGGCCCCGTAGTGGCACGACCTGGGCGAGCCCTTCCCACTGTTCATCGGTGACGTCATAACGGCTCACCGGCTCCCCCCGACCTGACTCGCTTTCCATGCCTGCACCAGCCAATTCTTACGCCAAGTCACCCGTTCGGCCCAACAACGACACACAACGACACGGAAGCGATCGGTCCGGTGGCGCCAACCCCGCCCCATCTCTGGGCAGATGTGCGAATATGCCCGCTTCTTACCGCCCTCATACCGGACTCTTCACCGCTGGTCGCGCGCCGGTCACGCACCGCCGCTAGCGTCCCCTCCCGTGCACTTGGCAGAAACACAGCAGGTGACGCCCGGCCGGCGGACGCAGTCGGCGGTGTCCGCCGTACCCGGACCGCGCGCACAGGCGCCCGACGGGCCCGCGCAGTGGCATCGCGTCCTCACACTCCTCGCCGATGTGAGCCTCTTCATCGGTACCCGTTCCATCTGGACCCAGGCGGCCACGCACCGCCTGGTCCTCGCCGCGGTCATCTCCCTGTGCTACGCGGCGATCCTGGTGACCGGGGTCCTCGCGCTGACCGTCCGCCGGGCCCGCTCGCTGGCCCGCCTGGACCTGGTGGTGCTGGTGACCGCGGTCGTGCTCGCCCTGTGCGCGTGGGCGCTGAACCACGGCGGCGGCGACGAGGCGCTCCTGACCACCCAGGCCGCCAAGGAACTCGTCCACGGGCACCACCTCTACGACCACCCCTGGCCCTGGCTGTTCCGCATCAGGGGCGTCGCCCTGACCGCGACGACGACCGGCGGATACGACTACACCTACGGCTATCCGCCGCTCGCGCCGCTGCTCACCGTCCCGTTCCTGTGGCTGGGCCACGGCGGTGCCCCGGCGACGGCGGTGGCCACCCTCGCCCTGATCGCGGGCGCGATCGCGCTGTGGCGGCTGGTCCCGGCGCAGTGGCGGTCGGCGGCCACGATGGTCTTCCTCGGCTTCGGGCTGCTGCCCAACTACGCCCGCCAGGGCTACCCGGCGATCGTCGCCCTCGCGCTGCTGATCCCGGTGGTGGTCCGCTGGCCCCGGCTCGGCGCGCGCGGCCGGCTCGGCGCGGTCGGCGTCGCCCGTGCCGCCTGTCTCGGCGCGGCCTGCGCCGCCCAGCAACTCCCCTGGTTCGTCGCGCCGTTCCTGCTCGCCGGGATCTACGCGGTGCGCCGCGGCGAACTGGGCGGCCGGGCTGCCGCGCGCGTGGTGCTGCGGATCACCGGGATTGCCGTCCTGGCCTTCCTGCTGATCGACGCGTATCTGATCGTGACCGAGCCGGGACCGTGGCTGCGCGGCATCGTGCTGCCGCTGACCCAGGGCGCGGTGCTGCACGGACAGGGCATCGTCGGCATCTCGCTGTACTTCACCCACGGCAGCGACCGGCTCGACTGGTACGGCCACGCGAGCATGCTGCTGGCCGCCGCCCTGCTGGCCCTGTTCGTGCTGTTCGTACGGCGCCTCGGACCGGCCGCGACCGTGCTGCCGTGGTGCGCGTTCTTCCTGGCGACACGCTCGCAGGACGGTTATTACCTGATGATGACCCCGCTGTGGCTGGCGGCGGCGGTCACCGCGCCGCTGCCGGAGTTCGCGGGCGCCTGGCAGCCCCGGCCGCACTGGCTCGCCGGGGCGCGGCGCCGGCCCGTCCGGCTCGCGGCCGTCCCGGTACTGCTCGCGCCCGCGCTGCTCAGCGCGGTCCTCGCGGCCACCGGGAGCCCGCCGCTGCGGATGGACATCACGGCGGTACGGCCGCTCGCGCCCGGCACGGTCTCCGGGGTGACCCTGCGGGTGGCGAACACCGGCGACGACCCGCTCACCCCGCACTACATGCTCACCACCGGGCAGGGCATGACCCGCTACTGGCCGCTCGCCCACGGTCCGGCCACCATTCCCGCGCACGGCACGGCGACGGTCGAACTCCGGGCGCCCTCCGGTAGCTTCACGCTCCCGAAGAAGCGGAGCACCCGGCTGCGGCTGCGCGCCTTCACCGGCGGCCCCCAGACGCTCTCCACCCGGGACGTACGCCGGTCCGAGCTGCGCGTCAAGGGCTGACCGCCCCCGCCCGCCCGCCGCGGTCCGGCCGTCCTCGGGGCCGGGCCGCACCGTCGTGCCAGGTGACCGGCCACGGGAGCGGTGCGGGTCACAGCCGCAAGAGGAGAAAACTCACAAGCGTTTGCTCTGCACTCCTTTGAGCACCCTGGCCTAGCATCCGAGCCATGACGGTCCTGCCTGACGACGGGCTCCCACTGGCCGCCGAGTTCCCTGACGCGACACACGAGCAGTGGCAACGCCTGGTCGAGGGTGTGCTGCGCAAGTCGGGCAAGGAAGTCTCGGGCACGGCAGCTGAGGACGCTCTGTCCATGACGCTGGAGGACGGGCTGCGCACCCGTCCCCTGTACACGGCGCGCGACACCGCGCCCGAGCCCGGTCTGCCCGGCTTCGCCCCGTTCGTACGGGGCGCGCGCCCCGAGGGCGGGGTCACGGACGGCTGGGGTGTACGCCAGCGGCACACGACGCTCGCCGACGGCGCGGTCCTCGCCGATCTGGAGAACGGCGGCACCTCGCTGTGGCTGGCCCTGGGCGAGGGCGGCATCCCGCTCGCCGACCTGGGCCGGGCCCTGGAGGGCGTCTATCTGGACCTCGCGCCCGTCGTGCTGGACGCCGGGCGGGACACCGCCGAGGCGGCCGAGGCGCTGCTGGCCCTGTACGCGGACAAGGGCGTCGAGCCGAAGGCCGCACGCGGCAACCTCGGCGGCGACCCGCTCGGCTACGAGGCCCGCACCGGCGCCGCGCAGGACTTCGCGCCGTACGCCGCCCTGGCCGCGCGCTGCGCCGAGAGCTACCCGGGGCTGCGCGCCCTGACCGTGGACGCGCTGCCGTACCACGAGGCCGGCGGCTCGGCGGCGCAGGAGCTGGGCGCCTCGCTCGCCACCGGGGTGGCCTATCTGCGCGCGCTGACCGAGGCGGGCCTGACCGTCGAACAGGCCGCCGGGCAGCTGGAGTTCCGGTACGCGGCCACCGCCGACCAGTTCCTGACCATCGCCAAGCTGCGCGCGGCGCGCCGGCTGTGGGCACGGGTCGCGGAGGTCAGCGGGGCGCCCGGCGCCCAGACGCAGCACGTGGTGACCTCACCGGTGATGATGTCCCGCCGCGACCCGTGGGTGAACATGCTGCGCACCACGATCGCGACGCTCGCGGCCGGGGTGGGCGGCGCCGACTCCGTGACGGTGCTGCCGTTCGACCACGCGCTCGGCCTGCCGGACGCGTTCGCCCGGCGCATCGCCCGCAACACCTCCACGATCCTGATCGAGGAGTCGTACCTCGCGCGGGTCATCGACCCGGCGGGCGGCTCCTGGTACGTGGAGCGGCTGACCGACGAACTGGCCGAGGCCGCCTGGGAGTTCTTCCGGACCATCGAGCGCGACGGCGGCCAGGCGGCCGTGCTGCGCTCCGGGCGGCTGCGCACCGACCTCGCGACGACCTGGGCACAGCGCTCCAAGAAGCTCGCCAAGCGGCGCGAACCCATCACCGGGGTCAGCGAGTTCCCGCTGCTGGCCGAGAAGCCGGTGGCGCGCGAGCCCGCGCCGAAGGCGCCGTCCGGCGGGCTGCCCCGGGTGCGCCGGGACGAGGCGTTCGAGGAGCTGCGGGCCCGCTCCGACGCCCATCTCGCGGCGACCGGCGCCCGGCCGCGGATCTTCCTGGCCACGCTCGGCTCGGCCGCCGAGTACACCGCGCGGGCCTCCTTCGCCGCCAATCTGTTCCAGGCCGGCGGCATCGAGCCGGTCACCGAGGGAACCTTCGAGGACAGCGGCGCCACCGAGGCCGTGCTGTGCTCCAGCGACGCGATGTACGCGGAGCAGGCCGAGGAGACCGCCGCTGCACTGCGCGCCGCGGGCGCCCGGCAGGTGTTCCTGGCGGGCCGGGGCGAGTACGCCGGTGTCGACCGCCATGTCTTCGCGGGCTGCGACGCCGTCGATGTGCTGACCGCGACTCTCGACCGTATGGGAGTGTCCTGATGGGAATCCCCGACTTCTCCGGCATCGAGCTGGGGACCCCGGTGGCCGGCGGCAGCGCCGAGGAGTGGCAGGCGGCCGTCAAGCAGGCCACCGGCGGCGCCGAGCCGCTGTGGGAGACCCCGGAGGGCATCGGGGTCAAGCCGCTGTACACCGGGCGCGACCTGGAGGGCCTGGACTTCCTGGGCACCTACCCGGGCATGGCGCCGTATCTGCGCGGCCCCTACCCGACGATGTACGTCAACCAGCCCTGGACGATCCGCCAGTACGCGGGCTTCTCCACCGCCGAGGAGTCCAACGCCTTCTACCGGCGCAACCTAGCGGCCGGGCAGAAGGGCCTGTCGGTCGCCTTCGACCTGCCCACGCACCGCGGTTACGACAGCGACCACCCGCGGGTGACCGGCGACGTCGGCATGGCGGGCGTCGCGATCGACTCGATCTACGACATGCGGCAGCTGTTCGACGGCATCCCGCTCGACCGGATGACCGTGTCGATGACGATGAACGGCGCCGTGCTGCCGGTGCTCGCGCTGTACATCGTGGCGGCGGAGGAACAGGGCGTACCGCCCGAGAAGTTGGCCGGGACCATCCAGAACGACATCCTCAAGGAGTTCATGGTCCGCAACACCTACATCTATCCGCCGAAGCCGTCGATGCGGATCATCTCCGACATCTTCGCGTACACCTCGCAGCGGATGCCGCGCTACAACTCCATCTCCATCTCCGGCTATCACATCCAGGAGGCGGGTGCGACGGCCGATCTGGAGCTGGCGTACACCCTCGCCGACGGTGTGGAGTACATCCGCGCGGGGCGCGAAGCCGGCCTGGACGTGGACGCGTTCGCGCCGCGCCTGTCGTTCTTCTGGGCGATCGGCATGAACTTCTTCATGGAGGTCGCCAAGCTCAGGGCGGCCCGGCTGCTGTGGTCCAAGCTGGTCGCGCAGTTCGAGCCGAAGAACACCAAGTCCCTGTCGCTGCGCACCCATTCGCAGACCTCGGGCTGGTCGCTGACCGCGCAGGACGTGTTCAACAACGTCACGCGCACCTGTGTGGAGGCGATGGCCGCGACCCAGGGCCACACCCAGTCGCTGCACACCAACGCGCTGGACGAGGCGCTCGCGCTGCCCACCGACTTCTCGGCGCGCATCGCCCGCAACACCCAGCTGCTCCTCCAGCAGGAGTCGGGCACCACCCGGACCATCGACCCGTGGGGCGGCAGCGCCTATGTGGAGCGGCTGACGTACGACCTCGCCCGCCGGGCCTGGGCGCACATCCAGGAGGTGGAGCAGGCGGGCGGCATGGCGCAGGCCATCGACGCCGGCATCCCCAAGCTGCGCGTCGAGGAGGCGGCGGCCCGGGTCCAGGCCCGCATCGACTCCGGGCGCCAGCCGGTGATCGGCGTCAACAAGTACCGCGTCGACAGCGACGAGCAGATCGACGTCCTCAAGGTCGACAACTCCTCGGTGCGCGCCCAGCAGATCGAGAAGCTGCGCCGACTGCGCGCGGAGCGGGACGAGCAGGTCTGCCGGGACGCGCTGGACGCGCTCACCCGGGCCGCCGAGGGCACCGAGAACCTGCTGGAGCTGGCGGTGCGGGCGGCCCGTGCCAAGGCGACCGTCGGCGAGATCTCCGACGCCCTGGAGAAGGTGTACGGCCGGCACGCGAGCCAGATCCGTACGATCTCCGGTGTGTACCGCAACGAAGCAGGCGAGTCGCCGTCCGTGGACCGCACCCGCGCCCTGGTGGACGCCTTCGAGGAGGCGGAGGGGCGGCGGCCGCGCATCCTGGTCGCCAAGATGGGCCAGGACGGCCATGACCGCGGCCAGAAGGTGATCGCGACCGCGTTCGCCGACCTCGGCTTCGACGTCGACGTCGGCCCGCTGTTCCAGACGCCGGACGAGGTCGCCCGGCAGGCGGTCGAGGCGGACGTCCACGTGGTCGGCGTGTCCTCGCTGGCCGCGGGGCACCTCACCCTCGTACCGGCGCTGCGCGAGAAGCTGGCGGAGGAGGGCCGGGAGGACATCATGGTCGTGGTCGGCGGGGTGATCCCGCCGCAGGACGTGCCCACGCTGCTGGAGATGGGCGCCACGGCCGTGTTCCCGCCCGGGACGGTGATCCCGGACGCGGCCTACGACCTGGTCCGGCGCCTGGCGGCCGACCTCGGCCACGAGCTGTAGGCGCCGCGATGGCCCCGATCGATCTCGACACATATGTGAAGGGTGTGCTCGACGGGAAGCGGGCCCTGGTGGCCCGTGCCATCACGCTCGTCGAGTCCACCCGGCCGCAGCACCGGGTGCTGGCGCAGGAGTTGCTGACCCGGCTGCTGCCGCACAGCGGCCGGGCCCGGCGGATCGGCATCAGCGGGGTGCCGGGGGTCGGCAAGTCGACGTTCATCGACGCGTTCGGCACCATGCTGACCTCGCTGGGCCACCGGGTCGCGGTGCTCGCCGTCGACCCCTCCTCGACCCGCACCGGCGGTTCCATCCTCGGCGACAAGACGCGGATGGAACGGCTGTCGGTCGATCCGGCGGCCTTCGTACGGCCCTCCCCCAGCGCGGGCACGCTGGGCGGGGTCACGAAGGCCACCCGGGAGTCGATGGTGGTGATGGAGGCGGCGGGCTACGACGTGGTCCTCGTGGAGACCGTCGGCGTCGGGCAGTCGGAGACGGCGGTCGCCGACATGGTCGACACGTTCCTGCTGCTCACCCTGGCCCGCACCGGCGACCAGTTGCAGGGCATCAAGAAGGGCGTCCTGGAGCTGGCGGACGTGATCGCCGTCAACAAGGCGGACGGTCCGCACGAGCGCGACGCGCGGGCGGCGGCACGGGAACTCGCGGGCGCGCTGCGGCTGATGCACGGCAAGGACGCGTTCTGGACGCCGCCGGTGCTGCACTGCAGCGCGCGTGAGTCCATGGGGCTCGACACGGTGTGGGAACGGCTGGAGCAGCACCGTACGCTGCTGGACTCCACGGGCCGGCTCACCGCCAAGCGGCGGGACCAGCAGGTCGACTGGACCTGGGCGATGGTCCGTGACGAACTCCTCGGCCGGCTGCACGCGGACCCGGCGGTACGGGCGGCGGCGCCGGACCTCGAACGACAGGTCAGGGAGGGGACGTTGACGGCGACGCTGGCGGCGGAACGGATCCTGGGGGCGTTCGAGGGGGGCGGCGCGGGGCGGCCGTGAGCGGGAGCGCGTGGACGGGAGACGGCGGGTCCTTCGCGGAGCCCGAGCGGGCCGAGCCCGGTCGGTGGCCGGCTCTTGAGGCCGCGCTCGCCGTGGTCAACCGCGATGTGCGGGCGACCCTGCCGGGTCAAGGGCCGCTGATACTGATGGCCGCCCCGGCTCCGGACGGGTTCGACGGGGAACAGGTGTACGTGGCGATGGCGGACGGCCGCTGGCACGGCAATCCGGTGCACTCGGACGACCTGGAGGAGGGCGCCCCACCGGAGCCGGGCGAGGCGGGGGTCCTGCGCGTGGTCGCGGAGGCGGCGCAGGAGACCGTCGTGGAGCTGCTGTGGCGGGTCTGGCCGCTCTGCCGGGAGCACGGAACCGGAATGCATCCGCGGCCCGCGGGGACGTCCGAGGACTGGTACCCGGGCGAGTCGGGTACGGCCGGGCCCCCGGTGTGGTGGTGCCGGGGCGGCCGGGGCGGCGGCTGTCACGACGCCTCGCCGATCGGTGAGCTGGCGGGCCCCTGCGGCGGGACGGCCGCCGGTGGCGTCCCGGGGCCCTAGGTGAGCCCGCCGCGTTCGCAGATCCGCCGGGCCACTTCCCTCAGTTTGACGTTCTTGTCCTGGGAGTAGCGGCGCAGTACGTCGAATGCCTGGTCCTCGGTGAGCTCGTGGCTGCCCATGAGGATGCCCATGGCCTCGCCGATGATGTGCCGGGTGGCGACGGCCTCCTCCAGCTGGGCGTGGGTGCGGGCGCTGGAGAAGGCGACGGCGGCGTGCGAGGCGAGCAGCCAGCCGGCCGTCTCGCTGGCCTCGGTGAAGGCGCCCGGGCTGCGGGAGTAGATGTTCAGCGCGCCGAGGTCCTCCTCGTCGGTGTAGAGCAGGAAGCCCATCATGCTGCCGAGGCCGAGCTTGCGGGCCTCGGCCACGTAGCGGGGCCAGCCCGGGTGGTCCTCGCGGAAGTCGGCGATCCGGAACACCCGCTCATCGCTCTCCGGGCGGGCGACGTCGTAGCAGGGGCCTTCCTGGAGACGCTCCTGCAACTGGTCACTGTCGGTCACCACCTGGTCCGTCGGCGCGAGGGTGCGGACGCCCTTGGCGTGCAGGAGGAGGATGCCTGCCGCGTCACAGCCGGGCACGAGCTCGGTGGCGGACCGGGTGATCCGCTCCAGGGTGTCGGTCACCGTCTCCTGTGCCAGCAGATCCCGCGCCAGTGCTGCCATCCGTTCGGCGAACGTGCGCCAGTCCATCGTTCTCCTCCCTGCCCACCTTCACCAGACCGACCACCTGCCCTGTTTCCACCATCGCATCCCCACCCACCCCCGGCCGACCGGCGCACGGAGGAGGGGTAGAGGGGCGCTGGGTGAGGGGGTGGCGAGGGGGTGGGGGGAGGAGGGGGCGCGCCGGGTGGGGAGGCGGGAGCGGCCCGGACGCATGTCGCCGTCCACCTCATGGGCCCGGTAACTCGGCAGGGGGTGCCGACGGTCATCACCGCCCGGATGTCGCCGCGCAGGGTGCCGTCCAGGTGCAGGGCCTCGCGGGTGAGCAGACCGCCCATGGAGTGGGCCACGAAGACCAGCCGGGCGGGTCCCGCCCCGGGGTCGGCGTCCAGGTGACGGCGGCCGGCACGTTCGTCCTCGGTCACCGCGAGTTGCCGCAGCCGCTCGGTGTGGGCCCGCGCGGTGTAGGTGAGAAGCTTTCCGACCCCCCATAGCTTCCGGCCGGTCCCGGCCTCCCTGAGTTCGCTGCCCATGATGCCTGGCGCGATCACCACGGTGTTGTGCAACCTTCGTCCCGGATTGCTTCTGCGCATGAGCTTCGCCTCGAACGCTCTGACGGCCCGCGTGTCTCGCGTGCCCTGGGGCCGATGTCATGGACGGAATCCAAGAGGCCAGCACAGCGCAACACGCTCCGTGACTGCCTCAACTGACCTGTTTGACCTGGGAGTTACCCCTTCCGCTTGGGTCGTGTCCGGTCGCGTTCGAGAGTCCGGGGCGCCGGGCCGGGGCGGCCACCGAGCACATGTTTCGAGGTCCGCCCGCGTGTCGGGGCCCCGGGCGAGCGGCGGGATGGCGCACACTGCCCTATTTTTTGACAGATGACCGAAAGGCCAGTTTCACCGTGCCGTGCCCCAGCCCCTGATGACTCAGGGTCACTCCAAGAGGGCACCATGTACCGCTCCAGGACCGGACGACCAGCCGCGGGGAGCACCTGATGGCCGGGCCCGAGAACGGGGCGTCGCCCGGGCAGCCGGATGACTCCGATCTGCATGTCCGCCTGCGGACCGAGCTGGGCCGCATGGACGAGCAGATGCGCAGCCTGCTGGACGCCATGGACCGGCTCCAGGGCCTGCTGGACGCGGTGGTCGCCATCACCCGCGAGAACGAGCTGCCCTCGGTCCTCTACCGCATCGTGACCACCGCCATGGACCTGGTGGGCGCCCGCTACGGAGCCCTCGGTGTGCTCGCCCCCTCCGGCGACGAGCTGGAGCAGTTCATCACCGCCGGCCTCACCGAGGAGGAACGGGCCGCCCTCGCGGGAACCGACTTCCCCCACGGCCGGGGCGTCCTCGGCCAGCTGATCCACCACCCCGAGCCGCTGCGGGTCGAAGACATCGCCGCCCATCCGTCCTCCGTGGGCTTCCCGCCCAACCATCCGTACATGGGCACCCTGCTCGGCGTCGCCATCAGCGTCCGCGGCGAGATCTACGGCGACCTCTATCTCTCCGAGCGCCAGGACGGACAGCCCTTCGACGCCGACGACGAGAGCGTGGTCATCGCCCTGGCCGGCGCCGCCGGCATCGCCATCGAGAACGTCCGCCTCTTCGAACGGGTCCGCGAGGGCGCCGAGCAGTTCCAGCGCCTGCTCCTGCCCACCCTGCCCGACCTGCACCCCTTCACCGCCGCCGCGGTCTACCGGCCCGCCGCCGAGCCCAGCCAGCTCGGCGGTGACTGGTACGACGCCATCCCGCTGCCGGGCAATGTGGTGGCGGTCGTCATCGGGGACGTGGTCGGCCACGATCTGCCGGCCGCGGCCGCGATGGCCTCCACCCGCAATATGCTGCGCGCCCTGCTGTTCGACCGGAGCAGCGCGCCCGGCACCATCCTGTCCCAACTGGATCACACCCTTCAGGCCATCACCGAGAACCCCATCACCACCACCACGCTGGCCCGTATCGAACCGGCCGAGGGAGGCTGGCGGCTGTCCTGGAGCACCGCCGGCCACGTCCCGCATCTGCTGCTCGCGCCGGGCCGCCCGGCGGAGTATCTGTTCGCCGATCCCGGGCTGCCGCTGGGCGTCGACCCCGGGCTCCCCCGCCCGGACCACTCCTGCTCCGTGCCGCCCGGCGCCACCGTGGTCTTCTTCACCGACGGCCTGGTCGAACACCCCGACCACCCGATTGACCAGAGCCTCGCCGAACTGATCGAACTCGCCACCGAGTACGCCTCCCTCCCTCTGGACGACTTCGTCCGGGCCCTCGCCGACCACCATCCCAGCGACGGCCACGACGACATGGCGGTCCTGGCCCTGCGCACCCCACCGGCCTGACCCGGCACCGACCCACCCCGGCCCAGGGGACCCGACCCACCACCGACCCGGGCACCACAACCCCGCCGCTCCACCGACGCCACCCGGCCACCCGGCCACCCGGCCACCCGGCCACCCGGCCACCCGGCCACCCGGCCACCCGGCCACCCGGCCACCCGGCCACCCGCGAGTCTGGCCGACCGCTGCCGTGCCATCCGTCGATCGGCTTCGCCCAGCCGCCCGCCGAGCCGACCGATCGCCGATCGCCCGCCTCCGCCCGAGCCAGCCGCCGCCGATCCGGCCGCCCCGGTCCGGCTGCCTGCGCCCCGAGCACAGGCGGTCCAGTCCGCTGCCCCTCGGCCGCCCTCGGTCGTCTCGCGGACCCAGCCTCCGGCCGACCGATGCCTCACCGAAGCTCCCCGACCCGGCCGCCCCCTGCCCTGGAGGATCCCCCGGATACGGCGGATGATGGTGGCCGGGGCGGTTCGATGCGGAGGTCGCCCGATGACGGTCGCGCGGCGTGGAGAACTCCGGCGCGGCGGTGTCGCCGCCCTGGAGATCTGCGCGGTCGCGGCGCTGTACTACGGCTCCGCGGAGCTGGGACTGCTTCAGCAACTGGTGCGCAGCCAGGTCACCCCCTTGTGGCCGCCGACCGGTATCGCCGTGGCGGCCCTGCTGCTGCGCGGTCCGCGGATCTGGCCCGGCATCACGCTCGGCGCGCTGCTGGCCAATCTCTCGCTCGGGCCGTCGTACGCCGCGCTGTTCCTGATCGTCGTGGGCAACACCCTCGCTCCCCTGTGTTCATACGCCCTCCTCAGGCGTGCGGGGTTCCGTCTCGAACTGGACCGGCTGCACGACGCGCTCGCGCTGATCTTCCTCGGCGCCTTCACCGGCATGCTGGTCAGCGCGACGGCGGGCAGTGGGACGCTGGTGCTCACCAACGCCTTGAGCACCGACCGGTTCTGGACGACCTGGTGGGTCTGGTGGACCGGCGACGCGATGGGTGTCCTGGTGGTGACGCCGGTCCTGCTGGTGCTGTGCCGGGCGCGTCTGCCCAGACAGGTGACGCCGTCCCGCTGGGCGGAGGTGCTGCTGCTCCTCGCGGCCACCGCCTGTGTCGGGTTCATCGACACCAGCTCCACCCCCTTGCTCTTCCTCGGTTTCCCGCTGCTGATCTGGGCCGCCTTCCGCTTCCGGCTGGCCGGCGCCGCGCCCGTCGCCCTGGCCGTTTCGACCTTCGCGATCATCGCCGCCAACCACGGCGCGGGTCCGTTCGCCCGGCACGGCATGCTCACCGACATGGTCACCCTCCAGGCCTACAACGGCTCCTCCGCACTGACCGCGCTGCTCGTCGCGGCGGCCGTCAGCGAGCGGGACAGGTCCCAGAAGGAGATCGCGCGGGCCTGTGGTCATCTCGCCGAACTGGTGTCCCGGCTCTCCATCACCGGCACCCAGCCGATACCGCCCGCGGCCGACTCCCGCCCCCGCCGCCGCCCAGGTCTCGGCTCCGGCTCCGGCTCCGCTCCCGATACCGGTACCGATACCGGGGAGGAGCGCCATCACTCCCGCTCGACATACCGACCGGCACCGCCCCCGCACAGACCGGCCGACCCGGGCTGAGACCGGAAGCGCGGCAGGGGTCGTACCGCCCCGCTTCCTCGCCCGAGGGCGAGCGATCAGGCCGTCCTGAGTCTCGGGAAGAGGACCTCCGCGCTGCCCCGGTTGATCGCGTCGAGCCCTCCCGGCTGGTAACCGTCGTAGCCGTCGAGCATCGAGTCGAAGAGCCTGCCGTGTTCCTCCGCGGCGAAGGGCGAGTCGCTGCCGTAGAGGACATGGCCCGGAGCCGCGAAGGCGAGCAGGGAGGGCAGGGCGGAGGGGCTGGCGGAGAGGGCGGTGTCGAAGTAGAAGCGCCGCAGGTCGGCCAGGATGCTCTCGGGCGTGGTGCCGGGGTTGAACTGGGAGCCGAGGGTGAACCGCCAGGCCGCGTAGGGCAGGAAGCCGCCCGCGTGGGAGAGGATCACCTTCATCCGGGTGTGCCGGCCCATCACCCCGTTGAGCGTCATGTGCAGGGCGGTGCGGGTGGTGTCGAAGGGGAAGTCGACCACGGGGCCGGGCATGCCGTCGAGCATGGGCAGTGCCGAGCCGGTGGGGTGGATGAACACCACGGCGCCGCGGGCGTCCAGCTCTTCCCAGAGCGGGGCGAACTCCTTGTCGCCGAGGTAGCGGCCATGGGCGTTGGACATCAGGACCACGCCGTCGGCACGCAGTTCGTCCAGCGCGTACGCGGCCTCGGCGAGCGCGCCGTCCACGTCCGGCAGCGGAAGGCTCGCGAAGAGTCCGAAGCGGTCGGGGCGGTCCTTGACCAGCTCCGCGCCGTACTCATTGACGCTCCGGGCCACCGCGCGGGCCTCCGCGTCGTCGCCGAAATGAGTGCCCGGTGAGCTGACCGAGAGGACACCGGTGGCGATCGAGCGGCGGTCCATCATCGCGATCGCGCTCTCCGCGTCCCACGCGGGCGTGGGCCAGCCCGCGGCCGAGGCGCCATGCCGCTCCATCACCTCCCGATAGGCCCCCGGGATGAGGTGCTGGTGCACATCGATGCGTCGAGAAGCAGCCATCGTCTCTTGCTCTCCTAACATTTAGCCTACTAACGATTGCTTTGCTAAAGTAGCACCCGTGAGTGACAGAAGCAACAACCTTCGCGCCGTCGACCGGGCACAGGACCAGTCGGCGGCGCCCGTCGACATCGGCGCGGAGGAGATCTCCCAGGCCGCCGACGCCCTCTTCTTCGCGATGCGCCGGGCCCGTACGGCCAGCGCGGAGCACTACGGCGGCCTCTCCCTCCCCCAGGTCGCCCTCCTCGAACCGCTGGCCACGGAGCCGGACCTGCCGGTGGGCCGGCTGGCGAGCGGCGCCGACGTCAGCGTCCCGACCGCGACCCGGATGCTCCAGCAGCTGGAGACGAAGGGGATCGTCGTACGCCGCCGCTCCCCCGAGGACGAACGGCGTGTCCTGGTCAGCCTGACCGAGGACGGCGCCGAGCGGCTCGCCGTGCTCCGGGGCCACCTGCGCGAGCGTCAGGCCCGCGCCTACGAGGCGTTCACCCCGGCCGAGCGCGCCCTGCTGGTCACGCTGCTGCACCGGCTCACGGATCTGGTCGCCGACCCGGGCACGAGCTGAGCGCCCGGCCGGTTTGACCGACCCCCCGCCCCGGTTACCCATGGCGCATGATCCCCACCGAGGTCGCCGAGACCCTGCCGGAACTCGTCCCCTTCGCCCGCGCCGTACAGGCGCGGCGGCCCGACGACGGCACCTGGTGCGAGGCGTGGACGGTGCGGGACGTGCTGATCCACCAGACGGGGAACGCCGAGGAACTGGCCCGCGTCCTTGAGGCGTTCCTCGCGGGTACCCCCGTGGAGACCCGGGGCTTTGACCGCGAGGCCCCTTACCACCGGCTGTCCGACGCGGACCTCTGGTCGGCCTTCCTGCGCAACTGCGCGCACCTGACGGACATCGCCGCGGCCGCCGCGCGGGATCTCTCCCCGGACACGGAGATCACATGGACCGGCCGGACCGTGACGGCCCCCTTCTTCGCCGAGCACATGCGCGAGGAGTTGATCCTGCACCGCTGGGACCTGACCGGCGACGACCGTACGGCCGTACGAGCGCTCGACGAGCCCTGGATGACGGAACACAGCGTCGTCTCCGTCGGCCGTCCCCTGCTGGCCCGGGGCCGCGCCGATCTGCGTCTAGCCGACGACGAACGGCTCGAAGCCCGGCTGCGCACCCCCGGCACGGACGACATCGTGCTGACCGCCGACGCCGACGGCGCGAGCATCCGTCTGGCCGTCCCGGAAGGGCCCGCCGCCATCGAGAGCGACGCGGCCACCCGGCTCCTCCTGCTGTGGGGCCGCCGCCCCGCCGACCCCTCCCGCTGGCACAGCGCCGCGGGCCCGACGACCCTGCGCCGGGTACGGACCCTGCTGGGCGGCTACTGACCGCCGCTGCCCCAGCGGTCCGCGGACCGGCGACCCGGTACCGAGGCTCGCCTCGGTATCCGTACGCCCACGCCCGTATCGCGACGGCCCGGCCCTCGAAGGGGACGAGCGACGCCGCGCCCCTGGACTCGTCGGCCGGGCCGGTCCAGCGGGTCGTTCACGGTCGCTTGCGTGAGCTCCATGACGGACAGTGAAGCGCACGGCACTGACAACCCGGCACGTTACTGCTCGGTAATGAGTGTGGGCAGCTTGCGCATGTCGTGGAAGACGACGGTGTCAGGTCCCGCGAGCCGCTCGGCGGGCGTCAGTCCCCCGGCGTACCCGAACGCACGCATCCCCGCGGCGCGCGCGGCCCGCACGCCCGGTCCGCTGTCCTCGACCACCGCACAGGCGGCCGGCTCGACTCCCATGCGCCGGGCGGCGTGCAGGAACAGATCCGGCGCGGGCTTGCCGCGGGCGACCTCGGTGGCGCTGTAGATACGGCCCGCGAAACGGTCGTACAGTCCGGTACGGCCCAGGGTGTGCCGCATCTTGTCATGGGACCCGCTGGAGGCCACGCACGTCGGCAGCGTGATCGCGTCGAGGGCCTCCACCAGCCCTTCCACGGGCGCGAGTTCGGCGTCGACGGCCGCGCGGTGCAGCTCTTCGAAGCGCTCCGACCAGAGGGCGGCGGTCCGCGCGCCCAGCCGGTCGGCGACCTGCTCGCGGATCGCGGCGTGCGAGCGGCCGATGAATCGGCCGACGACTTCGTCCTCGCTCAACGGCCAGCCCAGTTCGGCGCCGAGGGCGATCTGGAGGCGGGCGGCGATGCGCTCGCTGTCGACCAGTACGCCGTCGCAGTCGAATATGACGAGCTCAATCGGCTTGATCATCCGGGCAGCATAAGCGCCCGCCCGGCGTGCTGCCCTTCTCTTCCGAAGAGGTAGCACGCCGGGCCTGGTGTCCAGTTGTCGTGGCGCTACTTGTCCGAGCCCGGGTCCGTCCCCCGTGCGGATCTGGCCTCGAACCCCCCGCGCGTTCCCCGACCGCTGGTTCCCCTCATCACCGTTCAGCAGATGTGAAGCGAGAGCGAGCCGGCCGAGATGATTCCGCCGTCTCGGTCGTCCTTCTCCCTTTGATCCTCCTCCATTTGATCCTCCTCCAGTTGATCCTCGACGCGGTCCAGCAGCGCCTCCCAGCTCACCGGATCAATCTCTCTCGGTGGCTGCCGAGTCGGCGCCCGGCATGCCTCCGCCGCCTGGCGGAGTAGTTCGAATGTTGGATACATCCCGCGTGTTCCCTCCCGAGGTGCGTGGGTGACCCTTGTCGTTCTCCGGGTCGCTAGGACCCAACCTGGGCTCACGGGAGGCGACGTGTGGGCCCCCTCCCGTGAGCCCGAGTAGCGGCACTAGCTCGTCACGTCGCCCAGTACCTCGTCGTAGATCGTTTCCTTGTAGGGCTCCAGGGCCTTGCACACGTCCTTGAACCGGCGGCCCACCGTATGCCGGTCGATCCTGAGGCACCGCGCGATCTCCGCCTGGCTGAGGCCCTCGACGATCGCGAGCCTGCCGACCGGGTACAGCCGGTCCGTCAGCTTCTCGGTGAGGAACCGGTCGATGGCCTTGAGGCGGACCTGCCGCGCGTGCTCCCCCTCGTCCGCCTCGACCGGCACCTCGGGGAACTCGCGCACCGGGGAGGAGAGATCACGGTCCCTGCCGCGCACCGCGTCCGCGATGACATCCCGCATGACCTTGCGCGCGAAGGCCCGTCCGCCGTCCCGCCGGTCCAGGGCGAAGTCCGGCCGCGACCAGGCGCGCACCAGCTGGAGCACGCAGCTCTGCACCAGGTCCTCCAGCATGTACTGCATGCGCGCCTTGCGCACCATGCCTTCGAGGTACGGCTTCAACCGCTCCAGTTCCTCGACCTGTTCGGCCGTCAGCCGTCGGCGGGGCTTGGGCTCCGGGGCGGGACGGGCGCCGGGGACGGGGCGCGGCGGGGTACTCGGTGGGGTACCCGGCGGGGTACTCGGTGGGTCGTTCGGCACCGTCGGCCCTCGAACATCGGGGGCATTGCGCATAGGGACCAGTCCTTCCCGTCGGTCAGCCAACTCATCACCGGCCTGCGGCAGTTCACCGCTTCATTCATCCATGCCGTGGCACGGAGCCGGTGCGGTGCGTTTTCGGACCACGAGTTCGAGCGGCCGGGCGCTCAACTCAGTACCTGGAGAACGAAAGCCGCCACACCTACGCCCACGAGCAGGGCGACCCCGAGGGGCGGGGCGAGGAAGGCCACACAGGTGACCAGTCCCGCGACGACCAGGATCAGCAGGGCGCGTTGAAGCTTCTGGACGGGGTCCATTCGGCTGCTCCCAGGGGCAGTTACGGCGCCGGTCCTGTACCGGCGCGACCGGCGGGCCGCCGGTTCACCGGTACAGGCCGCGCGGTCGAAACCCCGAGGGAGCGTGGTGCGCGGTGACCATCGTCACCCCGTGCGGCGCGCCTAGTGCACCCCGCCTCCAGAGAAGGAAACGGGAAACAGCATCGATCGCCTTGTCCGTCCCCGCGTCGCTGCCGCACGCTTTCGTGCAGCGCCGATCCGGCCCGGGCGGAGGGGCTTTGGAGGATTCCGTGGCACACCCGTCCACCGGTTTCGGCGAGGAGCTGCGCAAGCGCCGGCTCGCCGCCGGACTGAGCCTGACCGCCCTGTCCGGCGAAGTGCACTACAGCAAGGCGCAGTTGAGCAAGGTCGAGCGAGGCATCAAGGCGCCCGGTCATGACCTCGCCCGGCTGTGCGATGCCGCGCTCGATGCCGACGGGGAACTGATCGCCCTGGCGCCCAAGAGCGAGGCCAACGCCCTTGCCGAGCCCGAGCCGGGCCATGTCGAAGAGGAGGACTGGATCATGGAGTTGTCGCCGGACGGTCCCAACCGGTTCCATCCCCTGGGACGACGTCAGGTGATGGGCGCCGGTGTCGCCTCCCTGATGACCTGGCGCGCCGACAGTGCGGGCCCGGCGACCCCGGGCGCGGGCGCGGGCATGCTGGAGGCGTCCCGCTCGCTGTTCACCCACTACCGAAGACTCGGCCAGACCGTGGCGCCCGGGCTTCTGCTGCCCGTGCTGATCGCCCAGACGCACACGCTGCGGGAGCTGTCCGCGCAGTCCGACACCGCCACCCGCCGCCAACTCCTCGCGCTGGGCTCGCGATACGCCGAGTACGTGGGCTGGCTGGTGCAGGAGACCGGGGACGAGCAGGCCGCCCTGTGGTGGACACGGCGCGCGGTCGATCTCGCGGCGGCCGGCGGCGATCAGGCGCTGGCCGGATACGCGCTGGTCCGCAGGGCTCTGGTCACGCTGTACCGGGACGACGCCGAGGAGACCGTCGCCCTCGCCCGCCGGGCGCAGAGCGGCACGCTGCCGCCCCGGATCCGCGGGCTGGCCGCCCAACGCGAGGCCCAGGGGCATGCGTTGGCGGGCGACCGCACCGCCTGTCTGCATGCCCTGGACCGGGCCCGTGAGCTGCTCGCCCGCCATGAGAGCGACACCGACGAGCCGGTCATCGGCACCATGCACCTGCCCGACTCCGTCGCCATGGTCAGCGGCTGGTGCCTGGTCGACCTCGGCCGGCCGAAGGAGGCGGGCGAGGCGCTCGACGGGCAACTCGCCCTGGTCGGACCGGACGCGGTGCGCACCCAGGTGCGGTACGGAGTGCGCCGTGCCCTCGCCTATGCCTGCGCCGGGGAGATCGATCACGCCTGCGCCCTCGCAGAGCCGCTGCTCGACGGCGTCGCCGCCGTGCGCTCGGCGACCGTCATCACCGATCTGCGCCGTCTCACCCGGGTGCTCGCCCGCCACGCCGATCACCCCGCCGTACGCCGACTCGGCCCGCGGCTCGGCACGTTGACCCGTCCGTCCACTTCCTGAAGGAGTCGCCATCATGCACGAGGTCTTCATCAACTACCGCACAGGGGACGGGGACAAGACCGCCGCGCTGCTCGACGAGGAGCTGAAGCGCCGGTTCGGCCGGGACCGGATCTTCCGGGCGTCGAGGTCCATCATTCCCGGCGACGCCTTCCCCGAGAAGCTGCTGACCACGGTGCGCCGCACCTCCCTCCTGCTGGCTGTCGTGGGGCCTGACTGGACCAACTTCCGA
Source organism: Streptomyces sp. LaBMicrA B280 (assembly GCF_049222185.1). Taxonomy (NCBI): domain Bacteria; kingdom Bacillati; phylum Actinomycetota; class Actinomycetes; order Kitasatosporales; family Streptomycetaceae; genus Streptomyces; species Streptomyces sp. LaBMicrA B280. The sequence goes on along the minus strand of NZ_JBMJCT010000064.1, from coordinate 219,293 downwards.
AGCAAGCTGAACGATCCGGAGGACTGGGTGCGCAAGGAGATCGAGGAGGCGTTCGCCTGCGAGGCCCTCGTCGTGCCCGTCCTGGACGGCCGCAAGACCAACCGGCTGAGCAGGGCCGACCTGCCGGAGGCGCTGGCACGCCTCGCCGATCTCCAGTCGGTCCCCTTCGACACCCAGGACGCCGAGACCGGCCTGCGGCGCGTCGGCGATATCGTGGCCGATCTGGTCCCCGGCCTGACCGACCTGGACAAGGCGGCCAAGGCCGAGGAGGGCCGGTCGGCGGGCTCCGTCACCAACTCCATCGACGACATGAGCGGAACGGCCGTACAGAGCCGCGACTTCACCGGAGACGTCGGCGGCACCGTCGTCAAGGACGCGCGCGGCCCCGTGCACACGGGCGGCGGCGACATCTACCAGAACTCCCGCCATGTCTCGGGCGGCCGGCATTTCTCCGGCAGCGGGATGACGTACTTCGAGGGCGACAACCACGGCGGGATCCAGCACCGTCACGACGCGGCCGACCGGCGCGAGGACGACGGCCGGTGAGCCAGAACAACCACACCAGTGTGGGGAGTTCGCACTTCACGAACACGGGTGACGGCGACGTCCATATGCATCTCAACACCGAGCCGCAGGACACGCGCCGAACCGCTTTCCGGAGCGTCGCGGACGACCAACTCCGCTGGCTACGGCGGGTGCTGGTGGCTCCTGGCAACATGGGTGAGGCCCGCGCCACCCTCGCCGAGACCGGCACGGTCATCCTGGACGGCGTCCCGGGCAGCGGCCGTACCTCCGCCGCCCAGGTGCTCCTGCGCGAGTACCACCGGGACAGCGGCGTCTACAACGAGCTACTGCCCGATGATGACGAGCAACTACCGCTTCGTGACGCGGAGTTGGTCGGCACGGGCGATCGTCTGCTGCTCGATCTGTCCGACCCGGCCCGGTGGTCCGCGTACCGGGGCGATCTCTCCACCCTCCGCAAGACCGTGCACGAGCGGGACGCGCACCTCGTGGTCGTCATGCCGCACGACGACACCCTCGACGCCGGCCTCCAGCCCTTCCGGGTCGAGATCGCACGGCCCCCGGGCCCGTACGTGCTCAAGCGGCATCTGCGCACGCACGGGCTGCCGTACGCGGAGTACGTCCGTCAACTCGATCCGGAGTCCGAGAAGTTCATCGACCGCTGCCCGATGCGGGAGATCGCGCACTTCGCCGACCGGATCCGGCGGGCCCGTGAGTCCGCCCGGCCGGGTGTGGGGTTCGGGCACTGGTGCGCGACCGCGAGGAAGGCGCGGCACGACCGGCACAAGGAGGCCGCTCAGCTTGTCGCCGGGTCGACCGAGGCGCCCGCACGCGCGCTTCTGGTCACCGTCGCCCTCCTCCACGAGGCGCACGCCGATGTCGTCCACCACGCGGCGGCCCTCCTGCTCAAGTCCCACGGTCCCGGGCCGGATCAGGCCCCGCTGCTCCAGCACATGGACCTCGCACAGCGGCTCAAGGGCATCAAGGCGGGCACGGATCCCGGCGGATGTGTGCGCTTCGACGAGCTGGACCACGACTCCGCGGTCCGCGCGCACATCTGGGACCACATGCCCGACCTGCGCCCCCACCTCGGCGCTTGGGCCGCGAACGTCGTGGACATCGCCGATCCGCATCTCACCCCGGCCGTCCGTGACGAACTGGTGGCGCGGCTGGCCGGGGAGTACCTGCGGACCGGGCGCCCGGAGGGGATCGCGTCGCTGGCCGTGAACTGGAGCACCCCGGCGGCGGGCCAACGGCGCCTGGAAGCCGCGGTGCACGCGCTCGCCTGCGGGCTCAACCATTCGGCGTACGCCGGGGGTTTCCGCGAGCGGATCTACCAGTGGTGCCGCGACCACCGGCTCACGGACGAGTTCGCCCAGGTGCTCGTCCAGGTGTGCGCGGACGTCCTCGCGCCCACCCAACCCGACATGGCCCTGACCCGGCTTTTCCACCTGGCCCGTCGCGAACACGGCACCACCCGCGCCCGGGACGCGCTGCGCGAACTGGTGGGCAAGAGCGGACGGCTCCACCGCAGGCTGCTCGACCGTCTCACCCGGTACGACCCCACGCCCTCCGATCTCGCCGTGTTCCTGCACGTCAGCGACCCGGAGCTGCTGACGGACCCGGCCCGCGCGGCGGAGGACGGGGTACGGCGCCCCCTGACCGCCTGCTGGCACGCGGTCCTCACGGAGTTGCCCCGCTCGACCTGGCAGCCGTACGCGGAGCACTGGTTCCACTGCGCCGAACCCGCCGGAGAGGTGCTGCTCGATCTGCTCGTCGGCGCGGCGGGGCGGAGCGAGGAGCGGCGCGGGGAGTTGTTCGCCGCGCTGTACACCGCCGCGCGCGCCGCCGAACGTACGGCTCCGGGGGGACCCGTGCGCGCCGCCGGGACGACCGAACTGCTGCTGCACAAGATCGGCGCGGCCCAGGGCCTCGGCCCGGCCGGCCCGCCACCGTCATCGACCAGGGGGACCCGACCGTGACGACCGCGCGCAAGACGACGACCGTCTTCCTCACCATTCTCTGCGCCCTGCTGCTGACCATCCTCGGCCTGACCGAACGGTGGCCCGCGTGGATCTGGGCGACGCTGGCCGCGCTGCTCGTCGTCGTGCCCGCCGCCGCCATGAAGATCGCGGCGGCGCGTCGTGGGCCGGTGCCGGTCGTCTTCGAGGAGCAGCTCACGGCACCGCCCGTCGAACGTACGGACTGCCAGGTGAGCCAGGTCGCGCTGCCCAGCCTCTGGGAGGACTACGACTTCGTCTTCTCGGCGACCGTACGGTGGTATCTGGTGGAGTCGCCGGGCCGCGCACCCGTCCTCAACCCCGCGGGGCTCGCCGCGGAGACGGTGCTGAACCGGGCCCGCGCGCTCACCGAGAAGCGTGAACCGGGCCTCGCCTCGCTCGTGCAGCACGAACTCGGCGGGCTGCTCAGCCGGATGTTCCCCGACACCACGGGGCAGCTCCAGGCCATGGCGGAGAACGTCAGCCTCACCCTGCGCCCGCAGGACCAGGAGCGGCTGGACCGGCTCGCCAAGGTGCGCAAGGACAAGGCGGTCTGGGAGCACCAGCGCACGTACGAGCAGAGCAAGCGGCAGTATCTGGGCGAGGATGTGCTCAAGGACACCGGGAGCGCGGTGGTCTGGTGGCTCGCCAAGAACGACGAGCACGTGGAGAAGACGGTCGCCGACCTCGGTCTGCTCGCCCAACTCACGTCCGCGGCCAATGACTCGGAGATCCCCGAGCGTCTTCAGGAACTCCTGTCGCCTCCCCAGTACGACGAGCCGGTCCCCTCTGACGCCTTCGCCGGATCTCCGGAGCACCGGTCGGCGGCGGATCACCTCTCGGACCTCTTCGAGTCCATGGGCTTCCCTGAGGAAGATCCCCGACGGGCCATGCTGGCGGCCCAGTTCGCCCACCTCATCAAGGAGCAGAACCGGTACGAGACGGCCGAGGAGGTGCTGCGCCGTTTCGCGCCGCCGGAGCCGGAGGACGACGCGGCCTAGACCGCCCAAGAGGCGTGCCACCCAGTCCGCTTGGGGATCAGGGCACGCCTCGCGCTCGGTTCGGATTCCGGCCCGCCGCCGCACAGGTGCACGGCCGAGGCGAGCCTTCTCACCTTCCATGAGTAGGCTGCGGTCCCGTTCCGTCGAATCTGTCATGCCCATTTGAAAGGCCGCAGTTGAGCACACCACCGTCGTATCCCGACCCCCGGCAGGCGCCGGGGCCTTACCAGCAGGCGCCGGGGCCGTATCAGCAGCCGCAGGCGCCGGGGGCGTACGCCCAGGTGCCGGGAGCGTACGCCCCCGCGCCGGGGCCCTATGCGCAGCCGGGGCCGGCGCAGTACGCGCCCCCGGCCGCTCCGGGGCCGTATCAGCAAGCCCCCGTTCCCGGCCCGTATCAGCAGCCGCAGGCGCAGGCGCAGCCGTACGGCGGTGGGATGCCGGTCGGTGGGGTGATGCAGGCATGCCAGCTGTGCGGGACCGGGCCCGCGGCGCAGGTCACGGTGCGCGGGCATCAGGGCATTCTGATCATCATGCGTTCCCTGCGCCGCCGGGGGACGATGTGCCGTCCCTGTGCGCTGGCGACCTTCCGGGAGATGCAGGCCAACACCATGGTGCAGGGGTGGTGGGGGCCGATGTCGATGATCATCACGCCCATCACGCTGCTGATCAACCTGGGCGCCCTGTCCACGATCCGCCGTATTCCGGAGCCGGTCGTGGCCGGGCACCGGCCTCCGCTGAACCCGGGCAAGTCGGTGTTCAAGCGGCCGCAGGGCATCCTCGGGCTGATCCCGCTGTGCGCGGTGCTCGGGATCGTGCTGCTCGCCGTCATCGGTATGGCGGCCGGGTAGGGAGACGACGACAGCGCTGCGGCACCGGCCGTGCGGGCCGGTGCGTTACGCACCGGCCCGCCTTCCGTAGGGGTCGTAGGGATCGTTGGGGTCGTTGGGGTCGTTGGGGTCGTAGCGGTTCGGATGTGTCAGTGGCGCCTGGTACGACGCCTACGGCCGAGGTAGACGGCCGCCGCGCCCGCGCAGAGCAGCAGGGCGACGAGGGAGAGGATCCTCCCCATGTCGGCCATGCCGGTGCTGGCGAGGGGGCCGCCGCCGCCCTGGTCGGTGCCGCCCGGGGCCGGGCCGGTGGACGGCTCGGCGGACGGCGGGGTCGAGGCCGGGGGTGTGGCCGGGGGCGTGGTCGTCGGCGGGGGTGAGGTCGGCGGGGTCGCCTTGGGGATGTACACACCGGCGTCGATGGTGTGGTCGACACCGCCCGGCTTCGCGGGTGCGGTGACCGGCGCCCGGCCGCTGCACAGCTGCCCGGTGGTCGGCGGGGTCACGTTGGAGTCATGGGCCCGGTCGGTGCCGACGCGCGGGAGGGTGAACCGCAGGGCGTCGGCGGCGGGTTGACCCGGGACCCCGCTGGTGTCGGCCGTGCACACGTCGAACTGCACGGTGTACTTCGCGCCGGGTGTCAGCTGATAGTCCGCGCCGACCCCGCCGAAGTAGTACTCGCCGTCGGCATCGGTCTTCGTCGTGGCGACCTGTTTGCCGTCGGCGTCCAGCAGGTTGATGGTCGCGCCCGGCAGCAGCACCTGCCCGGCGTCCTGGATGCCGTTGTGATCGCCGTCGTACCAGACCACGTTGCCGATCTGGATCGGCGCGTTCGCCGCGGCGTACGCGATGTCGCCGAGGCCGCCGGCCTTGCCGAACCCGTTCTGGTTCGGGCCGATGAACTGATAGGCGTTGGCGGCCGGGTCGTTGCCGGGCCCGGCGCCGGTGGTGATGTCGTAGTAGCCGGTGCCGTCGGTGATGACGTTGCCGGTCGGGTCCATCTGCGTGCTGACGACCCACTGCTGCTGCGGGATGTAGGCGACCGAGCCCAGCGAGGACTCCTGGTGCGGTCCTGGCTGGGTCGCCGAGCCGCCGTTCGGGAAGAAGTCGCCCGGGAAGTACTCGACGACGCCCGGCGCCTCGGCGCCGTCGACGGCGGGAGCCGCGTGGTTCGGGCAGGCGCCGGTGCCTTCCCAGTCATAGCCGCCGGTGGGCTTGGCGCAGGCCATGTTGATGTCGCCGCCGGACATGCCGTTCTCGGCGTCGTCGTTCGACGGCCTCGGGTCGAGCCCGCCCCAGCTGACGATGTCCATGAACCGGTCGCGGAAGCCGAGGACCATCGAGCCGTCACGGGCGAAGGCCATGGAGGCCAGCTCCGGCTGCGGGTCGATCATCGTGTTGTTCACCTTGAAGCTGTCCCAGTCCTTCAGGCTCCCGTTCCACGGGTTCCAGAAGTGGACCTGCGGGAAGGCGGCGTCGCCGCTGAGCACATTGCCGCGCTCGTCGGTCAGCGCGTGGGTCAGCACCGGGGTGAACCGTTTGCCGTCGTAGGCGTAGACGACGGCCTTCAGATCGTCGCGCTTCTGCGTGCTCTCCGCGTCGCACACCCCGCCGACGTACAGGGTGTTGTCGTGGGTGGTCAGTCCGAAGGGCCGCCAGTCGCCGGACGCCGCGCAGCCCGGGTCCGGGATCGGCACGGTCGCCCGGGGCGCCGAGGCGGACCCGTCGGTCGTGCCGGTCGCGTCGAAGCTCACCAGCGACCGGGTGCGCAGGTTCACCGCGTACAGCGTCGAGCCGTCCTCGGAGAGGGCAAGGCCGCCGATGCTCTCCTTGCCGGGCGCGTCGGTGAAGCCCGCGTCCTTGATCAGGCGGGCGGTGTCGTGCGGGGTGACCGAGGCGCCCGGCACCTTCGCGAACAGCTTCGGGGCGCCCCCGCCGCCGGCCGGCACGGTGTAGATCGCATCGCCGCCGTCCGGGCCGTACTTGGTGTACCGCCGGGCGAACTCCGCCTGGAAGAGCCGCTGTCGGTCCTTGTCGTAGGCAAGCCCGAACGTGGTGCCCACCTGGTCCTGGGTGTCGAGTACGTCCGGACACGCCGTCTTGTCCGGGCAGTTGCCGCGGGCGCCCGTGCCGAAGGCCACCAGCGCCCGGGTGTCCGTACCGCTGCCGCCGTTCTGGACCGGCACGAAGTACCGGGAGTCCGGCAAGGCGTAGTCGGCCGCGTCCCAGACGCCGGTGATCACCGAGGCGTCCTTGCCGCCCGAGACGTCCACGAACGAGGTGAAGCTGTCGAAGTGGTTCGCCGCCGTCGAGGCCGGCGCCGCCCGCAGATAGTCGCTGTAGGGCGCGGGGACGCTGACGTCGACGCGGTACCGGCCGCCGGACAGCCCCTTGTCCGAGGGGTCCGAGGGCTGGACGACGACCTTTCCGGTGGCGTCGGTGACGCCGTTGACATGGTGTCCGGCGGGGTCGGTGACGTCGACCTTCATGCCCCGTTGCGGGACGTCCATGGTCGTGTTGATGACACCGGTTCCGAAGAAGTCCCGCAGTGTCTCGACGGTCAGTGTGCCGTCGGAGGTCGAGGCGCCGGCCTGCCCGGCGCCTGTCGCGATCGTACCGGTGGCGCCGCCCATCAATAACAGACTGGACAGCCCCACCCGCAGCAGCCTACGTAATGGCATCGCATTCCTTTGCGTTGTCTGCGTCGTCGCCCTACTCGGCAAATTGACGGCAACCCCCGCTGGGAGCGTACAAGTTGACGGCGCGTCACATGACCGGAACGGGAAAAGCGAAGACACATCCGCGGCAGCTGTTAGCATCGCGCCGCGTGCGGACCAAGGGAATCAGGCAGGGAATCGGGCGGAGAATCGGTCAGAGAATCGTGCGAGGTCTCCGGCGGGGCACGGCGGACGGGCGCCGCCGATGGCCGCGACCGGCCCGGGCCGCGGGCGCGCTCGCCCTCGTGGCCGCCGCGGCGACGACGTTCTTCCTCATCGGCGACGGCACCGGCGGCGGTGAGCCGACCGTTCGGCGCGCGCTGACGTCGGACGAGGCGAACCGGCTCGCCGTCACACGCTTCCTCAACTACCAGGCGGGCGGCCGCGCGGTGACGATCACCGTGCCGAGTTCCGCGGGCGGCCTTGTCGTCACCGGGTCCGTCGACTACCGGGCCGGGATCGGGTACGGGGTGGTGCGTGGCGCCGGGCGCGACGCGTCCGGCGACGGGCTGATCCAGTGGACGGCCGCCACCGTGCTCGCCCACCCCATGACCGACGTCCCGGCCACGGCACCGCCCGCGCCGCCCGCGTCCGGCTGGTACCGCCGCCCGCTCCAGAAGTCCGGCAGCTCGCTGGACAGTTCGCTGGCCATCGCGCTCGGTCTGGGCAGCGACCGCCCGGACAACGCGGAGCTGCTGCCGCAGAACGGCGCGGCGATGGTCGGAAAGGACAAGATGGGCGGTCATTCGGTGGAGATCATGACCGGGCCGAACGCGCATGCGAAATCTGGTACTTCGGTCGACGTCGGACCCAATACCGGGGAATCCGTGCGGTATTGGATCGGTGCGGACGGGACCATGTATCGGGTGCGGGCCAGTGTGGCTTCCGAGTCGCAGCCGGTGGACATTGATTTCGACACCCGGAAATACGTTCCCGTGCGGCCCGTGCCCTGGGCCACTTCGGCCGGGTAGCGGGCGGCGGGGGTAGCCCCGTCGGGGGGCGGGGCCGCCGCGTCCGCCCCCCGTCATTCAGGAGGTCCGCACCCGGGCTCCGGTGGCGAGCAGGGACGTCGGCGGCAGCGGGATGTCCGCGAGGTCCGGGAGCGCCGGTACGGCGGGCACCTGGGTGGCGCCGGTGGTCGTGGCATTCGGGAACTGCGGCTGCGGGGCGGGCGCGGCCACCTCGGTGAACGGGATGCCTCCGGGCCCCGCCGGTGCCGTCCAAGTACCGGATGGCGAGGGTGTGTTGGCTACGGCAGGACACGTCGCCGTCGCCGCGAGCCGCGCGGGCACGGTCGTACGTAGCGCGTTGCCGTGCAGGCAATTGCCCTTGCCGTGTGTGGCGGTGGGGAAGGTCCAGCCGACGTCGACGCCGTTGGCGGCGAAGATGTTGTCCGTGATGCGGTTGCCGTCGGGCGGTACGTCGGCGGTCGCGGTGATCACGAAACCGGCGTTGGTGTTGCCGGTGATCCGGTTGCGCAGGAACCGGTTGTCGCTGCCGCCGTCGACACCGATGCCGATCCCCCAGCCGCCGTCGGCCTGTTCGGGGGTCCGGGGCTGCTGGTTGTCCGCGATCAGGTTCCCGGCGACGACCGCGCCGCGCTGCGGGAGCAGCTTCTCCTGGTGGTCGGAGTCGGTGGTCAGGCCGACGCGGTTGCCGACGAGGCGGTTGCCGACGACGTACATGTCGCCGCTCGCGTTGGTGCCCTCGTACCCGACCGCGTTGAGCTCGGCGATGTTGTCCCGCACCACGACACGGCAGGGCTTGCACTGTCCGACATAGATCCCCGAGTCGGCGCCGCCCGAGGCGTAGGAGTGCTCGATGACGCCGTTCTGGGCGGAGAACGCGTAGATGCCGTACAGCCCGTTGCGGGTCGCGGTCACGTACGAGACCAGGAACGACTTCAGGAAGGTGACCGGCTCGTCTCCCGTGTCGTAGCCGCCGTTCCGCCCCGGCAGTCCGGCGACCGCCGCCGCCGAACCGGTCACCAGCACCCCGTTCTGCGTGTTGTTCGCCACGGTCAGGTTCTCCACGGCCACCCCGGGCGCCGCCACGACGACACCGTTCGGCTGCCGCAGCCGCCCGTCGATGACGACCTTGTCCCGGGAGGCGCCGCGCAGGGTGACGCGGGGCGTCCTGATCCGCACCGACTCGTGGTAGACGCCGGGGGCGACCAGCACCAGGTCACCGGGGTGGGCCAGGGACACCGCCGCCGAGATGGACGGGGCGTCGGCGGGCACATGGATCGTCACCCGCGCGCCGTCCGGTCGCCGGCCCTTGCCCGATCCGCCGTCACCACCGCCCTCGCCACCACCGCAACCGGTCACGAGCGCCAGCGCGCCGAGTACTGCCGCCGCCATCAGGCGAAGAGCTAATCGAGGCATGATCCCAGTCTGGCACGATGGCGAATTCCGCACCGGAATAGGGGACTTGAGCCACCCGGGCGTTTCGGGTGTGGCACCCTGCACCCCATGCACCGAGCCGATCACCGCCCGTCACGCCGCGCGTTCCTCGATGTCACCGGCGCCATGATGGCCGCCGGTCTCACCGCCGGGTGCACGGCGGACTCCATCGGATCGGGGCGGCACGGTGCTTCCGCGACGGCTGTCCCGGCTTCGGCCCCCGCTCCGGTCCCGGCTCCCGCTCCGGTCCCGGCGCAGGGTCGGCAGCAGGCGGGGGTCACGCTCCCCCGACCGGCCCAGGGCAATCTGCTGGTCGTGGTCGCCGACCTCGGTACGACCGTGTCCGCCGGTCCGTTGCTGGCCGAACTCGGCGCGTCCATCCGTACGTTGACGGCCGGGACCGATCCCGGGCTGCTGGGGCTGCCGCCGGGCGACCTCACCGTGACCGTCGGCGTGGGTCCCCGGCTGGTGCGCGCGGCCGGTGCCGCGCTGCCCGGCGCGACCGACCTGCCGCGGTTCTCCCGCGAGCGGATCGCCCCCGGGGCGCGCGGCGGCGACCTGCTGATCCAGATCTGCGCGAGCGACCCGCTGGTCGTCCCGGTCGCCGCCGCCGCGCTGCTGGACCGGGCCGGCGACCGTCTCCGGGAACGCTGGCGGCAGTCGGGGCGCCGCGGTACGAACGTGCCGGTCGGCGCGGATCTCGCCGCGCCGCGGAACCTGCTGGGCTTCATCGACGGCATCGTGGGTCCGCACACGGCCGCCGAACAGCGCCGCGACCTGTGGCTGACCGGGCCGTCCGCGGTGGCCGGGGGCACCCTGGCCGTCGTACGGCGCATGGAGCTGGACCTGCCGCGGTTCGCCGCCCTGTCCGTCGCCGAGCAGGAGGCGGTCTTCGGGCGGCGCCGGGCGAGCGGGGTCCCGCTCTCCGGCGGCGCCGTCGGCTCGGGTCCGGATCTCGGTGCCAAGACGCCCGACGGCCGCTATCTGGTCCCCGCGGACGCCCATGTGCGCAGGGCACACGCCAATGTGGTCGGCACCGGCCTCATGCTCCGCCGCTCCTACAGCATCGAGGAGCCCGCCCCCGGTCTGCTCTTCATCAGCTTCCAGAACGACCTGCGGACGTTCACCGCCACGCTCACGCACATGGACGCCGCCGACGCGCTGCTGGACTTCACGACGACGACGGCCACCGGGACGTTCCTGATCCTGCCCGGGTTCGATCGTCAACGCCCGCTGGGGGCGGGGTTGTTCGGTGGACACGGGTGACGCCGTGCCACGCCGCGGTCACACCGACGTCGCTGCGGCCAAGCGGCGTTGACGCGGTCGCACCGGCGTGGGCCCGGAGCATGGCACCCACGCCGGTGCGGCCTTGGTACGTGACGGGCCCCCAGCCCGCCACGCGGCTCAGAAGTCGTCCGCGCCGTTGCGGAGTTCGGGGGTCCAGTAGCCGGTGAGGGCCTTCGCCGGGTCGACGGCGATGCCCGCGCTCCCGGGCGCGGTGACGGCGATGACCGTCGGGTCGCCCGCGAGCATGACGGAGAACGCGGTCACCGGCTCGTTGTTCTCCTCGCGCCCGCCGTCCGACAGCTTGACCAGGGCGTAGGCCGGGTCGCCCGCCGCGAGCACGACCGGTGCCTCCGGCTTGCTCTTGGCGACGGCCGGCACGTCCTGCTTGTGGCTCTCCAGGAACTGGATGTGCGGGAAGCCCGTCAGCCGGCAGGAGTGGCGGGAGGTGTTCTTCGCCGTGAGCACGATGTGGGTGTACGGCGGGCCGTCCTGCGTGGCGGCGGTGATGTGCACGTCCCCGGCGGCGCAGACCGGGGTGGAGGCGGACGCCTGCTCACCCGAGGCGCCGGAGGAGCCGGAGCCGGACGAGCCGGAGGCCTTGGCGGAGCCGCCGCTGCCAGTGGAACCGGCCGAGCCCGAGGAGCCGTTCGAGCCCGAAGAGCTGCCCGAACCCGCCGAGTTGGTCGATCCCGTCGTACCGGACGCGTCGGTCGCCTTGCCGCTCGGCGACTGCGCGTTCGCCGACGTGCCGGACGTGGGCGCCGAGTTGGTGTCGCCGTCGCCCTGGCAGGCGGTGAGGGACAGGACGAGGGCCGTGCCCGCGGCGGCGAAGAGGGCGGTGCGGTGGAGCGTGTTCATGGAGATTCCCCCGATGAGTGGTGAAGGACCGAGGCGCGGTGGATCCGGCCGAGGTCGTGCTGTGCGTGTTCCGTGGTTCTCCTCGCCCTGGCCCGGCCGCTAGTCAGGCGGCAGGGTGCGCGCGAAGTCGTACGGCGGGTGTGCGAAGCCGGGCGACGGGGTGCCCGCGAACTCGCCGGGACCGGCGTGCGCGCGGCCCGGCGACTCGGTGGTCCGTGCCCTGCGTCGAGTTCACCACCCCCGGCCCCGGCGTCCCATGCGGTTCCACCGGCGGAACTGTCGTCCGCCATACTTCTGCCGGGGGCTCGCGTCCGGACGGGCCCGGACGGTCAGGGGACTTCGACGGTGCGCGACGGCACGCCTCACACGGGAGACTTCGGGCAGCGGCTGCGCGATCTGCGGACCCGCGCCGGGCTGAGCCAGGAGGCTCTCTCGCACGCCGCCGGGGTGAGCGTGCGGGCGCTGGCCGACATGGAGCGCGGGCGTACCCGAGGACCGCAGCGCCGTACGGTCCAGGTTCTCGCCGAGGCCCTGGGTCTGGACGCCGCCGAGGCGGCCGAGCTGGAGAGCTCCGCCGCCGTGGGCCGTCCGCGCCCCCGCACCGCCACCGGCCCGGCCGCCACCGGCACCCTGGCGCTGCCCCGCGACATCAAGGACTTCACCGCCCGCGGCCCGGCCCTCGCCCGGCTGCTGGAGCTGGCGCGGGACACCGGTCCCGACCGGCCGGGGGTCACCGTGGTCGCCGGTCAACCCGGCCTGGGGAAAACCGCGTTCGCGGTGCACGCCGCGCACCGTCTCGCCCCGCACTTCCCGGACGGGCAGTTCGCGCTGGACCTGCACGGCATGGATCCCGAGCCGACCACGCCCCGGGACGCGCTCGCCCGGCTGCTGGGCGCGCTGGGCGTCGCCGACGCCGCGATACCGGCCGGCACCGACGACCGCGCGGGCCTGTGGCGCTCCATGACCGGCGACCGGCGGATGCTCCTGCTGCTGGACAACGCCGTCGACGAATCCCAGGTCGGTCCGCTGCTGCCCGGCACCGGACCGGCGCTGACCATCGTCACCAGCCGGCACTCCCTGGCGGGTCTGGAATCCGTCCACCGCACCGATCTGGCCCTGCTGCGGCGCGAGGAGGCGGTCGAGCTCCTGACCCGCATCATCGGACCGGAGCGGGTGCGCGCGGAGGCCCAGGCCGCGCGCGACCTCGCCGACCTGTGCGGCCAGTTGCCGCTGGCCGTGCGGATCGCCGGGCAACGGCTCCTCGGCCGCCCGCACGAACGCCTGAGCAAGCTCGTCGCCCGCCTCGCCGCCGAGGGCCGCCGACTGGACGGGCTCCAGGCCGGAAGCCTGCGGGTGCGCGCCGCGTTCGCCCTCTCGTACCGCCAACTGACCCCGGACGCACGGACGTTCCTGCGCCGTGCCGCACTGGCCGCCGGGGCGGACTTCAGCCCGGAGACCGGCGCGCTGCTGGCCGGGCTCGCCTACGACGACGCCGTCGCCTGCGCCGAGGAACTGACCGACGCCGGGCTGCTGCAGAGCGACGCCACCGCCGAGCGGTACCGCTTCCACGATCTGCTCAGGCTCTACGCGGCCGAACAGGTCGCGATCGAGGACGGCCCCGAGATCCGTGACGCCGCCCTCGACCGGACCACGCGGTGGATGCTGCGCCGGGCCACCGCCGCCGCGCTGCACTTCGACGTGGAGCACGAGGCAAGCCCCCCGGGCGGTGCGCCGGACGGCGACCCCGACCCGGACGGCGACCCCGACCCGGACGGCGACCCCGCCGGGCGGGAGGAGGCGCGGGCCTGGCTGGAGGCCGAGCGCGCCCAGTGGCTGGCCGCGCTGCGCCGGGCCCACGACACCGGGCGTCACCGGCAGGTCCTGGACGCGGCGCAGGCGATGCACTGGTTCTCCGACCTCAACCAGCACTGGGAGCAGTGGGTGGAGGTGTTCCAGCGCTCCGCCGACTCCGCGCGCCTGCTGGGCAGCAGACGGGACGAGGCGATCCACCTCAACTACCTCGCCTGGTCCTACAACATGTGCGTGCACGACCCCCACAACGCGCTGACCGCCGCCGACGCCGCGCTCGCGGCGGCCCGCGACTGCGGGGACGGCCTTCAGGAGGGCTGGGCGCTCGGCTACGGCGCGGGCGCGCTGCACCGGCAGGGCCTGGTGCCGCAGGCACAGGCCCGGCTGCGCGCGGGGGCCGACTGCCTGGCCTCGCAGCACTCCGCGCAGGCCCGGCTGGCCGAGCTGACGATCCTCAACTCCCTTGGCACCGTGCTCCGTCAGGCCGGTCAGCCGGTGGAGGCCCTGGAGGCGCACCGCCGCAGTGAGCGGATCTGCCGCGCGGGGATCCCGGGCCGTACGGACGAGCTGATCGCGCTGTACCACGCGGTCGCCCGCCAGCAGATCGGCAACGACCTGGCCGCCCTGGAGCGCTGGCCCGAGGCCGAACCCCCGCTCCGCCAGGCCCTCACCGCCTTCGAGACCGCCCAGATGCCCGCGTGGGCCGGACCCGCCCGCCTCGATCTGGGCCATGTCCTGAGCGCGTTGGGCCATCCGGAGGCCCGGGCGACCCTCCTCGCCGCGCGCGAGGACCTCACCGCTCTCCGCAGTCCGCGCCAGGCGGAGGCCGCGGCGGCGCTGTCGGCCTTGGAGGAGGCCACGGCCGCGAGGTGAGGCGCGGCCGGTCGGCGGAACCGCTGAGGGTGCCCAATTCTTGGGCGGCGACCGCTCGTTGTGGCGGGCGGCTTCGTCGCGACGACCGACCGTGACGTCATCCAAACGTTTGATCCAATGGTAAGAAGTTCATTAAGGTCATGCTCCAACCCCCGTTTCAGTGCTCACTCGGACGGAGTGACGGCGGAGGGCCCCGCCCACCGCCGTGCTGGCAGGCGGCTGAAGGAGCAAGGAGTGCGCCCCTGTGGCCTCCCATCGACGACCCAAGCAGCCCAGCCGAACGCGTGTCACCGTACTGACCACCGCGGCGGCCGCGGCCGTGGCCCTGAGCGCGCAGGCCGCCAACGCCGCGCCGAGCCAGAAGCCCGGCAAGGACGAGGTGAAGGCGAAGGTCGACAAGCTCTACGAGCAGGCCGAACAGGCGACCGAGAAGTACAACGGCGCCAAGGAGAAGCAGCAGAAGCTCCAGAAGGAGATCTCCGCGATCCAGGACGGCGTCGCCCGCGGCCAGCAGGAGCTGAACAAGCTGCGTGACGGGCTGGGTTCGATGGCGAGCGCGCAGTACCGCTCCGGTGGCCTCGACGCCTCGGTCCAGCTCTTCCTGTCCTCCGACCCGGACGACTTCCTGGACAAGGCGGCCACGCTGGACCAGTTGAGCGGTCAGCAGGTCGCCGCCCTGAAGAAGATCCAGGCGAAGCAGCGCACCCTCGCCCAGCAGCGCGCCGAGGCCACCGAGAAGCTCAAGGACCTCGCCACCACCCGTACCGAGCTGGGCCACAAGAAGCAGGAGATGCAGGGCAAGCTCGCCGAGGCGCAGAAGCTCCTCAACACCCTGACCGCCAAGGAGAAGTCGGCCCTCGCCGCCGAACAGCACCGGGCCAGCCGCTCCGCCACCGAACGGGTCCAGCTCGGCAACGAGAACTCCGCCTCCGGCCGGGCCGCCGCCGCTTTCGCCGCCGCCCAGACCCAGCTCGGCAAGCCGTACTTCCGCGGCGCCACCGGCACCGCCTCCTACGACTGCTCCGGCCTGACCTCCTGGGCCTACGCACAGGCAAGCGTCCACATACCGCGCACCTCCGAGGAACAGGCGGGCATCGGCACCCGCCTCACCCGGAGCCAGCTCCAGGTCGGCGACCTGGTCTTCTTCTTCAACGACCTCCACCACGTCGGCCTCTACGCCGGCAACGGCCAGATCCTGCACGCCCCGCGCACCGGCACGGTCGTGCGCTACGAGTCGATGGACACCATCGGCGGGCCGTTCATGTTCGGGGTGCGGGTCTGACCCGCCGTACGTGATCAGGCCGCCCGCAACCGGGATCCCGGGCGGGCGACCCGGCGGTCGGGGCGGCAGCGCCTCGGCCGCTCCGGTCCGGCCGCCACCCGAGGCCGTAATCTGGAGCGTATGTCAGCCATCCGTCTTCTCGTGCTGGGCGCCGTGCGCCGACATGGGCGAGCCCACGGCTACCAGGTGCGCAACGACCTGGAGTACTGGGGCGCCCACGAGTGGTCCAACGCCAAGCCCGGCTCGATCTACCACGCCCTGAAGCAGATGGAGAAGCAGGGACTGCTGCACGCGCACGAGATCGCCCCCTCCACAGCCGGCGGTCCGCCCCGGACCGAGTACGAGATGACGGCGAGGGGCACGGAGGAGTACTTCCGGCTGCTGCGCGAGTCGTTGACCGCGCACGACCAGAAGCCGGATGTGCTCGCCGCCGCGCTCGGGTTCATCGTCGACCTGGACCGCGCCGAGGCGCTGGAACTGCTGCGGGACCGGGTGCGCGCCATCCGGGACTGGCGCAAGGCCGTGACCGAGTACTACACGCCGCAGGACGGCCCGGACCAGCTCGGGCACATCGGCGAGATCATGAACCTCTGGGTGCACTCGGCGGACGCGGGTGCGGAGTGGACCGACGGGCTGATCCGGCGCGTGGAGGGCGGGGCGTACACCTTCGCGGGTGAGGGCGAGCCGTTCGCCGGGGTGCACGCGGTGCTCGCGGAGGGCGAGCGGAATCCGTACGCGACCGGGGAACGACACCCGGAGGACGAGCACTGAGCCCCCCATCGGCGGGACGGCGCCGCGCTCCCCCCACGTAGTCAAGTTTGACTAATCACCGGAACGGGCTTTTACTTGTCCCGGCGAGCAGTAGTCAAGCTTGACTACACGAGCGGAGGGAACGCATGACCGACGCGATTGACGTCGAGGGCGTACGGAAGCGATACCGGGACAAAGCCGCTCTGGACGGGCTGGACCTGCGGGTGGGACGCGGCACCGTGCACGCTCTCCTCGGCCCCAACGGCGCGGGCAAGACGACGACGGTCCGCGTGCTGACCACGCTGCTGCGGCCGGACTCGGGCCGCGCGACGGTCGCGGGGTACGACGTGTCGACGCAGGCCGACCGGGTGCGGGCCCGCATCGGACTGCTCGGCCAGCACGCCGCGCTGGACGAGGAGCTGGGCGGTCGGCAGAACCTGGAGATGTTCGGCCGGCTCCACCACCTCGGCGCTCGCCGGGCCCGTACCCGCACCGACGAACTGCTGGCGCGGTTCGGTCTGTCGGACACCGGGGACAAGCAGGTCAAGCGGTTCAGCGGCGGCATGCGGCGGCGGCTCGACCTCGCCGCCTCGCTGATCGTCGAGCCGGAGGTGCTCTTCCTCGACGAGCCGACCACCGGGCTCGACCCGCGCAGCCGGGCCGAGGTCTGGGACTCGGTGCGCTCACTGGTCGGCGGGGGCACCACCGTGCTGCTGACCACCCAGTATCTGGAGGAGGCCGACCAACTCGCCGACCAGATCTCGGTGGTCGACCAGGGCCGGGTCATCGCCGACGGCACCGCCGACGAGCTGAAGGCCCGTACCGGTGGCGACCGCATCGATGTCGTCCTGCGGGACGCGTCCCACCTGGCCACCGCGGTCGCGCTGATGCCGTTCGCCGCCGACGACGTCACGGTGGACGCCGACCGCCGGCGGTTCAGCGCGCCCGTGACCGACCGGATGAGCACGCTCACCCAGGTGGTGCGGGCGCTGGAGTCGGCGGGCATCGAGGCGGAGGACATCGCGGTGCGCAGGCCCACCCTGGACGAGGTGTTCCTGCGCCTGACGGGGCGGTCCGAGGAGGCCCAGACCGCGGACGGGACCCGGACCAAGGAGGCGGTATGAGCACGGTGAGCACCACGAACACGGTGCGCGAGGGCGGCGGCGGTCTCGCCTTCGCGCTGAGCGACTCCTGGACCATGACCCGGCGGGAACTCGCCCACTGGGGCCGGCAGCCGGTGCAGGTGGCGGTCGGCGTGGTCTTCCCCGTGATGATCCTGCTGATGTTCGGCTTCCTGATCGGCGGTGGCCGTGACGTCGGGGGTGACTACATCGACTATCTGGTGCCCGGCATTCTCGCGCTGACCATGGCCTTCGGCCTGGAGAGCACGGTGATCGCGGTCACCCAGGACCTCAACAAGGGCGTGATCGACCGGTTCCGGTCCATGCCGATGGCCAACGGCGCCGTGCTGGTGGGCCGGTCGGCGGCGGACATGCTGCAGTCCGCGGTGAGCCTGGCCGTGATGATCGGTGTCGGGTACGCGATCGGCTGGCGGGCGCACACGACGGCGGGCGGCTTCCTCGGCGCCGTGGGTCTCCTGCTGCTGTTCCGGTTCGCGATGCTGTGGATCGGCATCTACCTGGCTCTGGTGGCCGGGAAACCGGAGCTGGTGCAGGCCGTGCAGATCCTGGTCTGGCCGGTGGGCTTCCTGTCCAACGCCATCGCGACGCCCACGTCCATGCCGGACTGGCTGGGCACGGTGGTGCAGTGGAACCCCATGTCCCAGACCGCGACGGCGGCGCGGGACCTGTTCGGCAGCGTCGGAGGCGCGTCCGGGCACACCCTGGCCGCCGTGCTCTGGCCGGTGGCGCTGTTCGCCGTCTTCTTCCCGCTGGCCCTGCGCCGGTTCGCCCGGCTCAGCCACTGAGACCCCGTCGTCCCGCTCCACCCCCTGGATCCCGCCGGGCACCGGCCCTTCACCGGCCCTGGCGGTGAACGCCGGTGGCCGCGTCCCTCTCCCCGTCAGCGGACGCGGCCACCGTCGCGTCCGCGGTCGCGCGCCCGGCGCTCCTGCCATCGGCGGACGGGAGTCGAGTGAGGCTCCAGCCTCGTGGGTGAGGCTCGGTGTCCGAGGACGCAACCGAGGCTCAGGACTGTGAGGAATCCGATGACAAGGGTCGTGATTACCGGCATGGGGGTGGTCGCCCCTGGTGGTGTGGGCGCCAAGGCGTTCTGGGAGCTGCTCACGGCAGGCCGTACGGCCACCCGGGACATCTCCCTGTTCGACGCGGCACCGTTCCGCTCCCGTATCGCCGCCGAGGCCGACTTCGACCCGGCCGAGCACGGGTTCGACCCCGCGTCCGAACGGCTCGACCGGGCGGCCCAGTTCGCCCTCGTCGCGGCCCGCGAGGCCCTCGCGGACAGCGGGGTCGAGGAGGCGTTGGATCCCTCGCGCACCGGGGTGAGCCTCGGCAGCGCGGTCGGCTGCACCACCGGACTGGACACCGAGTACGCGGTCGTCAGCGACTGCGGACGGGACTGGACCGTCGACCACACCAGGGCCGTGGGCCATCTCTTCGACTACTTCGTGCCCAGCTCGCTGGCGGCCGAGGTGGCGCGGGCCGCCGGCGCCCAGGGTCCGGTGTCACTGGTGTCCAACGGCTGCACCTCCGGCCTGGACGCGATCGGTTACGCCGCCGAGCTGATCCGCGAAGGCAGCGCCGACGTCATGCTGGCAGGCGCCACCGACGCGCCGATCTCCCCCATCACGGTCGCCTGCTTCGACGCCATCAAGGCGACCAGCCCGCGCAACGACGATCCGGCGACCGCTTCCCGGCCCTTCGACCGGACCCGCAACGGCTTCGTACTGGGCGAGGGTTCGGCGGTCCTGATACTGGAGGAGTTCGAACGGGCGCGCCGCCGGGGCGCGCCGATGTACGCCGAGATCTCGGGTTTCGCCAGCCGCAGCAACGCGTACCACATGACCGGCCTGCGTGCCGACGGCCGCGAGATGGCCGAGGCCATCCGGGCGGCGCTCGACGAGGCACGGCTCGACCGGACCGCCGTCGACTACGTCAACGCGCACGGCTCGGGCACCCGGCAGAACGACCGGCACGAGACGGCCGCCTTCAAGCGCAGCCTCGGGAGCCACGCGTACGACGTCCCGGTCAGCTCCATCAAGTCGATGATCGGCCACTCGCTGGGCGCGATCGGCTCGCTGGAGGTTGCCGCAAGTGCCCTGGCCATCACCCACAACACGGTGCCGCCGACGGCCAATCTGTGTGATCCCGACCCGGAGTGCGATCTGGACTACACCCCGAACACCGCCCGCGAGCGCCGCACCGACACCGTGCTCAGCGTCGGCAGTGGCTTCGGCGGCTTCCAGAGCGCCATCGTCCTGACCCGCCCGCGGCTCGCGGAGGCGGCGTGAGGACGGCCCCGCCGGTGTCCGCGCCCCCGCGGCCGCCCGCCGTCCGCACGGGGACCGCCGTCGTGACCGGGATCGGGGTCGCCGCGCCCAACGGCTTCGGCGCGGCGGCCTGGTGGGCGGCCGTGCTGCGCGGAGAGAACGGCATCGGCCCCGTCACCCTGTTCGACGCCTCGGGCTATCCGGTGCGCCTGGCCGGCGAGGTGCCGGGCTTTGTCGCCGCCGACCATGTGTCCAGCCGGCTGTTGCCGCAGACCGACCGGGTGACCCGGCTGTCCCTGGCCGTCGCGCGGGAGGCTCTCGACGACGCGGGGGTGGACCCGGCTCGACTGCCCGACTACAGCGCCGGAGTGGTCACCGCCAGTTCCGCGGGCGGGTTCGAATTCGGGCAACGCGAGTTGCAGGCGCTGTGGAGCCGGGGCGGCCGTCATGTCAGCGCCTACCAGTCCTTCGCCTGGTTCTACGCCGTCAACACAGGACAGATCTCCATCCGGCACGGTCTGCGGGGCGCGAGCAGTGCCCTCGTATCCGAGCAGGCGGGGGGCCTGGACGCGGTCGCGCAGGCCCGACGGCAGATCCGGCGGGGCACCCGGCTGGTGATCACCGGGGGCGTCGACTCGGCGCTGTGCCCCTGGGGGTGGGCCGCCCATTTGGCGGGCGGCGGGCTGAGCACCGCGGACGACCCGGATCTGGCGTTCCTTCCGTTCGCCGCCGGAGCCCGCGGTCATGTGGTGGGCGAGGGCGGGGCGCTGTTCGTGCTGGAGGAGGCGCGGGCGGCCCGGGAGCGTGGCGCCGCGGTCTACGGCTCGATCGCGGGCAGCGCGGCGACCTTCGACGCCGGGGGCTCCCCGCGCCTGGCCGAGGCGGCCAGGCTCGCGCTGGCCGACGCCGGGGTGACACCGGGAGATGTCGATGTGGTCTTCGCCGACGCGGCGGGCGACCGCGCCGCGGACCGGGCGGAGGCCTCCGCCATCGCGGGCCTGTTCGGCCGCTTCGGGGTGCCGGTCACCGCACCCAAGTCCATGACGGGCCGACTGCTGGCGGGCGGAGCCTCGCTGGACCTGGCCGCGGCGCTGTTCGCGCTGCGTGAGCAGGTCATCCCGCCGACCACGGGCACGGAGCGCCCCGCGGACGACTGCCCCGTCGATCTGGTGACCGGCGCCCCGCGCCGTGGGCTCCGCCTGCGCAACGCCCTGGTCCTGGCCCGGGGCCGGGGCGGCTTCAACGCCGCGGCCGTGGTCCGCCGCGCGGACTGAACCGACTTACCCGATGAGCGTGCCCGGCACGCGGAGAGACAGTGTGATGAAGCATCTGGAACTGAGCGAACTGACCGCCTTGCTGCGCGAGTGCGCCGGTGAGGAGGAGGGCGTCGACCTGGACGGCGACGTGCTGGACGTTCCCTTCGTCGACCTCGGCTACGACTCGCTGGCCATGCTCCAGACCACCGGGCGCATCGAGCGTGACTACGAGGTGGCGCTCGACGAGATCCTCGACGCCGCCGGTACGCCGCGCGCCTATCTGGACGCCGTGAACCGGGCCCTGGCGGCCCGAGAGGCGGTCTGACCGTGGCGAGGAGTCGTACACCGCACGGCGCGGCCCATGGGGAAGGGACACGATGAGCACTCCGAGCCGCCGGCGCTTCGTCGCCGGTACGTTCACCGCCGGGGCCGCAGGGCTCCTCGGCACGGGGATCAGCACCGCCCCGGCCGCGGCCGCCGGGCCGGACCCGCGCCCCGGACCGGCCGACTGCGCCGACATCACCCCGGGCGACCCCCGCTACGAGGTACTCGCCACGCGCGGCCGCAACAAGCGGTTCACCGCGCGTCCGGCGGCCTTCCGTGTGGCCACGAGCACGCGGGAGGTGGTCCGTGCCGTCGGCGAGGCGGCCCGGTCCGGCCGACGGGTCGCGGTGCGCAGCGGCGGCCACTGCTACGAGAACTTCGTGGGCGACCCGGCCGTACGGCTGGTGATCGACCTCGGCGAGATGAACGCCGTCGCGTACGACCCGCGGATGCGTGCCGTCATGATCGAGTCCGGTGCGCGGCTGATGGACGTGTACCGCAGGCTGTACGACACCTGGGGCGTCACCCTGCCCGGCGGTGCCAGCGCCACCGTCGGCATCGGCGGGCATGTGGCGGGCGGCGGGTACGGGGCGCTGTCCCGGCGCTTCGGTCTCGCCGCGGACCATGTGTACGCCGTCGAGGTCGTCGTCGCCGACGCGGCGGGCCGGGCCCGTGCCGTGATCGCCACCCGCGAGGCCGGGGACCCGCACCGCGACCTGTGGTGGGCCCACACGGGCGGTGGCGGCGGCAACTTCGGCGTGGTCACCCGCTACTGGTTCCGCTCCCCCGGTGCCACCGGCGACGACCCCGCCCGGCTGCTCCCGCGCCCGCCCGCCGACATCCTGACCAGCGCGGTGATCTTCCCGCGCGAGGGCATGGACCGGGCGGCCGTGCGGCGGCTGGTCGGTAACTTCGGCCGCTGGCACGAGCGCAACAGCCATGCCGGGTCCCCGTACACCGGGTTGTACGGCGGACTGGTGCTGCTGAGCCGGCTGCGGGAGAACGACCCCGGCCAGAGCGCCATCAGCTTCACCCATCTCGACGCCGCCCTGCCGGACGCCGAGCGGCTGGTGGAGCGGTACGTGGCCGCCGTGACGGAGGGCGTCGGCGTGACGCCGTACACCCAGGGGGTCACCCGGGTCCCCTGGTTCACCGCGACCACGGAACTCGCCGAGTCCCAGGACATGGAGAAGGGGCGGCAGAAGATCAAGTCCGCCTATCTGCGCCGCGCCCTGTCCGACCGGCAGATCGACGCCCTGTTCACCCACCTCGACAGCGCCGACCACAGCAGCCAGGCGGCCAGCGTCTCGCTCCAGTCGTACGGCGGCCGGATCAATGCCGTGCCGTCGGCGGCGACCGCCACCGCGCACCGGGACGCGGTGGTGAACGTCATCTTCATGAACACCTGGCAGGACCCCGAGGCCGACACCGAGAACATCGGCTGGCTGCGGCGCATGTACCGGGACGTGTTCGCCACGACGGGCGGTGTACCGGTGCCGGGGCGGGACGGCGCCGACGGGTGCTACATCAACTACCCGGACCTCGACATGGCCGATCCCGAGTGGAACACCTCGGGCGTGCCCTGGCACCGGTTGTACTACAAGGACAACTACGCGCGGCTCCGGCGGATCAAGGCCGTATGGGACCCGCGGCAGGTGTTCGGGCACGACCTGGGCGTACGACCCGGGTGACCGGGTCGGCGGCTCGGCGGGGGGGGGGGGGGGGGGGGGGGGGGGGGGGGGGGGGGGGGGGTGTTTTCCCCCCCCCCCCTCCCCGGGCTGTCCGGACGCTCAGGACGGCACGCGTTCCAGGTGCGTGGTGTACAGCTCCGGGTCGCTGTGGCTCAGGGCGCGGAGCGCGGCGCGGTGTGCGGCGAACTCGGGGCGCCGCAGGGCCTGTTGGAAGGAGCGCTCGTCCTCCCAGTCGGCCACGTTGACGTAGTGGCCGGGGCGGTCCAGGTGGCGCAGCAGGCGGTGGCGGACGAAGCCGGGCTGGGCGGCGAAGAACGCCGAGGTGCCGTCGAAGGCATGCTCGAACTCCTCGACGGATCCGGTGACTTCGAACCGGTTGATTAGTGTGATCACGGAGAGTTCCTTTCTGGAAGAGGCCGGAAGGCACAGCCACCGTCACAGACGGCACTCGAATGGCCGTGGAACACGGCTGGGCCGCGCGGCCAGGAGCGGAAGACGGAAGACGGGACCGCGGCGACGCGGAAGACCGGAACAGCGAAATCAGGAATGTGGAAAGCGGGACCCATGGTGTGGATTGCGCGTGAGCACGCCGGACGGCTGGCGCGGTACGCGGTTGCCTTCGAGCCGGGTGACCCGGCCCGTACCGGGCGGATGGCCTTCTGGGACCCGGAGGGCGGGGACCCGCCCACCCTCCCCGGCGCCGTCCCGGCGGAGGCCGGGCTTGTCACGGCACGGGGACGGCACCCGGTCCCCGTGCTGTGGCTGTCCGTCGCCGACGCGCTGCCTGTCCTGGCCCTGGCCCGGCGCGAGTACGGCGGCGACGGGGTACACCGCGCGGCGGCCTTCTGGGGCGCCGCCACCGCGCTGGCGCTCCATCTGGCGGCCCGCGAACGGCTCCTCCCCGGCGTGTCGGACGGCGGTCACGACGCCTGGCGGGCCGGCCCGCTCGACCCCGCGGACATGCTGCGACTGCGCGAACTGTCGGCCGCCGCCCCGCCGGAGGCCCTCGCGGTGCCCGCGCCCGGAACCGCGCTGCCGCCCCCGGCGGACCGGGTGCTGCGCGCCTTCGTGGAGGTGGTGCGCGCCTTCGTGGACGCCGTCGCCGACACGCTGCCGCGCACCGCGGCCGCCGAGGCGGCCACCGGCCGGGCCGCGTTCGCCGCCACCGCACCCCAGCACGTGCCGCAACTGCGGTCCTGGGCGGAGGAGATCGCGGTCGGTGTGGACTGCGGCGTGCGGGTCTCGCTCTCCGTACGGCTGGCCGAAGGCGCGGACGGCGCGCCGGTCGGCGAGGTCGTTCCCCTGGTGTCCGACCTCGCCGACCCGACCGTGGAACTGACCGCCACCGACCTCTTCGACGGCGCCCCGCACGCGCTGGGGCCGGTCGCCCAGGCCGACACCGTCCGCGCCGTGCGCCGCGCGGCCACCGTGTGGGAACCGCTCGCCCGGCTGCTGCCGGTGCCACGCCGACTCGACCTCACGGACGAGGAGTTCGGCCAGTTACTGGGCGGTGCGGCGGCCCGGCTGCGCGCACACGGCGTCGACGTGCGCTGGCCTGACGAGGCACGGCGGCGGCTGACCGCGCGGGCCGCGGTGGGCGCGGACCGCACCCCGCCCGCCGACATGCGCTCCTTCCTCGGCGGAGACGGCACCGTCGACCTGCGCTGGCAGCTCTGTCTCGACGGCGAGTCGCTCACCGAGGCGGAGACGGAGGCCGTCGCCGCGGCGGGACGACCGGTCGTACGGGTGCGCGGCGAGTGGACGTTCGTCGGTCCCGAACTCGCGCGCAAAGCCCGGAACCGGGTGCTGCCCTCGCTCACCGCCGTGGAGACGCTCGCGGTCGCCCTCACCGGGTACGCGGAGATCGACGGAGAGCAGGTGGCCGTCACCGACGGGCCCTGGCTGCGCGCCCTGCGCACGCTGCTGGCCGACTCCACCGGTGAGGAGCACGTCGAGCAGCCGGCCGCGCTCGCGGCGACCCTGCGCGCGTACCAGTCGCGAGGACTGGCCTGGCTGGCGCGGATGACCTCGCTCGGTCTCGGCGGCTGCCTCGCCGATGACATGGGCCTCGGCAAGACGGTCCAGCTCATCGCGCTCCATCTGCTGCGCCAGGAGCACGCGGGCAGCCGGGGCCCCACCCTCGTGGTGTGCCCGGCGTCGCTGCTCGGCAACTGGGAGCGGGAGATCCGCAGGTTCGCCCCCGGCACCGCCGTGCGCCGCTTCCACGGCGCCGGCCGCGGCGTCGAGGGCGTGGCCGACGGCTTCGTGCTGACCACCTACGGCACGATGCGCCTGGACGCCGAGCGGCTCGGTGGGCACCGCTGGGGGATGGTCGTCGCCGACGAGGCCCAGCATGTGAAGAACGCGTCGTCGGCCACGGCCAGGGCGTTGCGGCTGATCCCCGCGCACGCACGGATCGCGCTCACCGGCACCCCCGTGGAGAACGGGCTCTCCGAGCTGTGGGCCCTCCTCGACTGGACCACACCCGGTCTGCTCGGCACCCAGGGCCGCTTCCGCCGCCGCTGGATCGCCCCGATCGAGGCCGAGCGGTCGGCCGCGGGCGCCGGGCAGGGTCCCGGCGCCACCGCCGAGCGGCTCGCCGATCTCGTCCGGCCGTTCGTGCTGCGCCGCCGCAAGTCCGACCCGGGCGTGGCACCCGAACTGCCGCCCAAGACCGAGACGGATCACCCGGTGCCGCTGACCGCCGAGCAGACCGCCCTCTACGAGGAGCAGGTGCGCGCCACGATGGCCGAGATCCGATCGACCGAGGGAATCGCCCGCAGCGGTCTGGTCCTCAAGCTGCTCACCGGTCTCAAGCAGATCTGCAACCATCCCGCGCAGTTCCTCAAGGAGGAGGAGCCGAAGCTGGCCGGCCGCTCCGGCAAACTGGCCCTGCTGGACGAACTGCTGGACACGATCCTGGCGGAGGACGGCGCGGCGCTGGTCTTCACCCAGTACGTCGCGATGGCGCGGCTGCTGGAGCGGCATCTACGGGACCGGGGCATCACGGCCCAACTGCTGCACGGCGGCACGCCGTTGCCCCGGCGAGAGGAGATGGTCCGCCGCTTCCAGGACGGCGAGGTGCCGGTCTTCCTGCTGTCGCTGAAGGCGGCCGGCACGGGCCTCAATCTGACCCGGGCCGACCATGTCGTGCACTACGACCGCTGGTGGAACCCGGCCGTCGAGGCCCAGGCGACCGACCGGGCCCATCGCATCGGCCAGACGCGACCGGTGCAGGTGCACCGGATGATCGCGGAGGGCACGGTCGAGGACCGTATCGCGGCGCTGATGGAGACCAAGCGGGAGCTGGCCGACGCGGTCGTCGGCAGTGGCGAGCAGGCACTGGGCCGGCTCGGGAACGACGAGTTGGCGAACCTGGTGACGCTGAGGAGCGCGGGATGAGCGGCGGACACGACGACCGGGCCCGCGGTTTCGCCGCCTTCCCGCCCCGCAAGGGCGGCCGGGTCCGCGGCCAGTCCTGGTGGAGTCGGGCCTGGACGGACTCGGTGGAGGACGGCTGGCCCGAGGAGGAGCCGCTGAAGAAGGGGCGGACCGTCGCCCGCTCCGGCCGCCTCGGCCCCCTCACGGTCGGCCCGGGTCGCGTCGCGGCCCAGGTGTACGACGGCGCGGAGGAACCGTACACGGTGGCCCTCGGGCTTCCGGAACTGGACGACGAGCAGTGGGACGCGCTCTGGGAACGTACCGCGGACCGGCCGGCGGAGACCGAGGCGCTGCTCGCGGGGGAACTGCCCCCGGATCTCCTGGAGGCGGCGGAGGACGCCCGGCTGGGGCTGCTTCCGGGGTACGGCGAGCTGGACCCGGACTGCGGCTGCGACGAGCCGGACCACCCGTGCGCGCACGCGATCGCGCTCGCCTACCAGTTCTCCTGGCTGCTCGACGAGGAACCGCACCTGCTGTTGCTGGTGCGCGGCCGGGAGTGGCCGACGGCGCTGGAGGAGCTGAAGTCCGTCCTCCTCCTGCGGGCCATGACCGAGGAGGCCGAGGGACGGGACGCCGAGGACGAAGAGGACACCGGCGAGGGCGGCGCCGTCGGCCCGAAGGACGCGGAAGCGGCGGACGGTCCGGATCGGAAGAGCGTCGTGCGGCGGACGGTCCGGCCGCCGCGGTGCCGCCGCCCGCCGCGGCGTACCCCGTCCCGGGCGGCCCCCTCCCGGCGCTCCCGCCCTTGCCCGAACCGCCGGAGGCCGGCACCGAGCCGGTCAGCGGCATCGAGGCGGATCCGCTGGAGCGGCTGGTGACCGACGCGGCGGTACGCGCCAGGGAACTCCTCGCGTACATCCTGGGCGCGGGCGACGAGCCGCCCCGGCCGCTCGACCGGTGGCAGGACACCGTACGGATCGCCGCCACCCACCCCGATCCCCGGGTGCCCGCGCGGCTGCGGGAGTCCTGCGACCGGCCGGACGAGCTGGACCGGGCGGCCGAGGCATGGCGGTGGGGCGGAGCGGCCGGGCTGACGGTGTTCGAGGAGGCCTGGCAGCCGGAAGGGCCCGATCTCACCCGGGCGCGCACGGCGCTCTCGACGGGCTGGGAGGACGAGGACCTGCCCGAACTCGTCGTCCATGACAACCGCTGGACACTGCCGGAGCGGGGATTGCAGCTGCGCTACGGGCGCGACGCCCGCTGGTACCCGTACCGGAAGCGGTCCGGCACCTGGTGGCCCGCCGGGCCCCCCAGGCACGACCCCGCCCTGACGCTCGCCGAACTCCTCGACGGCTGACCGCCGTCCGACCCGCCGACGGCGGCCGGCCCGCTCCCCGCCCGGGGACGCGGACCGGCCGCCGTCTTGCGTGCGCCCGTCCGCCGTCGTCCGCCGTCTTCCGTGCGCCCATCCGCCGAGCCAGGCTCCATCGAGCCTCCAGGTGCCGAAACCACCATGGGGATCAGCGCGTCCGCCGGATCACGGCGGAGCGCGGACCGGAAGGAGGCATCGTGGAGAGGACCGCCATCGCGGGGCCGCGGCCGCTCGTCGAAGACTTCGTGGACCAGGCCCGGCGGACACCGCAGGCGACCGCCTTGGTCTGGCGGGGGCACTCGGTCGGCTACGGGGCACTGCTCGCCCGCGCGGAGCGCGAACGGGACCGGATCGCCGCGCTGCCGGGCGACGACCCGGTAGCCCTGCCCGCGCACAAGTCGCCCCGGACCGTCGCCCTGGTCCTGGGCTGTCTGCTGGCCCGACGCCCGTTGCTGCTGCCGTCACCGGACCTGGGCGCGGACGTCACGCAACGGCTCTACGAACAGGCGGGGGTGGGCCATGTGCTCGCTCCGGGCCGGACGCCCGCGCCCCGCCCCTCCCGGGGCCCGGACCTCACCGGGACCGCGCTGCTGCTCACCACCTCCGGATCCACGGGAGTGCCCAAGATCGTGCCGCTGTCCGGTGCCGCGCTGGACCGCTTCGCGGTCTGGGCGGGCGACGCCTTCGGCATCGGTCCCGGTACGACCGTGCTCAACTACGCGCCGCTGAACTTCGACGTGTGCCTGCTGGATGTGTGGACGGCCCTCGCCCGCGGTGGCCGGGTCGTCCTGGTCGAAGCCGACCGCGCCACCGACGGCCGCCGCCTCCTCGACCTCATCGAGCGGGAGCGGCCCGAGGTGGTCCAGTCGGTGCCCATGTTCTACCGGCTGCTGACCGACGCCGCCCGCGCCGGGGGCCGTACCCTCCCGTCCGTCCGGCACGCGGTCTTCACCGGCGACACGATGCCCTTCCCGGTCCTGGCCGCGCTGCCGGAACTCCTGCCCCGCGCCCGCCTGTACAACGTCTACGGCTGCACCGAGACCAACGACAGCTTCCTGTACGAACTGCGCGACACCCCGGACCCGGATCGCCCACTGCCGCTCGGGCGGCCGCTGCCCGGTGTGGGGGCCCTGCTCGTCGACGAGCGGGGCCGGGTGCTGGACGGGCCGGGCACCGGGGAACTGTATGTCTCCACTCCTTTCCAGAGTGACGGCTACCTCGACGCCGCCGCGTCCGGCGCGTTCGTCCGGCACCCCCAAGAAGCGGACGGCCGGCGCTGGTTCCGCAGCGGCGACCTGGTGCGCCGTTCGGCCGAGGGGACGCTCACCCTGGTCGGCCGCGTCGACTTCCAGGTCAAGGTCCGCGGCGTCCGCGTCAACCCGCAGGAGGTCGAGAACCGGCTGCTGGCACACCCGGACATCACCGAGGCCGCCGTGCTGGCGGTGCCCGACCCGGTGGCCGGGCGGACGCTGCGCGCCGTGGCCCGCCGCGAACCCGGCACCGGGGTCAACAGCCTGTCCCTGCGCGGCTATCTGGCGCGCGGACTGCCCCGGGCCGCGATTCCCACGGCCTTGCTGACCACCGACCAGCCGCTGCCCCGGACCTCCACCGGCAAGGTCGACCGGGAGCGCGCCGTACGAGTCCACTTCACGAAGGAGAGCTGACATGCCTTACGCCCAGGCCATCAAGGAGTTCGTGGTCGAGGAGTTCCTGCCGGACGTGCCCCCGGCGGAACTGGACGCCGATTACGACCTGCTGACGAACGGGGTGATCGACAGTCTGGGGCTGCTGAAGGTGATCGCCTGGATCGAGGACCGCTACGGGATCGACACCGATACGGTCGAGCTGCGGCCGGAGTCCTTCCACACGGTGGCGGCCATCGACGCGTTCATCACCCACGCGTCGCCCCGGCCGACGAAGAGCGTGTAGCCGTGCACGAAGCCGTCACCACGCTGCTCCGGCAGGAGCGGCCCGTGGAGGTACCGGTCTGGCGTTCGTTCTGGGAGCGGCTGCGGGAGGGCGGGCTGCGGCGGGGCGAGTCGGTGGCCCTGCTCGCCTCGCTGGCCACCCGGCTTCCCGACCGCATCACCCTGACCGGCTTCCTGGACTCGCTGGCCGAGAACCAGCCGGCCGGCGTGCCCGAGGACATCGGCGCCGCGGTCAACATCGTCGGGACCGGCGGGGGCCCACGCACCTTCAACATCTCGACGGCCGCCGCGATGGTCGCCGCCGCGATGGGCGTCCGGGTCGTGAAGACCGGCTCGCGCGCCTACACCGGCGCTCTCGGCTCGGTCGACCTGCTGGAGCGTCTCGGGATTCCGCTGACCGCGTCGTACGAGGAGACCCACGCGTCCCTGGAGACGCACGGCATCGCCTTCACCGGCGCCTTCGTCTACCCGGCCGAACTCGGCCTGCTGACCCGCAGCGTGCTGCCGCTGGACATCAGGCAGCTCGGCGGTTTCGTCAACGCGCTCGGCCCCTTCCTGGCCCGGCTGCCGGCTCGGGCGCAGCTCACCGGCGTCGCCGACCGGCGGCTGGTGACCGGGCTTCGGCATGCCGCCGGGTATCTGGCACGGGGCGGCACCCGCTCGGTGTGGCTGTGCGTCAACGGGGCGGGAGCCGACGAGCTGCTGAGCTTCCTGCCGAACCGGGTGTACACCCGCGAGGGCGCACTGGAGGACGAGTTCGTGCTCGATCCGGCCCGGCTCGGGCTGCGTCCCGGCTCGATCGACGAACTGCGGCCGCCGGACGGCGATCCGGTGGCCTGCTTCCGGGAGGTGCTGTCCGGGCGGGGCACCCCGGTGGCGGAGGAGACCGTGGCCCTGAACGCCGCCGCGCTGGCGGTGGCCGGGCAGGTCACCGGCGACTGGAATGCCGCGCTGGAGGCGGCCCGGGCGGCGATCCGGGACGGCCGGGCCCTGGACCTGCTGTCCCGGCTCCGGTCGGGGGCGGCCGTCCATGCCTGAGTTCTTCGCCCACCGCCGGCCCGGCCGGCCGGGACTCGCGGTGTTCCTCCATGCCGGTGACCCGCCCCTGGACACCCTGCCCGACCTCATGGCCATGCTCGACGAGAACGAGGTCGACTGCCTCGAACTGGCCGTGCCGTTTCCCGGCTCGGCCACCGACGGGCCCGTCGTCCGGGCCTCCGCCGACCGGGCCCTGGCCGACGGGGCAACCCTGCGGAGCGTGCTGGACACCGTGGCGTCGGCGCGGCCGGGGCTGCGCCGACTGCGGATCGCGCTGCTCGCCGACTGGAGCCACACCGTCCGGGGCACCGCCCCCGCCGACTTCGCCGCCGCCGTCCGTGACGCCGGCTGCGACGGGCTGCTGCTGCACGGGCTACCGCCCCGGCTGCGCGCGGCCCACTACGAGGCCGTGCGCCGGGCGGGGCTGCCGCTCGTCACGACCTGCTATGCCGTCTCCGGCCCCGGCACCTTGGCCGAGGCGGCGGACCTCGCCTCCGCGTATCTGTACCTGGTCGCGCACTACGGCCGCAGCGGCACCACCGCGGCCCTGGACCGGGACCGGCTCGGACAGGTCCTCACCACCCTGCGGGCCACCGCGTCCGCGCCGGTGGCCGTCGGTTTCGGGATCAGAACGGCCGACGACATCACCCGCGTGGCAGCGCTCGGCGCCGACGCCGCCGTGGTCGGCAGCGCCGGGGTGGCCCGCATCGAACAGGCCCGCGTGCTGGGGCGCGATCCCGTCGCGGAGCTGTGCTCCTTCGTACGGGGACTGCGCGCCCCGGCCCGCGCTCTCACCGGACAACCTGAAGAAAGGAACGACACCCATGATCGTCCGTAACCTCGAAGAGACCACCGGCGTCGACTGGGGCAACGGCCTGAGCCGCCGTTTCCTCACCCTGAGCGATGGCGTCGGGTACACCGTCACCGACACGACGGTCCGCGCGGGCACCAAGTCCCGGCTGGAATACCGCAACCATGTGGAGAGCTGCTACTGCATAGCGGGCACCGGCGAGGTGATCGACGCCGAGGGCACCGTCCACCCGATCACCCCCGGCACGCTGTACTCGCTGGACCGGCACGACGCGCACTGGCTCGTGGCACACCCCGCGGAGGACCTGCGCCTGGTCTGCGTGTTCACCCCCGCGCTGCGCGGGGACGAACGCCATGACCTCGACTCGTCCGGCTACTCCCACTACTGATGATCGAGTGGACCGCGGACCAGCGGGCACTGCGCGAGGGCATCGCGCCCTGGCTGGAGAAGCTCAACGCCGGTCACATCGCACGCGACGCCGATGCCTCGTTCTCGTACGAGAACTGGCGGACGCTGGCCGCGACCGGCATCCTCGGGCTGCCCTTCGCCGAGCGGTGGGGCGGCCTCGGGCAGTCGCTGCTGACCACGATGTATGTGCTGGAGGGGCTCGGCGAGGGCTGCCGGGACGCCGGGCTGAGCTTCTCGGTCTGCACCCACATGGTGAGCACCGGGGTGCCGCTCCAGCGCTTCGGCTCGCAGGCCCTCAAGGAGCGCTACCTGCCGCCGATCTGCTCCGGCGAGCAGATCGGCGCCCACGCCATCAGCGAGCCGGACAGCGGTTCGGACGCCCTGGCCATGCGGACCAGGGCGGTCCGGGACGGCGAGCACTACGTGCTGAACGGCAGCAAGACCTTCGTCAGCAACGGGCCGGTCGCCGACCTGTTCACGGTGTACGCCCGTACCGGCGACGGGCCCGGCCCGCTCGGTGTGACCGCGTTCCTGGTGGAGCGCGGCACACCGGGGCTGCGGGTCGGCACGCCCGTCGCCAAACTGGGGCTGCGCACCTCGCCCCTGGGCGAGCTGTTCCTCGACGACTGCCGGGTGCCCGCGTCCCACGTCATCGGGCCGCCGGGCGGCGGATTCCTGGTACTCGACCATGTGATGCGCCGGGAGATCCTGTGCTCCTTCATCGTCAACGCGGGCGAGATGCGCCACCGCGTCACGCGATGTGTCGGCTACGCACGGACCCGCGAGCAGTTCGGCCGGCCCATCGGAACCAACCAGGCCGTCTCCCACCGGATCGTGGACATGGAGATCGGGGTGGAGACCGCCCGGCACTGGCTGTACGGCACCGCGCAACGGCTGGCGGCCGGCGCGAACGTGACCCGGGACATCGCCATGGCCAAGCTCGTCACCAGCGAGGCGAACGTCGCCTCCGCCCTGGCGGCCGTGCAGATCTTCGGCGGCAACGGCTACATGGCCGAGTACGGCGTCGAGGCCGAGCTGCGCAACGCGGTCGGGTCCACCCTCTACTCGGGTACCTCCGAGATCCAGCGCAACCGCATCGCGGCCCTGCTCGGCCTGTGACCGGCCGCCCGGGCCTTTTGACCCATGAATTCGGAGAGATCCCACCGTGACGACCCAACACCACGAGGACGAGGGCACGTTGTGCGCCACCGCCTTCCTCGACCATGACGCGGCCGAGGTCCGCGACTTCGTGGCCGACGCGCTGCCCACGTCGGCCACCACCCCGCGCGCCCGGGCGGTCGCGCTCTACCACGCGGTGCGCGACCGTGTCCGCTACGAGGTGTACGGGGCGGACCTGTCCCGTACCGGGCTGCGGGCCAGTTCGGTGGCGCGGACCGGCTCCGGCATGTGCCTGCACAAGTCGGTGCTCTACACGGCCGGTCTGCGCTCGCTCGGCATCCCGGCCCGACTGGTCCTCGCCGATGTACGCAACCACCTGGCCTCCGAGCGGCTCAAGCGGTTGATCGGCGGTGATGTCTTCCATATGCACTGTCTGGTCTCGGTCCGGCTGGACGGCCGATGGGTGCGGGCGACCCCGGTGTTCAACAAGGCGCTGTGCCGGCTGTACGGGCTGGCGCCGCTGGACTTCGACGGCACCGCCGACAGCCTGTACCACCCCTTCGACCTCCGGGGCCGCCGGCACATGGAATTCCTGCGCCTCCACGGCGAGTTCGACGACCTTCCCTACCAGCGGGTCGTCGAGGAGCTGAGGGCCGCCCATCCGCGGCTGATGAGCGCGGACGGCGCCGGGTTCACCGAGGGCTCGCTGGTCGGGGAGGCCGTCCCGCTGACGGCCGAGCGGTGATCGCCAAGTTCTGCGGGGCCACGACGGAGGCCGAGATCGCGGAGATGGCGGCGGCCGGGGCTGATCTCGTCGGCCTGTGGCACGGTGTGCCCGGCGGCCGGGCGGAGCTGACCGCCGCCCGGCTCACCGACCTGGCCTCGCTGGCCCTCGCGGGCGGTGGGCTCAGGCCGATGCTGGTCACGTTCTCCTCCGACACCCGGGCGCTGCTCGCGGCAGTGACGGCGGCCCGGCTGCCGGGCGTGCAGTTGCACGGCTTCCAGCCCCCGGGCACGGTGGGCGCGCTGCGCCGGGACGGACCGCCGGGACTGGAGATCGTCAAGGTGCTCCATCTGCGCGACGGTGTG
Source organism: Streptomyces sp. LaBMicrA B280 (assembly GCF_049222185.1). Lineage (NCBI taxonomy): Bacteria > Bacillati > Actinomycetota > Actinomycetes > Kitasatosporales > Streptomycetaceae > Streptomyces > Streptomyces sp. LaBMicrA B280. The sequence goes on along the minus strand of NZ_JBMJCT010000064.1, from coordinate 185,139 downwards.
TGTCTGGAGGAGCGGCTGACCGGGGCGTACGAACGGGCCGGTGCCGACTGCTTCCTGCTGGACACGGCCACCGCGGACGGCCGGGTCGGCAGCACCGCCGAGCCGCTCGCGGACGCGGCGGTGGTCGCGCTCGCCGACCGGACGGGCCTGCCGTTCCTGCTGGCGGGCGGTCTGCGCGCGGACAACGCGGGCGACTTCGCGCAGACCCGTGCGCATCCACGCTTCCTCGGTATCGATGTCGACTCGGCGGCACGCGACGGCAACGGGCCGCTGCGGGCCGACCGCGCGCGGGCCGTCGTCCACGCTTGGAGGACCGTATGAGCGCCCCCTTCACCGACGCGCTGACGGCCGCCGCCCGGCCGCTTGTCATGGAGGTCAAACTGCGGGACGCCGACGGTCGCGATCTGCTGGGCGGCCGGGATGTGGCCGAGACGGTGGAACGTTTCGAGGCCGCGGGCGCGCCCTGTCTCTCGGTGGTCACCGGGCGCTGGTTCGGCGGCACCGAGGACCTGCTGCGCGAAGTCGCCGCCCGCACCTCGCTGCCGCTGCTGCGCAAGGACTTCGTCACCAGCGGGCGCCAGTTGGAGCGGACCCGTGACCTGGGAGCCTCCGCGGTCCTGCTGACCGCGCGAGTGCTGCCCGCCGCGGTGCTGGGCCGGCTGACCGATCGTGCCCTGGAACTGGGGCTGACCCCCTTCGTGGAGGTCGCCGACGCGGCGGAGGCGGCGATGGTGACGCGCGGGCCGCAGTGCGTGGTCGCGGTCAACAACAAGGACATCGCCACCCGTGAGCGCCGTCCGGGCGATCCGGACCGCGGCCGGGCGCTGCTGCCGGCGCTGCTCGGCACCGGCACCCCGTACCCGGTGAGCGCGAGCGGCATCACCGGCCCGGCGATGGCGGCCCGTCTCCTGGACGAGGGCTTCGCCGGGCTGCTCATCGGCACGGAACTGCTGCGGGCCCCCGACCTGGCGGCCTGGTGCGCCGAGTTCGACGCCGCGCTGGGCACCCGGAGGTGCCCGCGCTGACCGCTCGTCAGCCGCGTCCGCCCGCGGGCCGGGCGCGGCTTCCGCGCGCCGTGCGTCCCCAGGGCTTGTAGACCGAGACCACGGCGGCGACGGTGAGCAGGGCGAACAGCAGCGGCGCGCTCCACAGCAGGAAGCCGGCCACCGCGCCCGGCCGCGGCGGACCGCCGCCCGCCGCGGCCGTCCGCTCGCTGGCGGTCAGGACGGCCGGGTGGATCACGAACCAGGCGAAGACCGTCATGAACAGCGTGATGGCCCACTTGACGACGATCCACCAGTGCAGCAGCAGGCCCCACTTGGTGCCGCAGGAGAGCAGGATCCCGGTGATCGCGGCGGTGAGGCTGAAGGCCGTCACGCTGGTGTCGTCGAAGACACGCATCGCGTAGTAGACGCCCTTGGCGACGGCGGCGTCCTGCGTTGTGAACCCGATGACGGCCAGCACCGCCATGGACAGCGAGAGCCCGACCCAGCCGACCGAGGTGACGACATGGACGGCCAGGGTCAGCTTCCGGGCTCTGCGGCCGAGTTCGAACCTTTTCCTCGCGGGGTGCCGCCGGGGGGCACCGGGCCGTGGGGTCGCTGTGGGGGTGGAAGCGGACAAACCTGCGCCTCGCCTTCTGCCTGGTCCGGGCGTGCGCCAACCCGGACACCAAACTCTTTACAGTGTAAGGAGAATCCTTGGCAGCGTACAGGATTACCATTCCGATGTGAGGTCAGGAACCGGCGGGACGAGCGGAAATGGCCGGATGGATCCGGCGCGCACCATGGCTCTGCTCTGGCGCTCGGAACGGGATCCCGTCCGCCCGGCCCGCGGTCCCCGCCAAGGCCTGACGGTCGACCGCATCGTGCGGACCGCGATCACCGTCGCCGACTCCGAGGGACTGGCCGCCCTGTCGATGCGCAAGGTCGCCGAGCCGCTCGGCGTCACCGCGATGTCGCTCTACACCTATGTGCCGGGCCGTGCCGAGCTGGTCAACTGCATGCTCGACGAGGTACTCGGCGAAGCGCCCTCGCTGGAGGGCGCCGACGGCTGGCGGCAGGCCCTTGAGCACTACGCGCGGGGCCGTATGGACATCGCCCGCCGCCACCCCTGGGTGCCGCCCCTCGCCTCCTCCCGGATGCTCATGGGCCCCCACGAGACCGCTCTGTGGGACGGCGTGCTCGGGGCCCTGTCCGAAGTGGGCCTGCCGGAGCGGGAGATGCTCGCGGTGGTCCATCTGCTCAACGGCTACGTCCGCGGCGCGGCCCAGCAGTCCGCGGACGCCGAGCACGACGCACGGCGCTCCGGGCTCAGCTACGACGAGTGGTACGAGCAGACCGGACCGCTGCTGGAGAAGACGATCTCCGCCGACCGCTTCCCCGCCCTCACCGGTGTCTGGCGGTCCGGGGTCTTCGAGGAGCCCGGCGAGGGGCTCGGGCCCGACGGGGGCTTCGAGTTCGGACTCCAGCGGGTACTGGACGGCATCGAGCAACGCATCGAAGGCCACCGCGCGGGCTGACCACCCCGCGACCGCCTCGCGACCGCCTCGCCGGACGCCTCCGCACCCTGCGGGGCGCCCGCTCCGACGACTCCGGCCCGGCTCCGGCCTCAGCCTCGGCCTCAGCCTCGGCCTCAGCCTCGGCCTCAGCCCCATGCTCCAGCGAGTCTCAGGGGGCCCTCCAGTCGAGTTTCCCACCCTGGTTGCGCACGAGACGAAGCAGCCTCGCAGCGCCGAGGCCGACAGGGCGGAGCAGGCGTGACAGTTCTGGTGACAGGAGCGACAGGGTCCGTGGGCCGGCTGGTGACCGGTCAGCTGCTCGCCGCGGGCATGCGAGTGCGGGCGCTGACCCGCGACCCGGACACGGCCGCACTGCCCGAAGGAGCCGAGATACAAAAGGGCGACCTGCTGCAGCCGGACACCCTGCGGGCCGCGCTGCACGGCGTGGAGCGCCTCTACCTCTTCCCGGTCCCCGAGACCGCCCGCGCGGTCGTCGCGGCCGCCGAGGAAGCCGGCGTGCGCCGGATCGTCGTCCTTTCCTCGTCCTCCGTGCTGGACACCTCGGGCGACCACCACAGCGGGGAGCACCATCGCGCCGTGGAGCGCGCCGTCGAAGAGTCCGGCGTCGAGTGGACCTTCGTACGCCCCGACGAGTTCGCGTCGAACGTCCTGTGGAAGTGGGCCGAATCCATCCGCACCGAGGGCGTGGCGCGCGCTCCCTACGGCGCCGCCCAACGGGTACCGGTGCACGAGGCCGACGTGGCCGCCGTGGCCGCGACCGCGCTGTTGGAGGGTGGGCATGCGGGGCGCGCATACCTGCTGACCGGGCCGGAGGCGATCACCCAGACCGATCAGGTGCGGGCGATCGCCGAGGCCGTCGGCCGCCCGGTCGCGTTCGAGGAGATCACGCCGGACCAGGCGCGGAAGGCCATGGCGGCGGCCATGCCCGCGCCGGTCGTGGAGATGGTGCTGCGGTATCTCGCCGACGCCGTCACACACCCGCCGGTCCCGGTGGACACCGTCGAGCGCGTCACCGGCCGCCCGGGCAGGACGTTCGCCCGGTGGGCGGCCGACCACGCCGCCGACTTCGCCCCTCGGGACGAGGGGCGGGTGGCATGACGAACCGTGTCCCCGAGCCCGTGCCGCCGACTGCGGCAGCGGAGAACACCAACGTGTTCGTCCGGATGACCGGCAGCGGCGATCCCGAGCGGCACATCGTCCTCGGCGAGGGCGCCCGCCCCACCGCGGGCCGCGGCAACGTCGTCGTCCGGGTCGAGGCCGCGGGCGTCTCCTACGCGGAGGTGCAGATGCTCGGGCATCTGCACCCCTTCCCCCCGGCCTTCCCCTTCGTCCCCGGCTACGACCTGGTCGGACGCGTCGTCGAGACCGGCCCGGACGTCACCGACAGGCGGGTCGGCGATCGTGTCGCCGCCATGCCCCGCCACGGTGCCTGGACGCGGTACCTGGAGGCGCCGGCCCGAACGCTCGTCGCCGTCCCGGAGGAACTGGACGCGGCCGCCGCCGTGGCCCTGATCACCAACGGGGTGACCGCCTGGCAGATGCTGCACCGGCTGGCCCGGGTACGGCCCGGCGACACCGTGCTGGTGCACGGCGCCGCAGGCGGCGTCGGAAGCCTTCTCACCCAGCTCGCCGTGCACCACGGACTGCGCGTCCTCGGCACCGCCTCGCCGGGCAAGCACGACGCGGTCCGCGCGCTGGGCGCGGAGCCCCTGGACTACCGCACGCCCGGACTCGCCGACATCGTCCGGGAGCGGACCCCCGGAGGTGTCCGGGCCGTCTTCGACCACATCGGCGGGCGGGGTCTGGACGAGAGCTGGGCCATGCTCGCCACCGGCGGGACCCTGGTCTCCTACGACTCCTCCGTCGCCGGATACAAGCCCGGCCAGTGGTTCCGCCCCCATGTCCCGGCCCTCGGGCGCACCGCGGGCCGCTGGGTCGCCCGGCGTTTCGGGCTCACGCGCGGCCGACGCATGTCCATGTACTACGTCAAGCCCGGCGACGCCTTCGGCACCGATCTCGGCACGCTCTTCCGGCTGGCCGCCGAAGGTGTGCTTCGGCCGGAGATCGCGGCCCGCCACCCCCTGGACGCGGCGGCGCTCGCGGTGCGCGCCCTGCTGGACGGCCGCACCGTCGGCAAGCACGTCCTGCTGCCCTGAACCGCCGGTCGCACCCCGGCGCCACTCCCCCGTTCGGAAGGAATCCGACATGCCCACCACGATGACCGAGAAGTCCGCCCAGGAACGCAACAAGGAGCTCGCCCTGTCCATGGTCGCGAGCTGGAACCGCTGGGAGCTCCAGGGCATCATCAAGCACTGGGCCCCGGACATCCAGCACTTCTCCGAGGACCGCCCGGTGTCCTCGCAGGCCATGGTCCGGGCGATGGAGGGCGGCCTCGCCGCCTTCCCCGATCTGCACCTGGACGTCAGGAGCATCGTCGCCGAGGGGGACCGCGTCTGCCTGCGGATCACCGTGACGGCCGGCCACGGGGGCGAGTTCCTCGGCAAGGCCCCCAGCGGCACCAAGGTGACCTGGTACATGCTGGAGGAGCTCCGCTTCAATGACGCGGGCCAGGTGATCGAGCACTACGACGTCTTCAACTACCTGCCCATGCTCAAGAAGCTGGGCCTGGTCGGGGCAGACGTACTGTGAGCCGGACCGTCCGGACCGCCGTACCGCACATGACCGAGGTCGGCGACGGGGTGCACGCCTATGTGCAGCCCGACGGCGGCTGGTGCGTCAACAACGCCGGACTCGTGGTCGGCGACGGCGGCGAGAGCCTGCTGGTGGACACCGCGGCGACCGAGCTGCGTGCCCGGCTGCTGCGCACCGAGGTGCTGCGGCGCTCGGGCGCCCCGCCGCGCACCGTGGTGAACACCCACTTCCACGGCGACCACACCTTCGGCAACTCGCACTTCCCCGAGGCGCTGATCATCGCCCACGAGCGCACCCGCACCGAGATGGCCGCGGCCGGGCTGCACCTCACCGGACTGTGGCCCGATGTGCGCTGGGGCGAACTGCAACTGACTTTGCCCCAGCTCACCTACCGGGACGCGCTGACCGTGCACGTCGGCGGGGTGCGTGTCGACCTGATCCACCTGGGGCCGGCCCACACCGCGGCCGACACGGCCGTCTGGCTGCCCGACCGGCGCGTCCTGTTCACCGGCGACCTGGTGATGTCCGGCATCACGCCGTTCTGTCTGATGGGGTCGGTGTCCGGGTCGCTGCGGGCCATGGAACGGTTGCGTGCCCTGGGCGCCGAGACGGTCGTCCCGGGCCACGGCCCGGTCGGCGGCCCCGAGCTGATCGACGCGAACGAGGCGTACTTCCACTGGCTCCACGAGCAGGCCCGGCGGGGCGTCGCCGACGGCCTGCCCCCGCTCCAGCTCGCCCATGAGACCGGTCCCGGACCGTTCGACGGCCTGCTCGACTCCGAGCGGCTGGTGCCGAATCTGCACCGGGCCTATGCGGAGGTGCGCGGCGCGGCGCCCGGCAGTCCCCTCGACGTCGGCGCGCTCTTCAAGGAGATGTCCGTGTTCCACGGCGGGCTGCCCGACTGCCACGCGTGATCCGCCGGGAGCCCGGGCCGCCCGTGCGCCGGCGCCTCCGCACAACAACGTTGCCCCGGACAGGCGGTGAGCCCGTCCGGGGCGACGCCGTCGCTCCTCGCTAACCGATCTCGATGCCCTTGAGATACGACGCGAAGTCCGTCAGCCCCGGGTGCTCGGCGCGCAGCGCGGGAATGTCCGCCCGGTAGCCGTACCGCTGAAACCACTCGAACATCAGGGCGATCTCCGGGGCGTTGGGGATGTACGGGCTGGCCGCGACGCTGTCCAGCGGGAGTTCCTCGAAGCGGGCCGGCCGACCCGTGCGCGCGGCGATCGCCTGCGCCACCTCCGTCGCCGTCAGCTCGTCCCCGGCCAGCTCCACGGAACGGCCCAGGTACCGCCGCGGCCGCTCGAACGCCTCCGCGGCGAAGTGCGCGATGTCCGCGACGGCGACGAACTGCACCGGGGTGCGGGGCTTCAGGGCGAGCCGCACCACCAGCGTGCCGTCCTCCCGCTGCACACCGTTGGCGGCGAAGTTGTCCATGAAGAACGCCGGGCGCAGCACGGTGTGCGGCACCCCGAGTTCGGCGAGGTACCGCTCGATGCCCCGCTTGGAGTCGAAGTGGGGTACGCCGCTGTGCCGTTCGGCGCCGCCGACCGAGCTGTAGACCAGGTGGGCCACGCCGGTGGCCAGAGCCGCCCTGGCCACGGCACGCCCTTGGCGGACCTCGCCGCCGAGCCCGGCCGGCGTCATGAAGGTCTGCACGGAGAAGACTCCGTGCACGCCGTTCATCGCGGCCCGCAGCGACGCCTCGTCGTCCAGGTCGCCGCGGGTCAGCGTCACGCCGAGCGCCGCGAGTCTCCTGGCCGCCGATGAGTCCGGGTCCCGCACCAGGGCCACCGTGTCCCAGCCGCGGCGCACGAGTTCACGGGCCACGGCGCCGCCCTGGAGACCGGTGGCCCCGGTGACCAGGACCGGCCCGGCCGCCCCCGTGCTCCCCTCCATGGCCACCGCGGCCTCGTGCGCTCCGGTGGCCCGCGCGTCCTCGTTCCTACGGCTCATTCGGCGCTCCCCTCCGCTCGGTCCGGCGCGAACAGCGCCGCGTTCTCCGCCGCCCACCGCCGGTACGGGCGCGGCTCACGCCCCGTGAGGTCGCGCACCGCCGTCGTCGGCTTCGCCCAGGGCACCTCCGGGCTGCGCAGCGCGGCGACATTGGTCACCGCGGCCGTGCGGTCGCCGGTGATCCCGGCGAAGACGTCCACCACCTCGTCGGCGGGCGCCACCGAGAAGTCCAGCGTCCGGCCCAACACGTCGCCGAGGATCCGCGCCTGCTCGCGCGACGTGAGCGTCTGCGGGCCGGTGAGCAGGTACGACCGGCCTTCGTGCCCGTCCTGGGTGAGCGCCGCGACCGCGGCCGACGCGATGTCGTACTCGTCGACGGGCGCCCCCGGGTTGTTCCCGATCCAGCAGCGCACCGCGCCTCGCTCACGCACCGTCCGCGACCACCAGGATGTGTTGGCGTGGAAGGGCCCGGGGCGCAGGAAGGTCCAGGCCGCGCCGGAGCGCAGGACCGCCTCCTCTGCTGCCCGGTGTTCGTCCGCGATGCCGTGCGGGAGTGGATGCCGGACGCTCGCCGACGACAACAGCACGATCCGGCCCGTGCCCGCCCTCCGGGCGGCCCGCGCGATATTGGCCGCCTCGGCCGGTACATCGCCGACGAGTACCGCCAGCACCGCCGAGACACCGGTGAACGCGTCGTCGAGCGAGGCGGGGTCGGCCGGGCTGCCCGCGACCACGTCGGCTCCGCCGGGCAGTCCGGCCGTCTCGGGCCTGCGGCTCAACGCGCGGACACCGTGGCCGAGTCCGAGGAGCTGCCGGACCGCCTCGCGGCCGACCTTGCCGGTGGCTCCGGTGATCAGGATCATCGGTCAGGCCCTCCAGCCGTCGGGCTCGGGCCACGGTGAACCGAGCTGCCGGTAGGTGCCCTGGTAGTCGGGCCAGTCGCGGTGGTCGCGGATCCGGCCGTCGACGAACCGGATCAGATGGATCTGCTCGCCCGAGAAGACCCGCCCGGTCGGGGCCATCCCCACGAGATCGCCGACATGCCGTCCGTAAAGCACCAGATGGGCGCGGACCCAGTCGCCGCGCTCCTCGAGCCGCACCTCTTCGAGGCGGGCTTCCTCGGAGAATGTCATCCGCAGCCATTTGACGGCCATCGCGAAGGACTCGGGTCCCCGCAGATCCATGTGTTCCAGCGTCGCCGGGTTCAGGTATTCCGGGTGTATGTATTCCGCGACATCCTCGGTGAGCCCCGTGTTGTACGCCTTTATCATTCGCCGTACGACATCTATCCGACCGCTCATCCCATCCCTTTCGCAGTGCGTGCTCATCTCCTTTAATCCTGGGCCAGCACACGGCCACGGGCAAGGCCCGAGGTTTCTCTGACGCACTTATTCCAGGGAACTTCGAGGGACTGTCCAGCAGCACTCCACGAACAATCCGGGGATTTTATCGACCGAACCCCGACGATAAAACTCGGACCTTTTCGTCCGCAGGAGATCGGAGTGAACGAGTGACGATGGACACCACCGCTTACAAAGCGAAAGTCACCGACGCCTTCAATGGCGCCGCGGCCATCTACGACCGGATGGGCGTGGAGTTCTTCACGCCCATGGGCCGCCGGCTCGTCGAACGGGCGGCGCCGCGGCCCGGCGAACGGGTGCTCGACATCGGGTGCGGTCTCGGCGCGACGCTGCTGCCCGCCGCCCGGCTGATCGGCCCGGCCGGCCACGCCCTCGGGATCGACATCGCCCCCGCGATGATCGAGGAGGCCCGGCGCGAGGCCGGGCGGCAGGGCATCGACAACGTCGAGGTGCGGGTGATGGACGGCGAGCACCCCGACCTGCCGCCCGGTTCGTTCGACCTGATTCTCGGCAGCTACAGCGTGATCTTCCTGCCGGACGCGCGGACCGCGCTCGCCCGCTTCGCCCGGCTGCTGGCCCCCGGTGGCCGGATCGCCTTCACCAGCCCGGTGTTCACCCGGGACACCTTCCCCTTCCTGCCGCCGATGTTCACCGAGCTGATTCCGCTGGAGCTGCTCCGGCATCTGCCCGAGTCCTGGCACCCGGAACAGTTGCACCGGCAGTTGCACTCCTGGCTGGAGCACCCCGCCGACCTGACGGCGGCCCTGGGAGGGGCCGGGTTCACCGACGTGGAGATCGTCGACGAGCCGGTGCGGATGACCGCGGTCTCCGGCGCGGCATGGGTCGACTGGTCACACACCCAGGGCATGCGGCTGCTGTGGCAGCACCTGCCCGAGCAGGAGGCCGCGGCGCTGCGGACCCGCCTCATCACCGCGTTGGACGCCCTGCGCGACAGCGACAGCGACAGCGACAGCACGGTGCGGATCGAGGTGCCGGTGCGGTACGTCAGGGCGACGGTCGCCCACTGACCGAAGCACAGAGGAGAGCGGAGGACCGGGCACACCCCGGTCCTCCGCTCTCCTCTCTGCCGGCCGCCCCGGCTCCCCTCAGACCACCGAGAGCGCGCCGTCCACGGCCAGCACGGCGCCGTTGACGTACCCGGCCTCTGGACCGGTCAGCCGTACGATCCACCAGGCGATGTCCTCCGGGCGGCCCACCCGGCCCGCCGGAATACGCCCGGCCATCTGTGCCAGGAACGCCTCGTACGCCTCGGGAGGCATCCCCGCCCGCACACCGACACCGGTGTCGACCACGCCGGGAGCGACGCCCACGCAGCGGATGCCCCGTGGCGCGAGCTCCACCGCCCAGGTCCGGGTGAGGAAGTCGAGGCCCGCCTTGGCCACGCCGTACACAGAGTTCTCCGGCCAGGCCCGGCGGCCGAGCGAGCCCGCCGAGCTGACGTTCACGACCGTGCCCCCGGTGGCCTCCAGCGCGTCCAGCGCCTGCTGGGTCAGGAACAGCGGGCCGATCAGATTCGTGCCCAACTGCGCCTCGACGCAGTCCCGGTCCAGGCCGTCCAGCGGCGCGAACCCGGTGACGGCCGCGTTGTTGACCAGGACGTCGATCCGGCCGAATTCCCGCAGAGCCGTCGCGACGATCTCCTCGGCCGCCTCGGGAGCCCGCACATCGGCGGTGAGGCAGCGGATCCCGTCGTACCCGTCGGCCGTCGCCCGGAGCGTCTCCGCCGAGCGGCCGACGATCAGCACGCGCGCCCCGTCCTCGTGGAACGCGCGCGCCGTGGCCCGGCCGATCCCGGTACCGCCGCCGGTGACGACGACGGCCCGGCCCCCGCCGCCCGCCACACGGTCACTGTTCGCCATGGATGGAAGTCCTTTCCGGCGCCGGGCCGTCGGCCCGGGCCAGGGAGATGACGCCGGGCCTCAGAAGCAGACCGCGGTGTTGACGCCGCGGATGACGGCCTGCTCCGCCTCCTTGCTGAAGTCCTCGCCGAGGGTGATCGACAGCTGGACCCGGATCCCCAGGTCCCGGGTGGTCGCCGCGAACGTGGCGTACCCGGGGATACCGGCGCCGTGCCCCCACAGATCGAGGTCGTCGTCGTTCTTGAGTTTCATGAGCCCGAGGCCGTACCCGATGCCCATGGGCAGATCCTTGATCATCTCGGCAGGCAGCGGAGTGGTCATCTCCGCGAACTCCGCGTCGGCGAGCAGTTCCCCGCCGAACAGAGCGACCAGGAACCGGTCCAGGTCCGCCGTGGTCGAGATGATCTCGCCCGCGCAGCCGGCCTCCGAGGGGTTCATCAGGGTGACGTCCTCGGTCCGGCCGGCGATCCGCATATAGCCGTGGGCGTGCGGCCCGGGGATCTCCGGCGCATCGCCCGGCAGCGTCGTCTCCCGCAGCCCGAGCGGCTCCAGGACCCGTTCGCGGATCTCGTCACGGTACGAGCGGCCGGTCACCTTCTGGATGAGCAGACCGATGACGAAATAGTTGGTGTTGCAGTAGGCGAACTCCTTCCCCGGCTCGAACTCCAGCGGCTTGCCGGCCGCGACGGCGATCAGGTCCTCGGGCTCGTAGTGCTTGTAGCGGTCGCGCAGGAAGCGGTCGCCGGGCTTCTGGAAGGAGTCGGCGTAGTTGTACAGGCCGCTGGTGTGTTGGAGCAGATTGCGGACGGTGATCCGCTCACCCTGCGGCAGCAGCCCGGGGAGGTAGCTCTCCACGGTGCGGTCGAGCTCGATCCGGCCCTCGGTGACCAGTTGCAGCACCACCACGGAGACGAACGGCTTGGTGATGCAGGAGATCCGGAACCGGCCGTCCTCCGGCACCGGCCGGCCGGTGCCCAGTTCGGCGACGCCGGAGGTGACGACGAATGCGTGTTCCCCCCGGGTGACGCGGAACTGGACTCCTGCGGCGCCCAGTTCGACGAGACGGTCGGCCGCCTGCTGGACCGCCTTCTTGTGGGCCAAGACCTCCGGAGCAGCGATGGTCGTCTGCGGCATGTCGGCACACCCCAATGTCGGTTGGTTGCTTTCCGGGTGAAGCCTGGCCACCCACGCTGGAGGGCCGAACGCGAGCCGCTCGAGCCCCGCTCAGGCGAGGTCGTCACGGGTCACCAGGCGGGCGGCGACCTGGAGTCCACCGGCCACCCGGACCAGCACGTCGTCACAGACACACACCCGGTGCACCTGGGGCGCGCCGCCGACCGGGGACGCGTACACGATGGCGTACGAGCGCACATGGACCGTGCCGTCCGGCTGCTCCCCGACGTCGAACATGCCGATGAAGTGACGGTGTCGGATGCCGCTCGCCGCCAGCTGCGCCGCGGTGCGTCCGGTGGCCGCGGCCAGGGCGGCCCGTCCGGCCACGGGCTCGGGCAGCGTGGGCACCTCGAAGGTGGCGTCCTCGGTGAAGGTGGCGGCCCACCGCTCGCACTCGCCGAGGTCCAGCAACTGCATCTGGTGGGCGTAGAACTGCTGCACCTGCGCGTACAGGGCGCCGAACGCCTCCGCGTGCGGTGACCGGACGGCGGCTCGGGCGGTCGTCGGCTGCGTGGTCATGGACTTCTCCGTTCCCTCGTGATCCCGCTTTTCCGCCACGGTCCGGGATCCGGATCGAGCGGGCTTCGAAGACGCCTGGAGTACCGGTTCTCAAGTGATCTTCTTGTCGGCTTCAAGCGGATCGGGACACGGTCGGAACCACGATCGCCGCTCGGAAGGTAGACGGATGACGACAGTGACGAAGCCGGTGGCCCTGGTCACCGGGGGCACCAGTGGCATCGGGCTCGCCGTGGCCCGGGACCTGGGGCGCCGGGGAAACCGTGTCTTCCTCTGCGCCCGCGACGGGGACAAGGTCGAGCGGACCGTTGAGGAACTGCGCGGGGAGGGCCTGGACGCGGCGGGCACGCGGGCCGACGTGCGCTCGGCCGACTCGGTGGCGGCCCTGGTCCGCTCCGTGGTCGACACCTTCGGCCCGGTCAGCGTCCTGGTCAACAACGCGGGACGCAGCGGGGGCGGACCGACCGCCGCCCTCACGGACGAACTCTGGTACGACGTCATCGACACCAATCTGAACAGCGTCTTCCTGGTGACCCGCGCCGTGCTGACCATCGGCGGTCTGGCGGACACCGGTCACGGCAGGATCGTCAACATCGCCTCGACCGCGGGGAAGCAGGGCGTGCTGCTCGGCGCCCCCTATTCCGCGTCGAAGCACGGGGTCGTCGGCTTCACCAAGGCGCTGGGCAAGGAGCTGGCCCCGGCCGGCATCACCGTCAACGCCGTCTGCCCCGGCTATGTGGAGACCCCCATGGCCGAGCGGGTGCGCCAGGGCTACGCGGCCGCCTGGGGCACGACGCAGGACGACGTACGGGAGCGCTTCGAGGCGAAGATCCCGCTGGGGCGCTACTCGACCACCGAGGAGGTGGCGGGCCTCGTCGGCTATCTGACCACCGAACACGCCGCCTCCATCACGGCGCAGGCGATCAACGTCTGCGGCGGCCTGGGCAATTTCTGAGCCGAAAGGGGCTGTCGAATGTCTGCCGAGCAAGTGCACCGCACCCGGCACGAGATCGAAGTGGGCGCGCCCGCGGACGTGGTCTACGGAATCATCTCCGACGCGGTCGCCTGGCCGCTGTACTTCCCGCCGAACGTACACGTGCAGCGGCTGGAGTCCGACGGGCGGCGGGAACGGCTGCGCATGTGGGCCACGGCCAACGACCGGATCACGTCCTGGACCTCGCGCCGGGAACTCGACCCGGAGGCACGGCGGATCGAGTTCCGGCAGGAGCGGTCCGCGGCGCCGGTGACCTCCATGGGCGGCACGTGGATCGTCGAGCCGCGCGACGCGCAGCGGTCAAGGCTGGCGCTGCTGCACGACTTCACCGTGCGGGACGACGCCGCGGACGATGTGGCGTGGGTGGAGCGGGCGACGGACACCAACAGCCGTGCGGAGCTGGGGAGCCTGAAGGAGCTCGCCGAGCGCTGGACACGACTGAGCGGCCACGTCCTCTCCTTTGAGGACTCCGTCCGGGTCGACGGTCCCGCCGAGAAGGTCTACGAGTTCCTCTACCGGGTGCGGGACTGGCCCGACCTCGTCCCCCATGTGTCCCGGCTGGAGGTGACGGAGGACGAGCCGGGAGTCCAGACGATGTCGATGGACACCCGCACCGCGGACGGCTCCGCGCACACCACCACATCGGTGCGCGTCTGCTTCCCGGACGCCGGACGCATCGTCTACAAGCAGACGTCGGCACCCGCGCTGATGTCGGCCCACACCGGCGAGTGGCGGGTCGTCGCCGACGCGTCGGGCGTGACGGTCACCTCCCGCCATGACGTGATCCTGCGAGAGGAGAACATCCGGCGGGTGCTCGGCGAGAACGCCGGCGTCGCCGACGCGCACCGGTATGTACGCGAGGCGCTCGGCCGCAACAGCACGGTGACGCTCAACCTCGCAAAGGCATATGCCGAGAAATAAGCCGAGGGTTCGACGAGGAGCGAGATTTCCGAAATAAAGACGGGCTAAGAGTTCCGGGCAGACGGCATGGCCAGTTTTGACCAGAGCAAAGCCCGATCGGGGAAAAATCAAGTGTCGAGGGTGCGGGTGGACTACTGTGAAACAATGATGAGTTCTTGACTCATCTTTGACTCGGCGTGACAGCGCGGAGAGACGGGGAGCAGTTGTGGAGATCCAACTTCTAGGCCCCTTCGGGGCGACCATACGACGAGAGTCCATCGTTCCGACAGCGGGGAAGCCCAGGCAGGTTCTGGCCCTTCTGGCTCTGCATCCGGGCAGGGTTTTACCTGTGTCGACGCTCATGGAAGAGATCTGGGGTACAAAACCGCCTGCGAGCGCCCTGACCACGCTCCAGACCTACATACTCCAGCTCCGTCGGCGCCTGGCCACCGCCATGGATCCGGGTGCGTCGGGCACGGCGAAGGACGTGCTCGCGACCCGGCACGGCGGCTATGTCCTCCAGATCGAACCGGCATGCACCGATGTGCATCAGTACGAGCGGCTGACAGCCTCCGCCCAGAGCGCCTTCGAGCAGAACCGGGACGAACAGGCTTCCGCGACCTTCTCCAAGGCGCTGTCACTGTGGCAGGGCCCGGCGCTCGTCGACGTGCCGCTCGGGCCGGTCCTGGAGATCGAGGTCATGCGCCTGGAGGAGTCCCGGCTGGTCACGACGGAGCGCCGGATAGACGCCGATCTCCGGCTGGGCAAGCACGCCAGGCTGATCGCGGAGCTGTTCGAACTGATCTCCCGTCACCCGCAGCACGAGGGCCTGCACTCCCAGGCGATGGTCGCCCTCTACCGCTCCGGCCGCCAGGCGTCCGCCCTGGGCGTCTACCGCGATCTGCGCACCCGCCTGGTCGAGGAACTGGGCGTGGAGCCCTCACCCCAGCTGCAACGCCTCCACCAGGCCATCCTCACTGTCGACAGTCGCCTCGACGTCCTCACCGGCGAACGCCAGTGCTCCACCTTCGATTTGTACGCGGCCTGACCACCCCTCCGGTCCCGGTCGGCTCCGCCGCCCTCAACTGAACGGCGGAGCCGGCCGGGACAAGGGGCCTGCCCGCACGGCCGTTGCCCTGGTGGCCACCGACGATCACCGCTTCGCCTGTACCTGACCGGGCAGGAGTTCGCGTAGGGCATGGCGCGCTGTGACGGCTGACATGGTGAAGTCGATATCCGCCGGGCTGGTGAGCGCCATGGTGACCAGTCTCGGCAGGCCCAGCTCCTCCTTCATCCCGGCCGGGGGCTCATGGCCCTGCCCTGAGGGCTGGGCTGATCTGTCCGACGAGCGCCAGGTTGTGCAGGCGGGCTATGCCACGCATGGCGTGATGGACGCCGGCGCCCTTCAACCGGCAGTCTCGCAGGATCTTCCCGCTCTTCCTGCGGGCGAAGGTGCGCTCGACGCGGGCACGGACCTTGCGGTGTGAGCGGTTGTGCTCCTCTTTCCAGGCCGGGAGTTCGGCCTGGCCCGGTCCGGTTCACGGCGGTGCGGGATCACCAGGCCAGTGCCGCGGTAGCCGCCGTCAGCGATCACCGTGGTGTTGCCGACGGCCGCCTTCGCTGATGAGCACGGTGCCCTTGCGGAACCGTCGGCGCGGCCGCAGTGCGAGCAGCGGCGTGAGCTGGCGCGGCGTCAGTTTGGTGCGCCAATAGGCCGCGGCCAGCGGGACGCGGTCCTCCAGGGGCGGGCTCCACGGCCGCCTCGGCGGATTGCGTCCGCTCCCTCGCGGCGTAGGGCGGTCGCCAGTTTGCCGAAGCGGCGCGGGCTCAGCCCGGTGAACGGGCCCATCCAGGACGGCTGTGACGCCGTGATCACACCAGCCACGAGAAGATCGTCCCACCGCGCTGCAACCTGCCCGAGACGGAGGCACACATGGAGACGGACTTGGTCAGTCGTCTGGAAGAGGCGGCGAATCGTTTCGTGATCCCCCTGCGCATGAACGAGGGATTCGACAAGCGCTCCTTCAACTAGAGGAGGAGATCGATCGCTGCGGGACGACGTGGAGGGAGGCAACCCATGTGCCGAAGCGTGCGGCGTTGATCCTCGCCGAACTCCTTCCGGCCGTCGAGGCTTGCTCCTGGCTGTACGAAGGGGACATGCGTCAGCGGATCCAGGAAACCGGGCTGATGGTGGCCGAAGCGGTGGCCGCTGCTCTGGACTGACCACCTCCCCGGCGCCGTGAAACGTACTTCCTGTAGGCACCAGAGCGAAGGGAGCGCGAGACGGCAGCACGGCAGGCACTGGAGACGAACCCAGCGTCGCGGGACAACGCTTAGGGTCGAGGCGATCACGCGGCGGCGGGTTCTCGGGTGGTCTCGAGATCGTTGAGCACCGCGAGAACCGGCCCCCAGCACATGCCGACGGTGTCGCGGTCCGGAATGACGCCGCGTTCGCGTTGTTTTCGGAGGTGGACGAAATTTCGGTACTCACGGACGATTGCCATGAAGTCGTGGGCGTCCATCTGGATCCACCCTCGTGTACGAGCTGTGTCCAGGAGCAGGGCGAAGCTGGCTCGTTCAGGCGCGACACGCTTCTCGCCCTGAGGGATGCCCCGTTGCAGGCTGGGGTCTCTGTGCGTGAGCACGTCGAGGAGAAGAGCTTCTGTGAAGCTCCCGATGCCGATGAGAGCCATGCCGTACGCACCGTGCTGCTCGCAGATCTGTGTTTCGGTGACCCTCGCCATGAGTTGGCGCAGGAATTCCTCGCTGCTGACCAGGGGGCGGATTCGCTCTTCCAGGTCCTCGGGGGCTGAGAACACCGTGCTGTCGCCGTCCGTGCTGATTTCGCCCAGGACGGGGCGTCGGGCAACCGGGCAACTCCTCGCCCGGACCGGGGCGGCCGGTCTGACGGCCTTCGCCGGAGGCGGCCCGAGAACCGCCCGCTACCTCACCGCGCGCCAAGGACAGAAGTACTACCAGGTACCTGTGTTCGCTGCTACGTCGAGCGTCGATGACGCCGAGCTCTATGTAGGCGACACGAAGTTCGTCGGCACAGACCACGTCTTCCGGCTCGGATCTGTGCGCGTCGAAGCCTTCTCTGGAATGGCGAACGAGTTGTACGAGCTACTCAAAGAGGGGCGAGTAGAGGAATACCGGCGTGTGACATACGAGCGGAATCAAGAAGGCGCCTGCACAGCAGACGAAGGCACTGGCCCTCTTTCCCTGCAACCCGACGGCACAGCCATGGCGCTGAGAATCTTGCCGCTTCGGCAGCAGCGCAGGTAGGGCGGCCCTCGCCTCCTACGACCGCCAAGGCCCCTATCAGCACCTGCCCAGCGGGGGCCTCAGTCGCCGTCACATGTGCCATGTCGCACTGCGGAAGGTCCAGAAGTCGTCATCGGGCGGACGGCTCCCACGGTACCGCCCGCACCGCACACCGTGCGCACGAACGAAACCGCAGCTCAGGAGCCCTTCGCGGCCGGCTCCAGGATCGCCACGCACTCCACATGATGCGTCATCGGAAACAAATCAAACGCCCGCAGCATCCGCACCCGATACCCACTCTCCCCGAAGTACCCCAAGTCCCGCGCCAGCGCCGCCGGATCGCACGCCACGTACGCGATGCGTCGTGCCCGCAGGGAGGCGAGGTGCTTGACCGTGTCGCGGCCCGCGCCCGCGCGGGGTGGGTCGAGGACGATCAGGTCGACCTCGGTGATGCCCGTGCGCGGGAGGACGGATTCGACCTTGCCCTGTTCGATGCGGACGCGCGGGAAGTCGGCCAGGTTGTGGCGGGCGTCCTCGACCGCGCGCTTGCCGGACTCGATGCCGAGGACCGCGCCCTTGTCGCCGAGGCGGTCGGCGAGGGCGCCGGCGAAGAGGCCGACGCCGCAGTAGAGGTCGAGGGCCATCTCGCCCTTGCGCGGGAGCAGACCCTGCATGACGGCGGTGACGAGGGTGTCCGCCGCCTTCGGGTGGACCTGCCAGAAGCCGCCGGCGCCGACACGGTGGGTGCGGCCGTCCGCGCGCTCGCGGACGAAGGGGCGGCCGTGCACGCGGTGCACGCCCCCGGCCTTCTCGTCGACCCGCATGACCGAGACCGGCTTGTCCAGCTCGACCAGGGGCAGCCGGCCGCCCGGACGCGGGGTGAGGATCACCTGGCGGTCCTGGGAGCCCGTCGCCGCGATCGCCTCGACCGACTCCATGCCGGCCCACTCGTGCTTCTCGATACCCAGCTCCGACACGCCGGGCGCCGCGATCATGCAGTGGTCGATGCGCTCGACCTCGTGCGAACGGTGACGGCGCAGACCGGCGTGGCCCTCGGCGTCGACCGCGTACTGCACCCGGGTGCGCCACTGCGGCACCTCGCCCGCGGGCAGCTTGTCGCCCTCGGCCGGGACCACCGTGCCGTCCCAGCCGGCCTCCTCGGGGGTGAGGCCCGCGAGCCGCCGCAGCTGCTCGGCGAGCACGTCCGCCTTCAGCCGGCGCTGGGCGCCCGGCTTGGCGTGCTGCCAGTCGCAGCCGCCGCAGCGGCCGGGCCCGGCGAAGGGGCAGGGTGCCTCGATGCGGTCCTTGGACGCCTCCAGGATGCGTACGGCGTCCGCGCGCAGGAAGCGCGCGCCCTCCTCGCCCTCGGTCACCCTCGCCACCACCCGCTCGCCGGGCAGCGCGTGCCGGACGAAGAGGACCTGGCCCTCGGCGGTGCGGGCGATGCAGTGGCCGCCGTGGGCGACGGGGCCGATCTCGACCTCGTACTCCTCGCCCACCAGAGACGTGGTCGGTTCTGCCTGCATGGTGGGTGGCTCCAGAGGATCGGGTGCGCGACGGAGGACGGCAAAAAAGCAGACGAGCTGCGGAGACGGGTCCGGGGCGGTCGAGCGCAGCCCGGTGGACCGACAACAGCCCACCAGTCTACGGCCTCGCCGCCCCGGTCCCGTACCTCGGTGTCGCGTCAGTCCTTCGCCGCCGAGCCCGCCGAGCCCGCCGAGCCCGATGACCCCGACGTTCCCGACGGCTCCGACGGCTCCGACGGCTCCTTGGGCCGCTCCCCCGCCGGGCCGCGGCGGACCGCGCCGGGCGCGCTCCACTCCTGGCGCCTGCGGGCCCGCATCTTGGCCGCCTCGGAGGAGGCCAGCTGGTAGGGCACGGAGGTGACCATCACGCCGGGCGTGAACAGCAGGCGGCCCTTGAGGCGCAGGGCGCTCTGGTTGTGCAGCAGATGCTCGTACCAGTGGCCGACCACGTACTCGGGGATGATCACGGAGACCGCGTCCCGCGGGGACTCCTTGCGCAGGCCCTTGACGTACTCGATCACCGGCCGGGTGACCTCGCGGTACGGCGAGTCGAGGACCTTCAGCGGTACGTCGATGCCGCGCCGCTCCCACTCCTCGCGCAGCGCCCTGGTCTCGGCCGGGTCCACGTTGACCGTGAGCGCCTCCAGGCCGTCGGAGCGCATCAGCTTGGCGTAGGCCAGGGCCCGCAGGGTCGGCCGGTGGATCTTGGAGATCAGCACCACCGAGTGCACCCGGGAGGGGCGGACCAGGTCGTCGTCCGGCTCCTCGGGCGCGGCGATCTCCTCGGCGACGCGGTCGTAGTGCTTGCGGATCGCGGTCATGGTCGCGAAGAAGATGCACATGCCCAGCAGGGCGACCCAGGCGCCGTGCGTGAACTTGGTGACCAGGACGACGACCAGCACCAGGCCGGTGAGGAAGGCGCCGAAGGTGTTGATCGCCCGCGAGCGCATCATGTGGCGCCGCTTGGCCTGGTCCTTCTCGACCGCCAGGTGGCGGTTCCAGTGCCGGACCATGCCGGTCTGGCTCAGCGTGAAGGACACGAACACGCCGACGATGTAGAGCTGGATCAGGCGCGTGGAGTCGGCGCCGTAGATCACGGTCAGCAGCGCGGCGGCGCCGGCGAGCAGCACGATGCCGTTGGAGAAGGCGAGCCGGTCGCCGCGGGTGTGCAGCTGGCGGGGCAGGTAGCGGTCCTGGGCGAGGATCGAGCCGAGCAGCGGGAAGCCGTTGTACGCGGTGTTGGCCGCGAGGAACAGCACCAGCGCGGTGGCGGCCGCCAGGAGCACGAACAGGAAGCTGCCCTTGCCGAAGACCGCCTCGGCGACCTGGGAGATCACCGGGTTCTGGACGTAGCCGGAGCCGATGGGGTGCCCGTTGTGGATCAGGTCCGTGGCGGGGTTCGCGGCCATGCGCACCTTGGTCGTCGCGGCCAGGGCGATGATGCCGCAGAACATGGTGACGGCCAGCAGGCCCATCGCCGCGAGCGTGCTCGCCGCGTTCTTGGACTTCGGCTTGCGGAAGGCCGGGACGCCGTTGGAGATGGCCTCGACGCCGGTCAGGGCGGCACAGCCGGAGGAGAAGGCGCGCAGCATCAGGAAGACCAGCGCGAAGCCCGCGAGGCCCTGGTGCTCGGCCTTGATGTGGAAGTCGGCGGTCGGCGCCCGCATGGTGTCGCCGAGCACCAGGCCGCGGAACGCGCCCCACAGGATCATGATGAAGACGCCGCCGACGAACACGTACGTCGGGATCGCGAAGAGCTTGCCGGACTCCTTGACGCCGCGCAGGTTCATCAGCGTCAGCAGGACGATCACGGCGGTCGCGCAGAGCACCTTGTGCTCGACCACGAACGGGACGGCCGAGCCGAGGTTCTCGATGCCGGAGGCGATGGACACCGCGACCGTCAGCACGTAGTCGACGAGCAGGGCGCTCGCGACGGTGAGGCCGGCCTTGGGGCCGAGGTTGGTGGTCGCCACCTCGTAGTCGCCGCCGCCGCTCGGGTAGGCGTGCACGTTCTGGCGGTAGGAGGCGACCACGGTGAACATCAGCACGACGACCGCGACGGCGATCCAGGGGCTGAAGTGGTACGCCGACACGCCCGCGATGGACAGGACCAGCAGAACCTCCCCCGGCGCGTAGGCGACGGAGGACAGCGGGTCGGAGGCGAAGACGGGCAGTGCGATGCGCTTGGGCAGGAGGGTCTCCCCCAGCCGGTCACTGCGCAGTGCGCGCCCGATCAGGATCCGTTTGGGCACGTCGGTCAGTTTGGACACGAGAGAGGATCGTAAGCCTTCGAACTGGCAGCCGCCCACCCTGTCCGCAATATCTTCCCCATGGGTGAACTCGGCGGCGGAGTGATGTACGGATTCCGTGGCGCGGGCTCGGGTCGTGCCTAGATGGCAAACCCCGTCTGTCGCCGACTCGTGGAGGCACCATGCCACCGACCGCTGAGCTGATCGGGGCGGTGCTCGCCCTGGCCGGCCTCGGAATCCTGACCGTGTGCAGCGTGCGCAGCATCACTCGCAGACGAGCGGATGAGCCTCTGTGAGCCCGAATGAGCCCGTATGAGCCCGGTGCGCGGGCGCTACCCGGGTACGGGGGTGCCCGGTGAGGGTGATGCGTGTGTAGCTTGGGCGACGGTCTGAGAACCTGTTAAGGCCAAGCCAACGACTCTTGACATCGGAAGGACGGTCGTGCACATCGTCATCATGGGCTGCGGGCGAGTAGGCTCCGCTCTCGCCCAGACCCTGGAGCAACAGGGGCACACGGTCGCCGTGATCGACCAGGACCCGACCGCCTTCCGTCGGCTGGGACCGGGATTCGGGGGCCGCCGGGTCACCGGAGTCGGCTTCGACCAGGACACCCTGCGCGAGGCGGGGATCGAGGAGGCGGGCGCCTTCGCGGCCGTCTCCAGCGGCGACAACTCCAACATCATCTCCGCGCGGGTCGCGCGCGAGATGTTCGGCGTGGAGAACGTGGCCGCCCGCATCTACGACCCCCGGCGCGCCGAGGTCTACCAGCGCCTCGGCATCCCGACCGTGGCCACGGTCCGCTGGACCGCCGACCAGATGCTGCGCCGGCTGCTGCCCTCCGGGGCCGAGCCGCTGTGGCGCGACCCCACCGGCGGGGTGCAGCTCGCCGAGGTGCACGCCTCCCCGAAGTGGGTCGGCCACAAGATCAGCAAGATGCAGGAGGACACGGGAGTCCGGGTGGCGTTCCTGACCCGGCTGGGCGAGGCGATCCTGCCGACCTCCCAGACGGTGCTCCAGGAGGGCGACCTCGTGCACGTGATGATGCGGACGGACGACGTGGACACGGTCGAGGCGGCGTTCGCCGGGGGCCCGGAAGAAGAGGGCGGTCACTGATGAGGGTCGCCATTGCCGGAGCCGGCGCCGTGGGCCGCTCGATCGCGGGCGAGCTGCTGGAGAACGGCCACGAGATCCTGCTCATCGACAAGGCTCCGACCGCCATCTCGGTGGAGCGGGTGCCGCAGGCGGAGTGGCTGCTGGCCGACGCCTGCGAGATCACGTCCCTGGACGAGGCGGCGCTCCAGCGCTGCAACGTGGTGATCGCCGCCACCGGTGACGACAAGGTCAACCTGGTGGTGTCGCTGCTCGCCAAGACGGAGTACGGCGTCCCGCGTGTCGTCGCCCGGGTCAACAACCCCAAGAACGAGTGGCTGTTCAACGAGGCGTGGGGCGTGGACGTGGCCGTCTCCACCCCGCGTCTGATGTCCGCCCTGGTCGAGGAGGCGGTGAGCGTCGGCGATCTGGTGCGGCTGCTGCGCTTCAGCCATGGCGACGCCAACCTCGTGGAGCTGACGCTGCCCGAGGAGTCGGCCCTGGCCGGCACCCAGGTCGGGGACGTGCACTGGCCCGAGGACACCTCGCTGGTGACCATCATCCGGGGCACCCGGGTGCTGACGCCGTCCCGGGACGACTCCCTGGAGCCGGGCGACGAACTGCTGTTCGTGGCGGCCCAGGCCCGGGAGGAGCAGCTGGAGGAGCTGCTGTCGGTGCGCAAGCGCGAAGAAGGCTGACGGGCCGAGCGGACGGGCCCGCGGGCCCCGAGCACGCGGAAGGGCGCCCTTGGTGACAAGGGCGCCCTTCGCCGTCGTGGTGACCGCCTACGGTGCCTGGCTCACATCTGGCGACCGTCTACGGTACGTAGCTCACGCCTGGCGACTGTCCACGGTACGTAGCTCACGCCTGGCGACTGTCCACGGTACGTAGCTCACGCCTGGCGACCGTCTACGGTACGGAGCTTCACGCCTGCCTGCGATGGCGGCCGGGCAGGGACTCGGGCTCGCCGCTCTCCGCGGCCAGCGCGGCCTTGCGCTCCTTCTCCGCCTTCTCGGCCTGCTCCTCGGCCTCCATCTCCGCGAAGACGTCGATCGGCGCGGGCGCCTTGGCGAGGAAGACCCAGGTGAGCCAGACGGCCAGCAGGAAGGGCGGGATCTTCAGGGCGACGAGGACCCAGCCGAGCCGGGTGGTGTCGGACCACCAGTACAGCGGGAAGAGGACCGCGCACTTGGCGAGCAGGATCAGGCCCCAGGCCCAACTCGACTTCGCGTAGGCCTTCTTGCGGCCCGGGTTACGGGTGCGCCAGGAGAGGTTCTCCTTGAAGACCGGGCCCAGGACGACGCCGATCAGCGGCACCCCGAGCAGGGTGGTGACGATGTAGGCGAGCGCCAGGCCCAGCGTGTAGAGCATGCCGGGGAGGTAGAAGTCCTTGGCATTGCCGGTGAACATGGCGAACACCACGCCGAAGACCACGCCGAACACGCCGCTGAAGGCGTGCTTGACGGTGTCCTTCATGGCGAGCCGGACCACGACCAGCACCAGGGAGACGGCCAGCGCGGCGATCGCCGAGAGGTGCAGGTCCTTGTTGACCGTGAAGATCGCGACGAACAACAGGCCCGGCACGACCGTCTCGACCATGCCGCGGACGCCGCCGAACGCCTCGAACAGCGCCGCCTCCGTCACCGCACGGGCGTCGCCTTCGCCGGACACGCCGGGCGGGGTCTGGTCGGTGTCTTCGGTCGGCTTGTCGAGGGACGTCACCGGCTACTCCCGTCCGAGGGGTCGCAGTTCGTACTTCGGGTTGAACAGCACCCGGCGGCCTCGGCTCAGCGAGATCCGGCCCGATGCGATCAGCTTGCGCCCCGGTTCTATGCCCACGATGGAACGCCTGCCGAGCCACACCACGTCCAGCGCCGCGGAGCCGTCGAACAGCTCGGCCTCCAGGGCCGGGACTCCGGCGCGCGGACGCAGGGTGACCGTGCGCAAGGTACCAGTTACGGTGACGATCTGCCGGTCCTGGCAGTCGCCGATCTTCGTGCAGCCCGCCGTCTCGGCGTCCTCGCGCAGCTCCTCGGACTCCAGGTCCTCCTGGGACGTGGAGAGCCGGTCGAGCATGCGCCGGAACCGGCCGGCCGGCTTTTCTGAACGAGGAACAGCACTCATATCTGAAGCGTACCGGGGCCCGCCGACACCGCCGTATCCCCGCTCACACTTCCCCCGTACGCGCCCTGTCACTTCTCGAACCGGTACCCCATCCCGGGCTCCGTGATGAAGTGCCTGGGGTGCGAGGGGTCGGCCTCCAGCTTGCGGCGCAACTGCGCCATGTAGACGCGCAGATAGTTCGTCTCCGTCCCGTAGGACGGCCCCCACACCTCCTGGAGGAGCTGCTTCTGGCTGACCAGGCGGCCGGTGTTGCGGACCAGCACCTCCAGGAGGTGCCATTCCGTGGGGGTGAGCCGGACGTCGCGCCCGCCGCGGTGCACCTTCTTGGCGGCCAGGTCGACGGCGAACCCCTCGGTCTCCACCGTGGTGACGTCGTCCTCCCCGGCGCCGACCGGCTCGGCGCGGCGGACGGCGGCGCGCAGCCGGGCCAGCAGCTCGTCCATGCCGAAGGGCTTGGTGACGTAGTCGTCGGCGCCCGCGTCCAGGGCCTCGACCTTCTCGTCGGAGGAGTGGCGGGCGGAGAGCACCAGGATCGGCACCCGGGTCCAGCCGCGCAGGCCCTTGATCACCTCGACGCCGTCCATGTCGGGCAGGCCCAGGTCGAGGACGACCACGTCGGGGTGGCGGGAGGCGGCGAGATCGAGGGCGGTCCTGCCGTCGGCGGCCGCGTCGACGTCGTACTTGCGTGCCTTGAGGTTGATCACGAGGGCGCGCACGATCTGCGGCTCGTCGTCGACCACGAGGACCCGCGTGGGGGTCCGGTCCCCGCTCGGGCTCAGCATAGGGTCTGCCTTTCTGGTTCCGCGCTGCCCGGCCCACCGTGGGCCGGGGCGGGGATGGACGCCGTTTCGGGGGACTCCGCGACCGGCTCCCGCCCGTGGATGCTGCGCAGGCTCAGCACCATGGTGAGGCCGCCGCCGGGCGTGTCCTCCGCGGTCAGGGTGCCGCCCATGGCCTCGGCGAAGCCCCGGGCGACCGCGAGGCCGAGCCCGACGCCCGCGCCGCGCGGGGCGTCGCCGTAGCGCTGGAAGGGCTCGAAGATACGGTCCTTGGCCGTGTCCGGCACGCCGGGGCCGCGGTCCACCACGCGGACCTCCACCCGGTCGGCGAGGGCGCTGGCGGAGACCAGGACGCGCCGGCCGCCCGGGCTGTACTTGACGGCGTTCTCCACGAGGTTGGCCACCGAGCGCTCCAGCAGGCCGGGGTCGGCCAGGATCATCGGCAGCGTCTCGGGCACGTCCAGGTCGACGCTGTCCTCCGGCACGCCGCCCAGAGCCATCGGTACGACCTCGTCCACGTCGATCTCGCGGATCAGCGGGGTGACGGTGCCGGTCTGGAGGCGGGACATGTCCAGGAGGTTGCCGACGAGGTGGTCGAGCCGGTCGGCGCCCTCCTCGATGCCCTCCAGGAGTTCGGCGCGGTCCTCCTCGGACCACTCGACGTCGGCGGAGCGCAGCGAGGAGACGGCGGCCTTGATCCCGGCCAGCGGGGTGCGCAGATCGTGGCTGACGGCGGCCAGCAGGGCGGTGCGGATGCGGTTGCCCTCGGCGAGCGTCCGGGCCTGGTCGGCCTCCTCCTGGAGGCGTCTGCGGTCGAGGACGACGGCGGCCTGGGCGCCGAAGGCGGCGAGCACCCTGCGGTCCTCGGCGGGCAGCACCCGGCCGGTCAGGGCGAGCGCCATGTGGTCGCCGACGGGCATGTCGACGTCGGCGTCCTCGGGGCGCTCCAGGACGGGCCCGAAGCCGGCGCGGCCCGCGCAGGTCCACGGCTCGACGTCGCTCTGCCGCTCCAGCAGGGCCGCCGACTCCATGGCGAAGGTCTCCCGGAGGCGCTCCAGCAGCTCCTCCAGGCTGGTCTCGCCGCGCAGCACGTTGCCGGCCAGGAAGGACAGGATCTCGGACTCGGCGCGCAGCCGGGCCGCCTGGTGGGTGCGGCGGGCGGCGAGGTCCACCACGGAGGCGACCGACACGGCGACGCCGAAGAAGATCACTATGGCGACGATGTTCTTGGGGTCGGCGATGGTCCAGCGGTGCAGCGGCGGTGTGTAGAAGTAGTTCAGCAGCAAAGAGCCGAACGCCACCGAGGCGAGGGCGGGCAGCAGGCCGCCGAGCAGGGCCGCGGCGACCGTGACGGCCAGGAACAGCAGCATGTCGTTGGCGAGGCCGATGTCGACCGTGTTCAGCAGCAGCGCGAGCACGGCGGGGCCCGCGGCCCCCATGGCCCAGCCCGAGAGGATCCGGCTGCGGCCGAGGCGGGCGCCGCGGGTCACGGGCAGCCCGCGGCCCTTGGCGACCTCCTCGTGGGTGACGATGTGGACGTCGAGGTCGGGGCCGGACTCCCGGGCGACGGTGGCGCCGACGCCGGGTCCGAAGACGTACTGCCAGGCCTTGCGGCGCGAGGAGCCGAGCACGATCTGGGTGGCGTTGACGCCGCGTGCGAAGTCCAGGAGCGCGGCCGGTATGTCGTCGCCGACCACATGGTGGAAGGTGCCGCCGAGGTCCTCCACGAGGGTCCGCTGGACGGCGAGTTCCTTCGGGGAGGCGGCGGTCAGCCCGTCGCTGCGGGCGATGTAGACGGCGAGCACCTCGCCCCCGGCGCCCTTCTCGGCGAGCCGGGCGGCGCGGCGGATGAGCGTACGGCCCTCGGGCCCCCCGGTCAGCCCGACCACGATCCGCTCCCGGGAACCCCAGATCTTGGAGACCCGGTGCTCGCTGCGGTACTGGTTCAGGTACTCGTCCACCCGGTCGGCGACCCACAGCAGCGCCAGTTCGCGCAGGGCGGTGAGATTGCCGGGGCGGAAGTAGTTGGACAGCGCCGCGTCGACCTTGTCGGGCTGGTAGATGTTCCCGTGCGCCATCCGGCGGCGCAGCGCCTCCGGGGACATGTCGACCAGCTCGATCTGGCCGGCCCGTCGTACCACCTCGTCGGGGACGGTCTCGCGCTGGCGCACCCCGGTGATGGACTCGACCACGTCGCCGAGTGATTCCAGGTGCTGGATGTTGACGGTCGAGATGACGTCGATCCCGGCGGCGAGCAGTTCCTCGACGTCCTGCCAGCGCTTGGCGTTGCGCGAGCCGGGGATGTTGGTGTGGGCGAGTTCGTCCACCAGGGCGATGGCGGGCGCCCTGCGCAGCACGGCGTCGACATCCATCTCCCCGAAGACGCCCCCGCGGTACTCCAGCTCCTTGCGGGGCACCTGTTCGAGGCCGTGCAGCATCACCTCGGTGCGCGGCCGCTCATGGTGCTCCACGAACGCCACGACACAGTCCGTACCGCGCTCGACGCGCCGATGCGCCTCGGCGAGCATCGCGTACGTCTTGCCGACCCCCGGCGCCGCCCCGAGATAAATCCGCAGCTTCCCGCGTGCCATGGCTCCATTGTCTTCCGCTTACCCCTGCCTACGCAGCGTCGACCTTACGGCCAACGTTGGGGACAAACCGGACGGGGGTGGGCGTACGAGAGCACTTTGACGGAACCCTGATGGGTGCCGGGCGCCCTGTCCGCGCGCGGGCGCGAAAAACGGGCCGCACCTCGCGAAGGCGCGACCCGTCTGCTGGTGACCGTCAGCGGACTTCCGTGATCTCCGGACCCCGCTGAAGCTGTCCCATGCCCCCGGAGAACCGCGAACCCTCCTCCTGCTGGACCCCCTCGGGAACCATCTGGGCGTCGTTCGGCAGCTTGAGGACGATCGGGTCGCGGGGCGCCATCGGGCCCTCGCCGCGGACCACGACCGTGTCCCGGAAGATCTGCTCAAGCAGCCCGGCGGCCTGCGGCTGCACCGCGCCCTGGCCGGAGATCACACCGCGCAGGAACCAGCGGGGGCCGTCGACACCGACGAACCGCACCACCTGGAAGCCGCCGGTGCCGTCCGGCAGCTGCACCGGCACCTGGGCCCGCAGCTCCCAGCCGAGCGGACCCTCGACCTCGTCGACGATGCCGCCCTGCTGGGTGATCCCGGCCCCGATCTCCTCGCGGACCTCGCCCCAGATGCCCTCGCGCTTGGGCGCGGCGAAGGCCTGGAGCTGGACGGCGCTGTCGTTCAGGACGACGGTGGCGGCCACGATCGCGTCACCCGCGACCTCGACCCGCAGCTCCATGCCGTCCACGCCCGGCACGAACAGGCCGCCGAGATCCACCCGGCCCTCGGCCGGGTCGCTCACCTCGGTGCTGTCCCACGGGCCCTCGGGCCGCGGACCGGGCTCCAGCCGGACGCGCTCGCGCTCGGCCTCCACTTCCTCGTCCGCCTCGGTGTCGACGCTGTCGACGACCTGCTCGGCCTCGCCGGCCGCGTCCTCGGCGGCACCCTTCTTGTTGCGACGTCCGAACACGTCACTGTCCTTCCCGGTCGGATACGACCGAAGCGTATCGATTCCCACCCGTCGGGCCGCCCTCGGCGGACCGACCGCTTGTGCCGCTCTCGTCGCCCACCGCGGCATGGCCACCGGTGGACCCGAAGCCCCCTTCGGCCCGCGCCGAGCCGGGAAGCTCCGCGACCTCCTGGAAGCGGACCCTCTCGACCTGTTGGACGACCAGTTGGGCAATCCGGTCGAAGCGCTCGAACCGCACGCTCTCGCGCGGGTCGAGATTCACCACGATCACCTTGATCTCCCCACGGTACCCGGCATCAACCGTCCCTGGGGCATTCACCAGGGCGACACCGCAGCGGGCGGCGAGACCGGAACGTGGGTGCACGAAGGCCGCGTACCCCTCCGGGAGGGCGATCGACACTCCCGTGGGCAGAAGGGCCCGCTCACCGGGGGCCAGCTCGCACGCCTCGGTGGTGCGCAGATCGGCGCCGGCGTCCCCCGGGTGCTCGTACGCCGGCAGCGGTACGTCCGGGTCCACGCGCCGGATCCGCACGTCCAGCGGGGGGCGGCCGGCGGGGTTCAGGGGCTGCTGCGGGCTCACGGGTTCACCTCGAAGGCACGGGCCCGGCGGACCTGGTCGGGATCGCTCATGGCGGCCTGGATCTCCTCCGGGCGGCCGTGGTCGATGAAGTGGTCGACCTTCACCTCGACGAAGAGGGCGTCGGCGCGGACGGCGACGGGCCCGTCGGGACCGTCGAGGCGGCCGACGGCACGGGAGTAGATCTTCCGCCCGGCGACGGCGGTGACCTCGGCGGCGAGATGGAGTGTGGAGCCGACCGGGACGGGCCGCAGGTAGTCGGTCTCCAGGCGTCCGGTCACGGCGACGGTCCGCAGCAGCCAGTTCAGCGAGCCCAGGGTCTCGTCCAGGGCGGTGGCCAGC
Organism: Streptomyces sp. LaBMicrA B280; assembly: GCF_049222185.1. Lineage (NCBI taxonomy): Bacteria > Bacillati > Actinomycetota > Actinomycetes > Kitasatosporales > Streptomycetaceae > Streptomyces > Streptomyces sp. LaBMicrA B280. Next base: position 155,687 of record NZ_JBMJCT010000064.1, on the reverse strand, counting down.
ACCCCGCCGTGCGCGAGGCCGGGAGCGCCCTGGTGGGCGGGCTGGACGGTGAACTCGGCGGTCAGGGCGACGCCCTCGCCCGCCCGTGCCTCCACGTGCAGCCCGTGCGGCTGCCCGGGGCCACAGCCGAAACAGTGTTCGTAGTGGGCGCCGAGGAGGTCCCCGGGTGCGGGCGCGTCGGGGTGCCGTACCGGTTTCACCGCGTCGGCTGGGGGCTGAAGGCTTGCGGAACTACCACTCACGAGCGCAGACCTTACCCGCGCGTCGCCCTGTACAGGATCCCGCGCCGGGCTCGTACAGGAACCCGTGCCAAGCTTGGCTCCATGCAGCACTCCGCGACCCCGTACGAAGAACGCCTCACCGCCCCCCGCTCGTGGTGGCTGATCAGCTTTCTCGTGGGCGTCTCCTTCGCCCTGATCCTGTTCCCGTTCGGCACCCTGCCGATCCTGGGCGGCCTGGTCGGCGGTACGGCCGCGGCCGCGGTGGTCGCCAGTTCGTACGGCTCTCCGCGCATCCGCGTGGTCGGCGACTCGCTGATCGCGGGCGAGGCGAAGATCCCGGTGTCGGCGCTCGGCGAGTCCGAGGTGCTGGAGCCGGAGGAGGCCCGCGCCTGGCGCACGTACAAGGCCGATGTCCGCGCGTTCCTGCTGCTGCGCGCCTACATCCCGAGGGCGCTGCGGGTGATCGTCACGGACCCCGAGGACCCGACGCCGTACCTGTACCTGTCGACGCGTGAGCCGGAGCGGCTGGCGGCGGCGATCGAGGCGGCGCGCGAGGCGAACGCGCCCACTCCGGCGGAGAGCTAGGAACCCGCTCCCCGGAAGCCGCTCGGAAGGGTCCAGGAGGGCCGGAGAGGGCCCGGGGAGAGCCCAGGGGGGTTCGGGCTGGGTCAGAGCCCCTTGTGAAGACCGCGCAGTCTCAGGGGCTTCGCAGGCTGTTCCAGGGGTGGCAGCTGCTCCAGCTCCTCCCAGGGCACCTGGATCTTGCGCAGGTCGGCGCGGACACGGGCCGCGAGCTTTCTGGTGTCCCGGCGGTTGAGGACCGCCCCGACCGCGGCGCCCACCATGAACGGCATCAGTGTGGGCATGTCCCGCACCATCCGCTTCATGATCTGCTGGCGCAGTTCGCGCTTCATGCGGCCGCCGAGGGCCGCGTCGTACGTCGACGGCTTCGTCACGTCGATGCCGCGCTCCCCCGACCAGGAGGACAGATACGCGGTGCTGCGGACCTTGAGGTTGCCGGGCGGCCGCAGGCCGTAGACCTCGTGCAGTTCCGCGATGAGTTTCAGTTCGACCGCCGCGACGCCGGTGATCTCCGTGGCCAGTTCGGTCGGCAGGGCGGGCGGTACGGGCAGCATCGCCGCCGCACCGACCCCGGCCCCGATGGTCGAGGTCCCGGCCGCGGCGCCCGCCACCAGTTTGTCGGCCAGTTCCTCGGGTCCGAGACCGGGGAACTGCCTGCGCAGGGTCGCGAGGTCGCGTACGGGCACCCGCGGGGCGATGTCGATGACACGGTCCGCGAGGTACGCCAGGCCCGCCCGAGCGCGGTCACCGCTCCTGCGGGCGCCTTCCCGGGCGATGACCCGGGCTTTGCCACCGATGACCCGTGCCTGTCGCCTGGCGATGGGCACGGGTCCTCGCTTCGGCACCGGGTGGTCGGCCCGGTCCGCCGTCGGTTCGAGCGGGGCTCCCGTGTCCGGGGAGCCACGCTCGTCGTCACGCGCGCCGAGTGGGCCGTCGGACGGCCCTTGGTCCGCTTTCCGCAGGGAGAAGCGGCGCTTCCGGGGAGGGGTCGAGCCAGTCATGGCCGACCCGTCCTCAGTCGCAGTCGCGGCAGATCGGCTGACCGTTCTTCTCGCGGGCCAGCTGGCTGCGGTGGTGGACCAGGAAGCAGCTCATGCAGGTGAACTCGTCCTGCTGCTTCGGCAGGACCCGGACGGCCAGTTCCTCGTTCGAGAGGTCCGCTCCGGGCAGTTCCAGGCCCTCGGCGGCCTCGAACTCGTCGACGTCCACCGCGGAGGTGGTCTTGTCGTTCCGCCGGGCCTTCAGCTCTTCCAAGCTGTCCGAGTCGACGTCATCGTCTGTCTTGCGTGGAGTGTCGTAGTCGGTTGCCATATCGCTCTCCCCCTCTGGGTGTCTGCGGTGTCTCCAGCGCACGTAACGCGTGAGAGGCCGGACTTGTGCCCGACCTGAGGCGGAGATTTTGCCTCACATCAAGGGCTGTTACTCAATCGACACCCAACCCGATCCCTCAAGAGTGATCGGCTTGGATGGCGGTGAGGACCGTACACGCTTCGAATACCGCACCTCAAAGGCGCCTCATCGTGTACTTCCCGTGATCAAGAGCCCTGAAAACCAGGACTTTTCAGGCTTTCTGCCCTCTGTCATGATCACTGAACGTACATGGCCGGAAATCCGCCCATGTGATCGATCACACAAACACAAGCCCATTCGGCCCCCGGAAAATTCCGCGTGAAGCGAACATCTCCCGCGTGTGTCGACAGAATGGGCAGTGGATCACAGCGGAAGTGTCACACGCATCACGAGGCCACCGCCCTCGCGGGGTCGCGCCGCGATGTGCCCGCCGTGCGCCCTGGCCACGGACCGCACGATGGACAGGCCGAGGCCGACGCCCTTGTCGCTGCCCGTGCGCTCGGTGCGCAGCCGCCTGAAGGGCTCGAAGAGATTGTCGATCTCGTACGCCGGCACCACCGGACCGGTGTTCGAGACGGTGAGCACCGCCTGTCCGTGCTGGACCTCGGTGTCCACCTCGACCCAGCCCCCCTCGGCCACGTTGTACCGCACGGCGTTCTGTACGAGGTTCAGCGCGATGCGCTCCAGGAGCACGCCGTTTCCCTGCACCACGGCCGGTGCGCGCTCGCCGCGGATCTCCACGCCCTTGGCCTCCGCCTCGGAGCGCACCTGGTCGATGGCCTGGCCGGCCACCTCGGCCAGGTCGACCGGTTTGCGCTCCACGATCTGGTTGTCGCTGCGGGCGAGCAGCAGCAGGCCCTCGACCAGCTGCTCGCTGCGCTCATTGGTGGCCAGCAGCGTCTTGCCGAGCTGCTGGAGCTCCACCGGCGCGCCCGGGTCGGAGAGGTGGACCTCCAGGAGCGTGCGGTTGATCGCGAGCGGGGTGCGCAGTTCGTGCGAGGCGTTGCCGACGAAGCGCTGCTGGGCGGTGAAGGCCCGCTGGAGGCGCTCCAGCATCTCGTCGAAGGTGTCCGCCAGCTCCTTGAGCTCGTCGTCCGGGCCGTCCAGCTCGATCCGGCGGGACAGGTCGGAGCCGGCCACCGCGCGGGCGGTGCGGGTGATCCGGCCGAGCGGGGACAGCACCCGGCCGGCCATCGCGTAACCGAACGCGAAGGCGATCACGGCGAGCCCCAGCAGGGCCAGCAGCGAGCGGCTGAGCAGGTTGTCCAGGGCGACCTGGCGCTGGTGGTCCACGCACTGGCTGATCGTGTTGTTGAAGTCGGCCAGCGGCAGGCTGGTGGTGTTGATCGCGGGGCAGTTGTCGCTGGAGACCTTCAGCTCCTGGAAGCTGACGATCTTGAACAGCGGCTGGTTGCCGGTGCTGATGGCCTGTGCGGCGAGCAGGTAGATGATCGACAGCAGCAGGATGCCGGCGATCAGGAACATGCCGCCGTACAGCAGCGTGAGACGTATCCGGATCGTGGGCCGCAGCCAGGGGAAGGGCGGCTGGGGGCGCCGGGGGTCCCAGGTGGGCTTCGGGGGCGCCTGCGGGGGCGCGGGGGTCGTGGCCATGGCCGATCAGATCCGGTAGCCGGAGCCGGGCACGGTGACGATCACGGGGGGCTCGCCGAGTTTGCGGCGCAGGGTCATCACCGTCACCCGGACCACGTTGGTGAACGGGTCGGTGTTCTCGTCCCAGGCCTTCTCCAGCAGCTGTTCCGCCGAGACGACCGCGCCCTCGCTGCGCATCAGCACCTCCAGGACCGCGAACTCCTTGGGCGCGAGCTGGACCTCCTTGCCGTCGCGGAAGACCTCGCGGCGGTTGGGGTCGAGCTTGATGCCGGCGCGCTCCAGGACCGGCGGCAGGGGCACGCTGGTGCGGCGGCCGAGGGCGCGCACGCGGGCGATCAGCTCGCTGAACGCGAACGGCTTGGGCAGATAGTCGTCGGCACCGATCTCCAGGCCCTCGACACGGTCGCTGACGTCTCCGGAGGCGGTGAGCATGAGCACCCGGGTGGGCATGCCCAGCTCGACGACCCGGCGGCAGACGTCGTCGCCGTGCACGAGCGGGAGGTCGCGGTCGAGGACGACCACGTCGTAGTCGTTGACGCCGATGCGCTCCAGGGCGGCCGCGCCGTCGTACACGACGTCGACGGCCATGGCCTCCCGGCGCAGTCCGGTGGCCACCGCATCGGCGAGCAGCTGCTCGTCCTCGACGACGAGTACGCGCACGTCCGTTGTCCTTCCTGTGTCCACCCGCGTAGCGCTCCGGGGCGCCGGCGCGGGCAGGGGTGTTCGTGGAGTGTGACCTCCATCCTGCCCTTTTCGGCCATAAGTCGGCTGTAAGCGGGGTCCGGCCGCAGGAACGGGCGCCCCGGGCGGGAATACGAGAATTTCTGCACCGGCGAGGTTTCCCGCAACGGGAGCGGGGGGAGGACGGGTTTACACCCCGCGATCACGCTCTGCATGTGCCGCAGCACCATGCGGTACCTCGCGATCCGCTTGTGCAGGGCGGGCGCGGGTGTCCGGCACCGTAGCCGCGCCCGGCCGGGCGCGCCGGGCATCCGCGGGAGACGTGATCGTCCTTTCCCACCCGGCACACCCCCGTGCCACCGACCCACCGACCCTGGACGAGGGGGCGCAGCATGGACGCTTTCACCGCAGGACTTCTCCAGCGCATAAAGACGACCGAGTCCGACCTGTCGCGGGCCCGCGACGAGGGCGACGACTTCCTCGTGGAGGTGGAGCAGGCAGAGCTGGACGACCTGCGCCGCCTCGCCGCCGAACACGGTGTGGAGGTCGGCGCGACCCGCGTCTGATCCACCCGAGCGCACCGGCGCGACACCAGCACGCGAAGGGACCCCGGCGAATCCAGCGCCGGGGTCCCTTCGCGTCGTGCGGGAGTAATCGCCCGGTCGTCCGGAGGCCGTCAGTCGTGCCAGGCCCCGAAGTCCTCCAGCAGCCCCTGGAGGGGCTCGAAGACGCCCGGGGTACCCGCCAGCGTCAGTTCCCGTGAGGGGCCCTGTGCGGGCCGTCCACCGGTCAGCGCGCCCGCCTCCCGGGCGATGAGGTCCCCCGCGGCGTAGTCCCACGGGTTCAGCCCGCGCTCGTAGTAGCCGTCGAGCCGGCCGCAGGCCACGTCGCACAGGTCGATGGCCGCGGAGCCGCCCCGGCGGATGTCCCTGACCAGCGGGATGAGCCGGGCGGCCACCTCGGCCTGGTGGGCGCGCACCTCGGTGACGTAGTTGAAGCCGGTGGAGACCAGCGCCTGCTCCAGCGGGGGCGCGGGACGGCAGGCGAGCGCCCGTTCGCCCGCCCACGCGCCGGTGACCCAGGCGCCGCCGCCGCGTACCGCGTGGTACGTCTCGCCGCGCATCGGGGCCGCGACCACCCCGGCGACGGTCTCGCCGTCCTGCTCGGCGGCGATGGACACCGCCCAGGTCGGCAGGCCGTAGAGGTAGTTCACGGTGCCGTCGAGCGGGTCGATCACCCAGCGCACGCCGCTGGTGCCGGCGGCGGAGGCGCCCTCCTCGCCGAGGAAGCCGTCGTCGGGGCGCTGTCCTGCGATCAGATCGGTGATCAGCTTCTCGGCCGCGATGTCCATCTCGGTGACGACGTCGATCGGGCTGGACTTGGTCCGCGCCACGGCGAGATCGGCCGGGCGGCCGTCCCGCAGCAGTTCGCCGGCGCGGCGGGCGGCCTCCTGGGCCAGTCGCAGCAGGTCCCGGTGCAGGGCCTCGGTCACGGGTCTCCTCACGCGTAGGGGCTGTCGGCGCCCGCGGCGGCCGGGCGGGGCGCCCGGGACGGGCAGCAGCCGACGGGGCATACGTTGTGGCTCGCGCCCAGGGTGCCCAGGGCGCAGGGGGTGATGTCCTGGCCGCGCTCGATGGCGGCGCGCTCCAGGATCAGTTCGCGCACGGCGGCCGCGAACCGGGGGTCGGCGCCCACGGTGGCCGAGCGGCGCACCGGCAGGCCCAGTTCCCCGGCCTTGGCGGTGGCCTCGGTGTCGAGGTCGTACAGGACCTCCATGTGGTCGGAGACGAAGCCGATGGGGGCCATGACGACCGCCGGGACGCCGGCCGCGTGCCGCTCCTGGAGGTGGTCGCAGATGTCGGGCTCCAGCCACGGGATGTGCGGGGCGCCGGAGCGGGACTGGTAGACGAGGCGCCAGGGGTGGTCCACGCCGGTGCGCTCGCGGACGGCGTCGGCGATCAGCTGGGCCACGTCCAGGTGCTCCTCGACGTAGGCGCCGCCCTCGCCATGGGCCGCCACGGGACCGGAGGTGTCGGCGGCGGCCGTGGGGATGGAGTGGGTGCTGAAGGCGATGTGGGCGCCGTCGCGGACGTCCTCGGGGAGGTCGGCCAGGGAGCGCAGCACGCCGTCGATCATCGGTTCGACGAAGCCGGGGTGGTTGAAGTAGTGCCGCAGCTTGTCGATCTTCGGCAGCTCCAGGCCCTCGGCCTCCAGGGCGGCCAGCGCGTCGGCGAGGTTCTCGCGGTACTGGCGGCAGCCCGAGTAGGAGGCGTAGGCGCTGGTGGCGAGGACCAGGACGCGGCGGCGGCCGTCGGCGACCATCTCGCGCAGGGTGTCGGTCAGGTACGGCGCCCAGTTGCGGTTGCCCCAGTAGACCGGCAGGTCCAGGCCGTGCCCGGCGAAGTCCTCGCGCAGGGCCTTCAGGAGGGCGCGGTTCTGGCCGTTGATGGGGCTGACCCCGCCGAACCGGAAGTAGTGCTTCCCGACTTCCTTCAGGCGTTCCTTCGGGATGCCGCGCCCGCGTGTGACGTTCTCCAGGAACGGGACCACGTCATCGGGGCCCTCGGGGCCGCCGAAGGAGAGCAGGAGCAGGGCGTCGTACGGAGTGGCATCGAGCGCGTCTGGCATGTGCCGATCCTGCCACCCGGTACCGACACCCCGGCAACCGCGGGGTGAAGAGTCGAGATCCAGCTGGTTCATACCGAAATTTCCCCAGCCGAAATCGAGTGTACTTAGGGTCACCTAACTCGTAAGCTGTATCCACCGCATTCGCGCCTTACCGGAATCGCCTCGGAGACCACGTGCCCAGCCCCTACAGAGCCCTCTTCGACGTGCCCGGCACCAAGGCCTTCTCGGCCGCGGGGCTCCTCGGCCGGATGCCGCTGTCCATGATGGGCATCGGCGTGGTCACGATGATCTCCCAGCTCACCGGGCGCTACGGGCTCGCGGGCGCGCTGTCGGCCACCATCGCGCTGTCCGCCGCGGTGCTCGGACCGCAGGTCTCCCGGCTGGTGGACCGGCACGGACAGAGCCGGGTGCTGCGGCCCGCGACCCTGGTGGCCCTCGCCGCGGCCGCCGGGCTGCTGCTGGCCGCGCACTTCCGGTGGCCGGACTGGGTGCTGTTCGCCTGCGCCGCCGGGATCGGCGCGGTGCCGAGCCTGGGCGCGATGATCCGGGCCCGCTGGGCCGCCCTGTACCGGGGCACACCCAAGCTGCACACCGCCTACTCGTTCGAGTCGGTCATGGACGAGATCTGCTTCGTCTTCGGGCCGATCATCTCCATCGGCCTGTGCACGGTCTGGTTCCCGGAGGCGGGCCCGCTGCTCGCCGCCGTCTTCCTGGCGGCCGGGGTCTGCTGGCTGACCGCCCTGCGCGCCACCGAGCCCGCGCCGCACCCCCGTGCGCGGCACGACGGGGGCGGCGGCACCGCGCTGCGCTCGCCGGGGCTCCAGGTGCTGGTGGCGACCTTCGTGGCGACCGGCGCGATCTTCGGCTCGGTGGACGTGGTCACGGTCGCCTTCGCCGACGAGCGCGGCCACAAGGGCGCCGCCAGCGTGGTGCTCGCCCTGTACGCGGCCGGCTCGTGCGCGGCGGGCGCGGTCTTCGGGCTGCTGCGCCCGGCCGGGGCGGCGGAACGCCGCTGGCTGCTGGGCGTGGCCGCCATGGCCGTGAGTATGATCCCCCTCCTACTGGTCGGAAACCTGCCGCTTCTGGCCGTGGCGCTGTTCGTTGCGGGGCTGTCCATCGCACCGACGATGATCACGACGATGTCCCTCATCGAAGAGCACGTACCTCGCGCGCAGCTCACCGAGGGCATGACCTGGGTGAGCACCGGCCTCGCGGTCGGCGTGGCGCTCGGCTCCTCGCTGGCCGGTTCGGTGATCGACGCCGCCGGCGCGCGCGCCGGGTACGGGGTCCCGGTGCTCTCCGGGGCCGTCGCGGTCGTGGTCGGTTTCCTCGGGTACCGCCGGCTGCGCAGGCCGGCCGCGGGTCGGGGAGGAACCGTTGAGCAGCACAGCGAGCGGGAAGACGAGCGGCGCGAACAGCACATGGCGTAACTGGGGCGGGAACGTCGCGGCCCGGCCCGCCCGGCAGGTCGCTCCGGTCTCGGTGGAGGAACTGGCCGAGGCGGTGCGCCGGGCGCGGGAGGACGGGCTGCCGGTGAAGGCCGTCGGCACCGGGCACTCCTTCACCTCGATCGCCGCCACCGACGGCGTGTTGATACGCCCTCAACTATTGACGGGCATACGCAACATTGACCGGGGCTCCATGACGGTCACGGTCGAGGCGGGCACCCCGCTCAAGCGACTCAACGCGGTGCTGGCGCGCGAGGGTCTGTCGCTCACCAACATGGGCGACATCATGGAGCAGACGGTCTCCGGGGCCACCAGCACCGGCACCCATGGCACGGGCCGTGACTCCGCCTCCATCGCCGCCCAGATCACGGGCCTCGAACTCGTCACGGCGGACGGCTCGGTGCTCACCTGCTCCGCGACCGAGAACCCCGAGGTCTTCGCCGCCGCCCGCCTGGGGCTCGGCGCGCTCGGCATCGTCACCGCGATCACCTTCGCCGTGGAACCGCTGTTCCTGCTGACCGCGCGGGAGGAGCCGATGCCCCTCGACCGAGTGCTCGCCGAGTTCGATCAACTCTGGGCGGAGAACGAGCACTTCGAGTTCTACTGGTTCCCGCACACCGGGAACACCAACACCAAGCGCAACAACCGCAGCGCGGGCCCCGAGCAGCCCGTCGGGCGGTTGGCCGGCTGGTTCGAGGACGAGTTCCTCTCCAATGGCCTCTTCCAGGTGACCCAGTGGGTCGGCCGGGCCGCGCCCGCGAGCATCCCCGGGATCGCGAGGATCTCCAGCAGGGTGCTGTCCGCGCGGACGTACACCGACATCCCGTACAAGGTCTTCACCTCGCCGCGCCGGGTGCGCTTCATGGAGATGGAGTACGCCGTTCCGCGCGCGGCCCTGGCGGAGACGCTGCGCGAGCTGAAGGAGATGGTCGAGCGCTCGGGGCTGCGCGTCAGCTTCCCCGTGGAGGTACGCACCGCCCCGGCCGACGACATCACCCTGTCCACCGCCTCGGGCCGGGACAGCGCCTACATCGCCGTCCATATGTACCGGGGCACGCCGTACCAGTCGTACTTCACCGCCGCCGAGCGGATCTTCACCGCGCACGAGGGGCGGCCGCACTGGGGCAAGGTGCACACCCGGGACGCGGAGTACTTCGCGCGGGTGTATCCGCGGTTCGCCGAGTTCACGGCGTTGCGGGACCGTCTCGACCCGGATCGGCTGTTCCGGAACGACTACTTGCGGAGGGTGCTGGGGTCGTAGGCGCCCCGGCGGAACCGCTGGGCGCGGGGGCCGGCGTGGACCGGTCCCCGTCGGCCTGCCCGTCCGGCGAGGCGCTCGGGGAGGGCGTCGCGGAGTCCGTCGTGCCGCCCTCGGAGCCGGAACCCGGGCCGGAGTCCGCGCCCGAGCCGGATCCCGGCCCGGTGTCCGGGGTGGCGCCGCCGTCCGACGAGGCGCTGTCGCCCGGGGCGACATGCGAAGGAAGCTGACCGGGGTCATCCGTTCGGTGGACGGCGGATTTCCGGCCACCGACCGCGTCGCCGACCGTCGTGCCGGAGCCGCCGCTGAAACTGCTGCCGGACGCCAGTTCGTACGTCGTGATGCCGCCCATGGTCACCCCGAACACGAGAGCGGCCGCGATCACCGGCCGCCGCCAGCTCTTGACCCGCGCGCGGTAGACGGTGCCCGCGGAGAACTCGCCCTCGGCGGGCGGAACCGGCACCGGGGAGGCTCCGGCGGGCGTCTTGGGCACCCGCAGCTGCTCCCCGGTGCGCCGGAAGAAGTGCTGGAAGAGGGTGCCGCCGCAGGTGGCGATCACGCTGACGACACCGGCGCCGAGGATCGTGCCGTACACGCCGAAGGACGAGGCCAGCTTCGCCGCGATGACCGCCGCCAGGGCGCTGCCCGCCACCTGCGGGACGTTCAGGTCGATCCGCTTCCGCTCCGCATCGGGTGTTTCGCGCATACCCGGAACTTGCCTGCCTTTCCCGTACTTGATCGACATCGGGGTACCGACTGCACGAGATAGGGACGTATGCGCGAAACCATTAGTTCCGTTTCTGGGGATTGCGTGAACTTCGCCACGTTCATGATCCACAAAACCGGTTGCGCGCGGCGCGGACGCGTCCCTTGCGAGAAGTTGGGCGGCGCGCCAATCCACGTACATGGCCCGAATGGAGTACTGTTGCGAGCCCTGGGCCCGGCCTCCCACCAGGGTGTCCACGGCCACCAAGGACCGCCAGGAGGGGGCTAGTTGCACAGGGTGACGGACTTTGTCACTCAGCGTGGCGAACTGGTTACCGTGCCATAACGGCGTTCCAGGGCCCGTGCCCGACACGCCGGGCAACTCGGCAAGGTTGTGGCAGGCTGCACCCGGGCAGGCCACACTCGACTAGCGGAAGCAGCGACGCACGTGACGTCGGCAGGCACCACCCGGGAGGTCCCCATGCCCGAACTGCGTGTCGTGGCCGTCTCGAATGACGGCACACGGCTGGTGCTGAAAGCTGCCGACGCAACGGAGTACACGCTTCCGATCGACGAGCGGCTGCGCGCCGCCGTGCGCGGCGACCGGCCACGCCTCGGCCAGATCGAGATCGAGGTCGAGAGCCATCTGCGCCCCCGTGACATCCAGGCGCGGATACGAGCCGGTGCCACGGCGGAAGAGGTCGCACAGCTCGCGGGCATCCCCGTCGACCGGGTGCGGCGCTTCGAGGGTCCGGTGCTGGCCGAACGCGCCTTCATGGCCGAGCGCGCCCGCAAGACCCCGGTCCGCCGCCCCGGCGAGAACTCGGGGCCGCTGCTCGGCGAGGCCGTCCAGGAACGGCTGTTGCTGCGCGGCGCCGAGAAGGACACCGTGCAGTGGGACTCCTGGCGCCGCGACGACGGCACCTGGGAGGTGCTGCTCGTCTACCGGGTCGCCGGTGAACCGCACTCGGCGAGCTGGACGTACGACCCGCCCCGGCGGCTGGTCCAGGCCGTGGACGACGAGGCGCGCTCGCTGATCGGCGAGTCCGACGATCTCGCCGTACCGGAGCCGAGCTTCCCGTTCGTCCCGCGCATCGCCCGGCTGCCGCGCGAGCGTTCGATGGACCGTGCCCTCGACCGGCAGACCGAGCGGGAGCGGCCGAGCCTGCCCGCGCAGTCCTCCGAGCCCGCCGAGGAGACCACCGGCGAACGGGACTCGCTGACCAGCCTGTTGGAGGCGGTGCCGTCCTTCCGCGGCGACATGGTGGTGCCGGAGCGCACCCCGGAGACCCCGGACGAGCCCGACGAGGAGGCCGCCGTGGAGGAGCCGCCGGCGCCCGCCGCCTCGGCCGGTTCGGCCTACGCGGACGTCCTCATGCCCCGCTCGGTCGGCAGCCACCGCGACCGGCTGACCGGCGCCACGGACCGCCAGGCCGAGGCCGACGGGGTCCGCCCCGGTCGCCGCGCGGCCGTCCCGAGCTGGGACGAGATCGTGTTCGGCACCCGGCGCAAGAAGCAGGAGTAAACCGTCGTACGACGCCAAGAGGGGCGGAACACCCGGGTGTTCCGCCCCTCTTGGCGCTGCCGTGGCCGCTACTGCGGGTCGGCGCCCACCGCCACCGGCCGGGACGGGTCCGCGGACCACTCCGACCATGAACCGACGTACAGGGCCGCCGGGATGCCCGCCACCGCGAGCGCCAGCACCTCATGGGCGCCCGACACTCCCGAGCCGCAGTAGACGCCCACCGGCGCGTCCGAGGAGACGCCGAGGGCCTTGAAGCGGTCCTTCAGCTCGACCGCGGGCAGGAACCGGCCGTCGGGGCCCACGTTCTCCGTCGTCGGCGCCGAGACCGCGCCGGGGATGTGCCCGCCGACCCGGTCCACGGGCTCCACCTCGCCCCGGTAGCGCTCCCCCGCGCGGGCGTCCAGCAGCACGCCCGTACGGGCCAGTTCGGCGGCACCGTCCGCGTCCAGCAGGCCCGCCGCGTCCGGCGCGGGCACGAAGTCGCCCGCGTCCGGGACGGACGCCCCGGTGGCCAACTCCCCCGTCCAGGACGGCAACCCGCCGTCGAGGACCCGCACGTCCGGGTGACCCGTCCAGTGCAGCATCCACCACGCGCGGGCGGCGGCCCAGCCCTGCCCGCCGTCGTACACGACGACCGGACGGCTCCCCGACACGCCCGCGCGGCGCATCGCGGCGCCGAACTCCGCGAGGTCCGGCAGCGGATGGCGGCCGTGCTCGCCCGGGGCACCGGCCAACTCCCGGTCCAGGTCGACGAAGGCCGCGCCGGGGATGTGCCCGGCCGCGTGCTCGGCCCGGCCGTCGAAGGGCGGGGCGCCCGCCGCCTTCGCCAGGCTCAACTGCCAGCGCACGTCCAGCAGGACCGGCGGCGCCTCGCCGGCGAGCGCCTCGGCGAGTTCGGGTGCGGTGATGATGACTGTCATGGCGCCATGCATACGCCAGGGGTGGCCGTGACGTCCAGGTCCGGCTACTCTGCTCGGCCGGGCAGGCTCGATCACGAACCGTAGGGGATCGGGCACATGCCGTACGCCCCGACGGACATCGGTCGGGCACCGGTCGGACCTCGTCAGGAAGCGGCGAAAGACGTCAGCCCAGGCATTCTTCCGGAAGACACCGCCGGACAGGCGGCGCGGCGACACGAGAGGGCCGTGCGACCGAGGAGGATGCGGACACACCGGTACGGGCGTACGCGCCGGCGGCGTGCACACACCTGCCGGAGGAGCGGAAGCGACACGGCCACCGCACAAGGCGGCCGAGGAGAGAGTGATCGATGACCGAGGCACGGGAGTCGGCCGGTCCGCAGGCGCTGCGCGCGCCCGGCACACCCTGCTGGGTGAGTCTGATGGCGCACCGGCTCACCGCCACCGAGGAGTTCTACGGGGAGCTGTTCGGCTGGGAGTTCCAGCCGGGCCCGCAGCAGCTCGGCCCGTATGTGCGGGCATTGCTCGACGGGCGCGAGGTGGCCGGGATGGGCCAGCTGCCGCCGGAGAACCGGCTGCCGATCGCCTGGACGCCCTATCTCGCCTCGACCGACGTGGACCGCACGGCCGAGGCGGTACGGCTGTGCGGCGGCACGGTGGCGGTCGGTCCGCTGGACGCGGCCGAGGCCGGGCGGCTGGCCATCGCGGCGGACCCCTCGGGCGCGGTGTTCGGCATCTGGCAGGCGCCCGCGCATCTGGCCCCGGCGATCACCGGGGTGCCGGGCACGCCCGCGTGGAACGAGCTGCTCACGTTTGAGACGGAGAGCGTCGCCAAGTTCTACGCGAGCGTGTTCGGTTACGAGACGGAGCCGGTGGTGTCCGCCGGGTTCGACTACGTGACCCTGTGCGTCGAGGGGCGCCCGGTGGCCGGGGTGCACGGTGTGGGCCATGGGCTGCCCCGGGACCGGGGGCCGTACTGGGGGACCTATTTCGAGGTGGCCGACACCGCGGAGACGCTGCGTCAGGTGACGGGGCTCGGCGGCCGGATCGTCCGCCCGGCCAAGGACAGTCCGCACGGGCGGGTGGCCACGGTGGCGGACCCGGAGGGCGCCGTCTTCTCGGTGGTCCAGGATCCGCGCTGAGCGCGTGGTGGGACCGGCGCGTGGGCCCCTGGTGGGCTCAGGAGGACGAGACGGGCAGCACGTCCGGGGACAGGGCCGCCGCGCGGGCCGTCGCGGCGGTCATCCGGCGCCGGTGGTGGCGGCGGCACAGCACCTCGTAACCGACCTCGCCCGCCGCCTGGTTGACGTCCCCGACGACGACCTGGGCGCCCTCGACCACCATCTCGCCGCCGACCGTACGGGCGTTGTGCGTGGCGCGGGCGCCGCACCAGCACAGCGCCTCCACCTGGAGCACCTCGACGCGGTCGGCCAGCTCCACGAGCCGCTGGGAACCGGGGAAGAGCTTGGAGCGGAAGTCGGTGGTGATGCCGAAGGCGAAGACGTCCACGCCGAGGTCGTCCACCACGCGGGCCAGCTGGTCGATCTGCACGGGCGCGAGGAACTGCGCCTCGTCCGCGATCACATAGTCGATCCGGCCGCCCTGCGAGAGGTGGTCCACGATGTACACATAGAGGTCCTGGGCGTCGGCGACCTCCACCGCGTCGGTGACCAGGCCGAGGCGCGAGGACAGCTTGCCCGCGCCCGCGCGGTCGTTACGGGTGAATATCATCCCGGCCAGGCCGCGCGCGGAGCGGTTGTGCTCGATCTGCAGAGCCAGCGTCGACTTCCCGCAGTCCATCGTTCCGGAGAAGAACACCAGCTCGGGCATGAGAAGTTGAGCACCTTTCGGCGAGGGGACGGAACGGCGGGCGGGGCAGCGGTCAGGAGCGTACTTCGAGCAGCGGGACCAGCTGCTCCACGGGAGTCATCGAACCGTGGTTGCCCACCAGCGCGGACTCCTTGGGCTCCCGCTCGGAGGCGATGATCAGGACGTCGTCGGACGCGGCCGCGATCACATCGCCGAGCCGGTCGTACACCCGTTCGTCCACGTGCGGCCCGAACCAGCCGGTCTCGATCGCCTCGTCCCGCGAGGCCACCCAGAACTGCTCGCCGAGCACCTCGCGCCAGCAGGTCAGTACGTCGTTCGCGGCGCCCGGCACCGCGTACACATGGCGGGCCCGGCCCTCGCCGCCGAGCAGGGCGACCCCGGCGCTCAGTTCCCAGTCCGTGTCGAAGTCGAAGCGGTGCTCCTCGTCGAACGGCACGTCGATCATGCCGTGGTCGGCGGTGACGTAGAGCGCGCTGCGCGGGGGCAGTTGCTCGGCGAGGCGCTGGGCGAGCCGGTCGACGTACATCAGCTGGCCGCGCCAGGTGTCGGAGGCGACGCCGTAGCGGTGGCCCGCGCCGTCGAGTTCGGCGTAGTACGTGTACACCAGCGAGCGGTCCCCGGCGGCCAGTTGCGCCGCCGCGAGGTCCATCCGCTCCTCGCCGGACAGCCTGCCGTGGAAGCTGCCGCCGCTGAGCGCGACCTTGGTGAGCGGGGTGTGCTGAAACGTGGGCGAGGAGACCTGCGCGGCGTGCACCCCGGCGTCATGGGCCAGCTGGAAGACGGTGGGGTACGGCTGCCAGCGGCGCGGGTCGGTGTACGGCTGCCAGCGGAGCTGGTTCATCAGCGCGCCGGTGGCCGGGTCGCGGACCGTGTAGCCGGGCAGGCCGTGCGCGCCGGGGGGCAGGCCGGTGCCGACGGAGGCGAGGGAGGCCGCGGTGGTCGCCGGGTAGCCCGCGGTGAGCGGCCGCCCGGTGCCGCCGCGCGAGCTGCCGAGCAGCGAGTTGAGGAAGGGCGCCTCGTCCGGGTGGGCGCGCAGCTGCTCCCAGCCGAGGCCGTCGACCAGGAAGACGCAGGCGCGGTCGACCGGGGCCAGCTCCGTGATCGCGGCGGTCATGCCGGGGACGCCCATGCCGGCGGCGAGCGTGGGGAGCAGGTCGGCGAGGGAGCCGGTGCCGTACTCGGGCAGCGGGGCGGTGGCCAGGGCGAGGGGTTCCGGGTGGTCCCAGGCGGAGAGCTGGGACATCAGCGGTCGAGGTCCGCGGTCGCCTCGGAGAGGGCCTGCGCGAAGGTGAGCGCCTCGCGCACCGTCTCGGGGCCGTCCCCGGCCTCGCTGACGCGCAGGCTGAGGTCGTCCGCCGTGGAGTTGCCCGTATAGCCGTGGTCGGCGTCGCAGTTGGGGTCGCCGCAGGCGGCGGGCTCCAGGTCGATACGGCTGACCGCGCCCCAGCCGATGGTGAGCACGACCTCGCGGGGCAGGGTGCCCGGGGTGTACTGCTCGGGGTTGGCGACCACCCGGCTGACCACCACGGACGAGATCCGGCCGAGCTTCACCGACTCGGTGGAGGTGGTGGCGTACGGCGTCGGTGAGGTGCTGTCGGCGGCCTGCTCGTCGGTGTGGCTGACGATGAAGCGCTGGCCGGTGAGGACCAGGACGGTCACATGGCGGCGCACCTCGTTCTGGTCGAACGTGGTCTCCTGGTGGACCAGGTACGACCGGATGGGCTCGCCGCCCACGGCAGCCTCCACCGCCTCGGCCACGAGGGCCGGGTAGTAGCCGCTGCGCTCGATCGCCGCTCGCAGCCCCTGGGTCGTCGTACTGGTCTTGGCCATGGCGTCCATCCTAGTCCGTGGACAGGGGCACTCCGGGCCAACGGGGCGTGCCGCCGGCCGGGGCTCCCGGCGTGTCAGGGGCGCCGGAACCGGGCGTCCGCGCGTCCGGTGGCCGCGTGTTCCTCGGGACCGGCCCCTGTCTGATCTCCACCCGCTCGGCGGCGATCAGACAGGACACGGGTTCAGACCCACCGGCGTCCGCCTCGAACGCGACGACGACGGGCGGTCGCTCCCCGAGGGTCCGGGCCAGGTGCTCGGCCTCGTCGGTGGTGGGCGCGCGGAAGACGGGGTCCTGGAAGGCGAGGGGGCAGGACACCAGGGCGGGTGCGACGAAGACCACTTCCAGGGTGTGGTGGTACGTGAGGTCGTGATCGGCGGCAAGCCTTAGCGCCCCGGCGTCCCAGCCGATCACCTCCCAGTCCCACCAGCTGCCCTCCGGGAGCCGGTGCCCGGCGATCTCCATCGGGCGCCGCTCAGTAGGCCGGCATGGTGCGCGGGCCGTGGTCGTCGCGGGCGGGCGGGGGCGCGAGCCGGACGGTGGCGCCGAGGACGTTCGCGCCGTGCGGGGCCACGACGACCGGCTCCAGGGTGACGGCGACCACCTCGGGGTGGTCGTCGACCAGGCGGGAGACCCGCAGCAGCAGTTCCTCGAGGGCGGGGGTGTCGACGGGGGTGGAGCCGCGCCAGCCGAACAGCAGGGGCGCGGTGCGGATCGCGCGCACCAGGGAGGTCGCCTCCCGGTCGGTGACCGGGATCAGCCGGTGCGCGGTGTCGTCCAGCAGCTGCGAGGCGGCGCCGGCGAGACCGAAGGACAGCACGGCTCCGGCCGCCGGGTCGATCACGGTCCGTACGACGGTGTCGACGCCCCGGGGCGCCATGCCCTGCACCACAGGGCGCAGCTCCTCCGGCTTGCCGAACAGCTCGCTCAACTCCGCGTAGGCCCGGCGCAGTTGCTCCTCGTCCGCCAGGTCGAGGCGTACGCCGCCCAGGTCGGCGCGGTGCCGCAGATGCGGGGCGGTCGCCTTCAGGGCCACCGGGTAGCCGAGGGCGCGGGCGGCCGCCACGGCGTCGTCGGGGGTGGGCGCGGGGAGCGCGCGGCGCACCTGTATGCCGTACTTCGCGAGCAGCTCGCAGGTCTGCGCGTCCGAGATGGTGAGCCCCTCCCCGCGCTCCAGCAGCTCCCCGATCAGCCGCGCGGCCCCCTTCTCGTCGATGTCCTCGTACTCCGGCACCCTGCCGGGCTCGGCCGCCTCCCGCCGCCACTGCCCGTACCGCACCGCTTCGGCGAGCGCGCGTACGGCACGCTCGGCGGCGGGGTAGGCGGGGATGAGACGGGGGGCTTCCGAGGAGGGCGCCCCGTCCGTCTCCGCGGTGGGCGGGCGTTCCGCAGGGCGGTACGGGTGGGCGCCGCCATCCGTACCGGGCGCCTTTTCGGGGCCGGGTGCCCTATCGATACCGGCTGCCCGCGCCGCGGCCGGTGCCGTACTCGCCGCCGCCGACAGCGCCTCCGCCAGCCCGCCCAGCTCCACATGCACCACCAGCACCGGCTTTCCCGGCACCCCGGCGGCAGCCGACCGCAGGGCCTCCGCCAGCTCCGCGTCGCCCGGCGACGCCTCCCCGATCGCGGGTATCGCCGTCACCACGACGGAGTCGTTCGTGTCGTCGGCCAGCGCGGCGCTCAGCGCCCGGTGGAAGTCCTCCGGCGTGGCCCCGGTGGTCAGATCGAGGGGCCGCGCAGGTCGCAGCCCCTCGGCGAGGCACCGGTCGTACGTCAGCACGCCCAGCGACTCGGAGTTCCCGAGGATCGCCACCCGGGGCCCGGCGGGCAGCGGCTGCCGGGCGAGCAGCAGCCCGGCGTCGACCAGTTCGGTGATGGTGTCGACCCGGATCACCCCGGCCTGCCGCAGCAGCGCGGAGACGGTCGTGTGCGGCAGCCGCGTGGCGCGCACCGCGTGTCCCTGCGGTGCCGTACCGGTGCCCTGCACCACGACCAGCGGCTTGGCCGCCGCCGTCCGCCGGGCGAGCCGGGTGAACTTGCGCGGGTTGCCGATGGTCTCCAGGTACATGAGGACGACGTCGGTGTCCGGGTCCTCGTACCAGTACTGGAGGACGTCGTTGCCGGACACGTCCGCGCGGTTGCCCGCGGAGACGAACGTGGAGACGCCGGTCGTGCCGGTGACCCCGCCGCCGCGCCGGTGCAGCCGGGACAGCAGCGCGATGCCGATGGCGCCGGACTGGGCGAACATGCCGATGCGGCCGGGGCGGGGCATCTCGGGGGCGAGGGAGGCGTTCAGCCGTATGTCCGGGGCGGTGTTGATGACGCCGAACGCGTTGGGCCCGATGATCCGCATGCCGTACGCGCGCGCCTGCTGCACCAGCGCCCGCTGCCGCTCCTTGCCCTCGGGGCCGCTCTCGGCGTACCCGGCACTGAGCACGACGAGCCCCTGGACGCCGTGTTCCCCGCACTCGGCGACCACCGCGGGCACGCACTCGGCCGGTACGGCGACGACGGCGAGGTCCACCGGTGCGTCGACGTCCCGCACACAGCGGTACGCGGCCACCCCGTCGACCTCCGTCAGATCCCCGGGGAACGCCTTGTTCACGGCGTACAGCGGGCCCGCGTACCCGGCGTCGCGGATGTTGGCGAGGACGCCCCGGCCGACCCCGCCGGGCGCGCGGCCGACGCCGATGACCGCGACCGAGCCGGGCGCGAGCAGCCGCTGCACCGAGCGTGCCTCGGCGCGCTGCTCGCGCGCGTACTGCACGGCCAGGGCGCGGTCCGTGGGTTCGAGGTCCAGTTCCAGGCGTACGACGCCGTCCTCGAAGCTGCGCTTCTGGGTGTACCCGGCGTCCGTGAACACCTTGATCATCTTGTTGTTGGCGGGCAGCACCTCGGCGGCGAAGCGGCGGATGCCCCGCTCCCGGGCGACGGCCGCGATGTGCTCGAGGAGGGCGGAGGCGACTCCCCTGCCCTGGTGGGCGTCCTGTACCAAGAAGGCGACTTCCGCCTCGTCGGCAGGTCCGGAGGCGGGCGCGCCGCCGGCACCGATGCGGTCGTAGCGCACGGTCGCGATGAACTCGCCGCCCACGGTGGCCGCGAGGCCCACCCGGTCCACGAAGTCATGGTGCGTGAAGCGGTGGACGTCCTTGGCGGAGAG
Source organism: Streptomyces sp. LaBMicrA B280 (assembly GCF_049222185.1). Classification (NCBI taxonomy): domain Bacteria; kingdom Bacillati; phylum Actinomycetota; class Actinomycetes; order Kitasatosporales; family Streptomycetaceae; genus Streptomyces; species Streptomyces sp. LaBMicrA B280. Next base: position 135,943 of record NZ_JBMJCT010000064.1, on the reverse strand, counting down.
CCGGGGGTAAGGAGCGAAGAAACGGTAGTACTTGGACTCGTCCGAGACCTGCTCGTAGAAGTGGACCAGGCGGTCGGCGTCGTCGACGGTGATGGGCCGGATGCGGGCGGTCCCTCCGTCCCGCAGCACCACGTCCGCCTCCCAGTGCGCGGGGTACTCGTACCGGCTCCGCGGTTCCGCCGAGGTTCGCATGGGGCCCAGCGTACGGCTCGCGTACGACAACGGCGCGGGGCACTCTGTGGAGCACGGCGGAGGGGGTGCGCAGCCCCTCTTCTGGCACGCGTCACGATATGGAACACTGGTCTAGACAACCCTGAACAGTGAAGGGCAGCAACACATGGCTGAGCGCCGCGTCAACGTCGGCTGGGCCGAGGGTCTTCACGCCCGCCCCGCCTCCATCTTCGTCCGGGCCGCCACGGCCGCAGGCATCCCGGTGACGATCTGCAAGGCCGGCGGCACCCCGGTCAACGCGGCGTCCATGCTGGGTGTTCTGGGCCTGGGTGCCCAGGGCGGCGAGGAGATCGTGCTCGCCTCCGACGCCGAGGGCGCGGACGCCGCCCTGGACCGACTGGCCAAGCTGGTCGCCGAGGGCCTGGAAGAGCTGCCCGAGACGGTCTGAGCGGGACCGGGCCCGTCTACGCGGGACCCGGGGCCGGCTGCGCGGACCCGGAACGGGCCGGGCGGGATTTCGAGAAGCCGCGCCATCCTCAGTGGGTGGCGCGGCTTCCGCGTTTTCGGCCGCCACCTTATTGGTCGCGGCCAGCATTCACCATGACCCGTTCACCGGAATTCAGGGCATCCAGAAATACACGGCCGTCGAATATCCCGCCCACTTTGTATACGGCACCGGTGTTAATTCCCCGCACCGGACATGTTTACGGCATGTTGCGAAGTCCGCGTGCGCGGCGCGGCTCCGGGGACGCGCAGCCGGTGCGCCGCCGTCGCCCGCTCGGTGTGCAGCGCGGTCACCGCGCGGGCGCGCTCGCCGTCGCCGCGGGCCACCGCGTCCACGATCGCGCCGTGCTCCGCCCAGGTGCCGACCACGTCGGGCGGCGTGGCCACCGTGTACATCCAGGCGATCTTGTGGCGCAGTTGGACGAGTGCCGAGGTCAGCGAGGGGCTGCCGCAGGACTGGGCCAGCGTCTCGTGGAACCAGCCGTCCAGGGCGCGGAGATCCTCGCTGCCGCCCCTCCTGGCGCGCTCCTGGCCCAGCCGGACCAGGCCGCGCAGCACCTTCAGATGGGCCTCGGTACGGCGCCGGGCGGCGCGCGCGGCACCCAGCGGCTCCAGGAGCAGGCGCATCTCCAGCAGGTCGGCGGCCTCCTGCTCGGTCGGTTCGGCCACACAGGCGCCCGCGTGCCGGCGGGTCACCACGAAGCCCTCCGCCTCCAGGGTGCGCAGGGCCTCGCGCACGGGGACGCGGGAGACGCCGTAGCGGCGGGCGAGCACCTCCTCGGTGAGGCGGCCGCCGCGTTCGAGGGCGCCGGCGACGATGTCGTCCCGGATCGCCGTGCACACCGATTGCGCCGGAATACGCATGACCGACCTCCGCCTTAATACCCGCGACACGACACCGACGACGGGCGCGTGTTTTCCGTGACTCTATTCCACCGCGCCGGAATTTCCGATGGCGGGCCCCGAACCATGGATATTTTTTGGACAGGGCCCGCCGAGAACCGCCGGAGAACGGCGAAAAGCCCCGGCCGGGTGGGCCGGGGCTTTTTCATGCCGTGCGGGTCGGTTTGACGCCGTGCGGGTCGGTCAGACGTTCACGCCGTGGCCGCGGAGGTAGGCGAGGGGGTCGACGTCGGAGCCGTAGTCGGGGCCGGTGCGCGCCTCGAAGTGCAGATGCGGGCCGGTGACATTGCCGGTCGCGCCGGACAGGCCGATCTGCTGGCCCGCGGTGACCTGCTGGCCCACCGTGACACCGATGGACGACAGATGGCCGTACTGGGTGTACATGCCGTCGGCCATGCGGAGCACGATCTGGTTGCCGTACGCCCCGCCCCAGCCGGTGGAGACGACGGTGCCGACGCCGACCGCGTGGACGGAGGTGCCGGTCATGGCGTGGAAGTCGATGCCGGTGTGGGAGCCGGATGACCACAGAGAGCTGCTGGCCTTGTAGCCGGTGGACACGTAGGAGTGCGCGATCGGGGCGACGAAGGCGTTCAGTCGCTTGCGCTCGGCCTCGCGGGCGGCGCGGGCCTTGGCCGCACGGGCCTCCTTGGCGCGCACCGCGGCGGCCCTCTCGGCCGCCTCGTGCTCGGCGATCCGCTGCTGGGCGACGGCCTGGGCGTCGATGTGCTCGGCGAGGTCGTCGCCGGCGGTGAGCACCGGGGTGAGGCCGGTCTGCTCGACGGTGTGCTCGGCGGCGAGCGCCGGGGACGCGGCGAGGGTGCCGATGACACCGGTGGTCGTCAGGGCCGCGACACCGGCCGCCTGGGCGGTGGTGCGCTTGACCCGGCCGGGCTTGCGGTGCTTCCCGGTGGCGCATATGAACGCCATGTGTGTGGCTGTTCCTTTCCTTCCCTCTCGCCTACCGGGTTAGCTGACGGGTTCGGAGCAGGAAGGTCTCCTACGGGCCCCGCGCTCGCGCACGGACGCCCGATTCACCCCAGGGACGTGTGGGTCCCCGGCTCCCCTGACTCGCGCCTGGGGACTCGGCGATGGCTGTCCGGTGCCGCGGCTGCGGCGCACTGCCCGACGGACAACCCGGACGACGCTAAGCGGACCGGCTCTCAATCCTCAAACAGAACGCGGCTTTTGTAGCGCATCCCACAGGGCAGACGGGCAACCTCCGCCGCAATTCGGACATCTTGAGGAGGCAGTGGAACAAAGTGGGGCCCTGACGACCTGTAGGCCGTCAGGGCCCCACCCGTAAGAGGACCGCCCGCGTGCGCGGTTACTCGGCCGCCACCACGGTGACCTCGCCGATGCCGAGTGCCTCCACGGGCGCCTTGATCTCCGACGCGTCACCCACGAGAACCGTCACCAGACGGTCCACCGGGAAGGCGTTGACGACCGCCGCGGTGGCCTCCACGGTGCCCGTCGCGGCCAACTGCCGGTAGAGCGTCGCCTGGAAGTCGTCGGACAGATGCTGCTCCACCTGGTCGGCGAGCGTGCCCGCGACGGCCGCCGCGGTCTCGTACTTCAGCGGCGCGACCCCGACCAGGTTCTGCACGGCGACGTCCCGCTCGGCGTCGGTCAGGCCCTCTGCGGCGAGGGTGCGCAGCACCTTCCACAGGTCGTCCAGCGCGGGGCCGGTGTTGGGGGTGTCCACGGAGCCGCTGATGGCCAGCATGGAGGCGCCGTTGCCCTCGGGTCCGGAGCGGAGCACCTGCCCGAACGCGCGCACACCGTAGGTGTAGCCCTTCTCCTCGCGCAGGACGCGGTCCAGGCGGGAGGTGAGGGTGCCGCCGAGGCAGTAGGTGCCGAGCACCTGGGCGGGCCACACCCGGTCGTGCCGGTCCGAGCCGACCCGGCCGATGAGCAGCTGCGTCTGGACGGCGCCGGGCCGGTCCACGATCACGACACGCCCGGTGTCGTCGGCCGTCACCGCGGGCACGGGGCGGGGCTCGCCCGGGGTACCGGTCCAGGCGCCCAGGGTCTCGCCGAGCAGCGCGTCCAGGTCGATGCCGGTGAGGTCGCCGACCACGACCGCGGTGGCGGTGGCGGGGCGCACATGGCGGTCGTAGAACGCGCGTACGGCGGCCGCGTCGATCTTCTCGACGGTCTCCTCGGTGCCCTGGCGCGGCCGGGACATGCGCGCGGTCGCCGGGAACAGCTCCTTGGAGAGCTCCTTGGCGGCGCGCCGGGCGGGGCTGGCCAGCTCGTGCGGGATCTCGTCCAGGCGGTTGCGGACCAGCCGCTCCACCTCGCTCTCGGCGAAGGCGGGGGCGCGCAGCGCGTCGGCGGCCAGGCCGAGGCCCTTGGCCAGGCGCGAGGCGGGGACCTCCAGGCTGATCCGGACGCCGGGGTGGTCCGCGTGGGCGTCCAGGGTGGCGCCCGCGCGCTCCAGCTCGGCGGCGAACTCCTCGGCGGAGTGCTTGTCGGTGCCCTCGGAGAAGGCGCGCGCCATGATGGTGGCGACGCCGTCCAGGCCGGCCGGCTCGGCGTCCAGGGGGGCGTCCAGGAGCACCTCGACGGCGACGACCTGCTGACCGGGGCGGTGGCAGCGCAGCACGGTCAGACCGTTGTCGAGCGCGCCGCGCTCGGGGGCCGGGAAGGCCCACGGCTTCGCCTCGCCGGCCTGCGGCTGCGGGTGGAAGTCCATGGTGGCGAGCTGCTCGGTCACTTGGCCGTCTCCTCGTTCTCGTTTCCGGCCTCTACGGTGGCCTCCGACTCCGGGTCCTGAGGCACATCGGCGTCCTCGACGGCCTGCGGGGACTTCGGCTCGTAGACCAGGACGGCGCGGTTGTCGGGGCGCAGCCGGGCCTTGGCGACCTCCCGGACCTCCTCGGGGGTGACCTCGAGGATGCGCTGCACGGCGTTCAGGGCGAGCTGCGGGTCGCCGAACAGGACGGCGTAGCGGCACAGTTCGTCGGCGCGGCCCGCGACGGTGCCGAGCCGGTCCAGCCACTCGCGCTCCAACTGGGCCTGGGCGCGCTCCATCTCCTCCGCGGTGGGGCCCTCCTCGGCGAACCGGGCCAGCTCCTCGTCGATGGCGGTCTCGATGACCGGCACCTCGACATCGCCGGAGGTCTTCACGTCCAGCCAGCCCATGGAGGGCGCCCCGGCCAGCCGCAGCAGCCCGAAGCCGGCCGCGACGGCCGTACGGTCGCGCCGCACCAGCCGGTTGTACAGCCGGGAGGACTCGCCGCCGCCGAGGACGGTCAGGGCGAGGTCGGCCGCGTCGCACGCGCGCGTGCCGTCCTCGGGCAGCCGGTAGGCGGCCATCAGGGCGCGCGCCGGTACCTCCTCGACGACGACCTCGCGCAGCTGCTCGCCGATGACCTCCGGCAGGGAGCCGTCACGGGGCGCGGACTTGCCTTCGTGGCCCGGGATGGAGCCGAAGTACTTCTCGACCCAGGCGAGGGTCTGCTCGGGGTCGATGTCGCCGACCACGGAGAGCACCGCGTTGTTCGGCGCGTAGTAGGTGCGGAAGAACTGGCGGGCGTCCTCCAGGGTGGCCGCGTCCAGGTCCGCCATCGAGCCGATCGGCGTGTGGTGGTAGGGGTGGCCCTCGGGGTACGACAGGGCGGTCAGCTTCTCGAAGGCGGTGCCGTAGGGGACGTTGTCGTAGCGCTGGCGGCGCTCGTTCTTGACGACGTCGCGCTGGTTCTCCATGGACTCGTCGTCCAGGGCGGTCAGCAGCGAGCCCATGCGGTCGGCCTCCAGCCAGAGCGCGAGCTCCAGCTGGTGGGCGGGCATGGTCTCGAAGTAGTTGGTGCGCTCGAAGCTGGTGGTGCCGTTGAGGGAGCCGCCGGCGCCCTGCACCAGCTCGAAGTGGCCGTTGCCCTTGACCTGCCCGGAACCCTGGAACATCAGGTGCTCGAAGAGGTGGGCCAGGCCGGTGCGCCCCTTGACCTCGTGGCGGGAGCCGACGTCGTACCAGAGGCAGACCGCCGCCACCGGGGTCAGGTGGTCCTCGGAGAGCACCACGCGCAGACCGTTGGCCAGGCGATGCTCGGTCGCTGTCAGGCCCCCGGAGCCTGCCTGGGCTGTGGTCGTGTGACCCATGGGCATGTACGTCCCTTCGCGAGCGGAGGCGGTTGTGAAAACCGCGTTTTTCCTGCCGTTCCTGCCACTGTATGCAAAGCGTGCGAGGCCTCGGCGAAGTTCCCGCGGCACGTACGCCGACAGCGGATCGCGTAGCCTGCCTCGCACCCGGATCACGGTGATCGTCCGGGGCGCCGGTCCGGGTTGTCAGTGCCCCGGTCCACAATGGTCCGCGACAGATCCGTCAGACGCTTCAGCACGAGCGAGCCGAAGGGTGCGCGCCCCGAAGGCGAGCGACCAGATCAGGAGGAGCCGGCAGCGATGGCCCGCCGCAGCACGAAGACCCCGCCGCCCGACGATTCGTACGAGGAGAAGATCCTCGACATCGACGTCGTGGACGAGATGCGTGGCTCCTACCTCGAGTACGCGTACTCGGTCATCTACTCGCGCGCCCTGCCGGACGCCCGTGACGGCCTCAAGCCGGTGCACCGCCGGATCGTCTATCAGATGAACGAGATGGGCCTGCGCCCCGAACGCGGCTATGTGAAGTGCGCGCGTGTCGTGGGCGAGGTCATGGGCAAGCTCCACCCGCACGGCGACGCGTCGATCTACGACGCCCTGGTGCGCATGGCCCAGCCCTTCTCCATGCGGCTGCCGCTGGTCGACGGCCACGGCAACTTCGGCTCGCTGGGCAATGACGACCCGCCGGCCGCCATGCGGTACACCGAGTGCCGGATGGCCGAGGCCACCAGCCTGATGACCGAGTCCATCGACGAGGACACGGTCGACTTCACGCCGAACTACGACGGCCAGGAGCAGGAGCCGGTGGCCCTGCCGGCCGCCTTCCCGAACCTGCTGGTCAATGGCTCCTCGGGCATCGCGGTCGGCATGGCGACCAACATGCCGCCGCACAATCTGCGCGAGGTCGTGGCCGCCGCCCGCCATCTGGTCAGGAACCCGAACGCGGACCTGGACGCGCTGATGAAGCACGTCCCCGGCCCCGACCTGCCCACCGGTGGCCGGATCGTCGGCCTGGACGGCATCCGGGACGCGTACGCGACCGGCCGCGGCACCTTCAAGATGCGCGCGACGGTCTCGGTCGAGCCCGTGACCGCCCGCCGCAAGGGCCTGGTCGTCACCGAACTGCCGTTCACGGTGGGCCCGGAGAAGGTCATCGCGAAGATCAAGGACCTGGTCAACGCGAAGAAGATCCAGGGCATCGCCGACGTCAAGGACCTCACCGACCGCGAGCACGGGCTGCGCCTGGTCATCGAGATCAAGAACGGCTTCGTGCCCGAGGCCATCCTGGAGCAGCTCTACAAGCTGACGCCGATGGAGGAGTCCTTCGGCATCAACAACGTGGCCCTGGTGGACGGCCAGCCGCTCACCCTGGGCCTGAAGGAACTCCTCGAGGTCTACCTCGACCACCGCTTCAACGTGGTGCGGCGGCGCAGCGAGTTCCGCCGCAAGAAGAAGAGCGACCGGCTGCACCTGGTCGAGGGTCTGCTGACCGCCCTGGTCGACATCGACGAGGTCATCCGGCTGATCCGGTCCAGCGACAACTCCGCGCAGGCCAAGGAGCGCCTGATGGGGCGCTTCTCGCTGAGCGAGGTGCAGACGCAGTACATCCTCGACACGCCGCTGCGCCGGCTCACCAAGTACGACCGCATCGAGCTGGAGGCGGAGAAGGACAAGCTCACCGAGGAGATCGCGGAGCTGACCCGGATCCTGGACTCCGACCAGGAGCTGCGCAAGCTGGTCTCGGCCGAACTGGCCGCCGTGGCCAAGAAGTTCGGCACCGACCGGCGCACCGTCCTGCTGGAGGCCGGCGGCGCCCCGGCGGCGGCCGTGCCGCTCCAGGTGGCCGACGACCCGTGCCGGGTGCTGCTGTCCTCCACGGGGCTGCTGGCGCGTACGGCGACCGCCGAGCCGTTCCGCGACCAGGCGGGCGGCAAGCGGGTCAAGCACGACGTGATCGTCTCGGCGGTGCCGGCGACGGCGCGCGGTGAGATCGGCGCGGTGACCTCGACGGGCCGGCTGCTGCGGATCAATGTGGTCGACCTGCCGCAGCTGCCCGAGGCGACGGGCGCGCCGAACCTCTCCGGGGGCGCGCCGCTCGCGGAGTTCGTGTCCCTGGAGGACGACGAGACGGTGGTGTGCCTGACCACACTGGACGAGTCCTCCCCCGGTCTCGCGCTCGGCACCGAGCAGGGTGTGGTCAAGCGCGTGGTGCCCGACTACCCGTCCAACAAGGACGAGTTGGAGGTCATCACGCTCAAGGAGGGCGACCGGATCGTCGGCGCGATGGAGTTGCGCACCGGCGAGGAGGACCTGATCTTCATCACGGACGACGCGCAGCTGCTGCGCTTCCAGTCCTCGATCGTGCGTCCGCAGGGCCGTCCGGCGGGCGGTATGGCGGGCATCAAGCTCACCGAGGGCGCGAAGGTCATCTGCTTCACGGCGGTCGACCCGGCCGCCGACGCGGTGGTCTTCACGGTGGCCGGGTCGCGCGGCACCCTGGACGACTCGGTGCAGACGACGGCCAAGCTGACGCCGTTCGACCAGTACCCGCGCAAGGGCCGGGCCACCGGCGGCGTGCGCTGCCAGCGGTTCCTGAAGGGCGAGGACTGTCTGGCGCTGGCCTGGACGGGCCCGGTGCCCGCGCGCGCGGCGCAGAAGAACGGCACCCCGGCCGAGCTGCCGGAGCCCGACCCGCGCCGGGACGGCTCGGGCACCTCGCTGCCGAAGACGGTGTCGGTGGTCGCGGGGCCGGTCTTCTAGCTAGCCGCCGCAGGGCTCCGGGTCGGGTTCGTCCTCGGAGCCCTGCACGTAGCGCAGGACGCCCCACATGCCGTGCTCGTCGGCGTGCGGGGCGTCGCTCTCGCAGCCCTTCAGTTCCCGGCCGAGCGCCTCGGTGTCGATGCCGGAGCCGATCAGTACCAGTTGGGTGCGGCGTTCGTCGGCGGGCGCCCAGGGCTCGGGGTAGAAGCGCAGGAACCGGCCGACGGCGTGCATGGTGTACCGGTTGCGGGGGTCGTTGGGGCCGAGGTCGACATGTCCCTTGATCCGGTACAGACCCTCGGGGCGGCTGTCCAGGAACCGCATCAGGCGGCGCGGGTCCAGGGGGACGTCCGAGGCGAAGGACAGGCTGTCGTAGCCGGTGTGCAGGTGTCCGGCGTGGCCGTTCGTGTCGTGGTCATCGCCGTGGTCGTGCAGGTCGTCGAAGGACAGCTGGCCGATGCGTTCCTCGCTCGGCCGGCAGTCGAAGAGGAACTCGGGGTCGACGCGCCCGTAGGTGGCGGGCACGACGGCGGCCCGATCGGTCAGCGACCCCACCAGGGTGAGCACCCGTTCGGGGGCCGCGGTCCGGTCCAGCTTGTTGACGACGACCAGGTCGGCGAGGGCGAGATGCCGGTCGATCTCGGGGTGCCGCGCGCGCGTGTCGTCGAACTCGGCGGCGTCCACGACCTCGACCAGACCGCCGTAGACGATGCCGGGATGCTCGCTGGCGAGCACCATCCGCACCAGTTCCTGGGGTTCGGCGAGTCCGCTGGCCTCGATGACGATCACATCGACACCGGTCTCGGGCGCGGCGAGCTTGCCCAGGTAGACGTCGAGTTCACCGGCGTCCACGGCGCAGCACAGGCAGCCGTTGCCGAGGGAGACGGTGGAGTCGCCGAGGGCACCCGCGACGGCCAGCGCGTCGATCTCTATGGCGCCGAAGTCATTGACGATCGCCCCGATCCTGCTGCCCGCGCTGCGGTGCAGCAGGTGATTGAGGAGCGTGGTCTTCCCCGATCCGAGAAACCCGGCCAGGACGACGACCGGAATCTGCTGCTGGGGACGACGACCGCCGTCCGTCTCGTGCGCCGAGCTGTTCCCCAAGGGGCGACCTTTCTCCTGTGACCGGGCTGCGGACCAGGATAAAAGGGTTCGGGGGTGGGGGCGGGCCCTGGGGAGGTGAGCCGAAGGCGCCCGGGGCGGGGAGGGAGGCGTCCCGGCCCAGGAAACCGGCAGAGGGATCCCGGCCCGGTCGGCCCGGTGAGGCGGTCGGCCCGGTGAGGCGGTCGGCCCGGTGGGGCGAGGCGGTCTGTGGGGCGGTCGGCCCGTCACACGGCGGGTACCGCCACCGCCGGCTCCGGTCCCACATATCGCGCCGCCGGGCGGATGATCTTCGAGTCGGCCGCCTGTTCCAGGATGTTGGCGCTCCAGCCCACCACCCGGCCCGCCGCGAAGGTCGGGGTGAACATCTCCCGGGGCAGGCCGCACAGTTCCATGACCACACCTGCGTAGAACTCGACGTTGGTGTGGAGTTCACGGCCCGGCTTCAGCTCGGCGAGGACGGCCTCGACCCGGCGTTCGACCTCCACCGCGAACTCCACCCGGGGGCCGCCGAAGCCGAGGGCGATCTCCCGGAGCATCCGGGAACGCGGGTCCTCCGTGCGGTAGACGGCGTGTCCAAAGCCCATGATCCGCTCACCGGCGAGCACCCGTTCCCGGATCCAGGCATCGACCCGGTCAGGCGTGCCGATCGCGTCCAGGGTGTCCAGGGCCCGGCTCGGTGCCCCTCCGTGCAACGGGCCGGACAGCGCGCCCACGGCACCGGTCAGACAGGCCGCCGCGTCGGCCCCGGTGGAGGCGATGACCCGGGCCGTAAAGGTTGACGCATTGAATCCGTGATCAATGGTGGAGATCAAGTATTGCTCGACCGCTCGGGCCCGGCGGGGATCGGGTATCGAACCGGTCAACATGTACAGGTAGTTGGCGGCGTACGGCAGGTCCGCCCGCGGCTCCACGGGCTCAAGCCCCTGTCCCAGCCGGTACAGAGCGGTGAGCAACGTGGGTACGGCGGCGCAGGCGGCGAGCGTGTCCGCGCGGCGCCGGTCGGCGTCCAGGTCGTACAGCGGCCGGAATCCCCGCGCCGCGCCCAGCAGGGACAGCCCGGTGCGCAGTCCGGCCAGCGGGCCGGAGACGCGGCTGGCGGCGGCGATCGCGGGCAGGCTCGCCCGGACCTCCTCGGGCAGCCGCCGCAGCGCCGCGGTCTCGGCGGCGAAGGCGGCAGCACGCTCGGCGTCGGGCAGGGTGCCGTGCACGAGCAGGTGCCAGACGTCCTCGAAACGGCGGGTGCCCGCGAGGTCGACGGCCGAGTACTGCCGGTAGTGGTAGAAGCCCTCCCGCCCTCGTACATCGCCGATCTCCGTCTCGGTGACGACGACACCGGCGAGACCGCGGGGGACGTCGACAAGGGGTGTTGCGGTCCTGTTGATGGCCATGAGTGTCCTCTCTGAGCTTGACCCGACTGTCCACTCTTGACGTCAAACGTGTCAACGTTGATTGCATCAATACGTACAGGGTTGGCCATCAACATGTGCAGAGGCCGCTACGGTGACCCCCATGCGCGATCACGAACCCGCCCCCAATCGCCCGGGGCGAAGGCTGACCACCAAGGAGACCGCCGAACTGCTCGGTGTGAAGCCCGAGACGGTCTACGCGTATGTCAGCCGCGGCCTGCTGAGCAGCAAACGCGAGCCCGGCGGTCGCGCCAGCACCTTCGAGGTGCGCGAGGTGGAGGACCTGGCCCGGCGCAACCGCCGTGAGAGCGCCGGGATCCCGGGTTCCGGCGGCGATCTCTCGGTGCGCACCCGGATCACCCTGATCGAGGCAGACCGGTACTACTACCGGGGCGTCGACGCCACCGAACTGGCCGCCCGGCACTCCTACGAGGAGGTCGCGGAGTGGCTGTGGACCGGCCGGCTCGTCCCCGGTACGGCCTTCACCGCGCCCGAGGCGACCGTACGCGTCGCCCGCTGGGCCGTGGAGGCGCTGCCCGAGCACACCTCCCCCACCGACCGGCTGCGGGTCGCGACGATCGCGGCGGCGGCCGAGGACCCGCTGCGCTTCGACCTGTCCGAAGAGGCCGTCCTGAACACGGCGCGCGTGCTCATCCCCACGCTCGTCACCGCCCTGCCACCGGTCGCCCACGACCCCGGGGACGACGCGCCGCTCGCCCACCGCCTGTGGTCCCGGCTGACCGCCCGCCCGGCGGACGAGGACGCGGTGCGCGTACTGGACGCCGCCCTGGCCCTGCTCGCCGATCACGACCTGGCCGCCTCCACGCTCGCGGTCCGGGTCGCCGCCTCCGCGCGGGCGCACGCCTACGCGACCGTCTCGGCCGGTCTCGGGGTCCTGGAGGGCCCGTTGCACGGCGCCAGCAGCGGACTGGCCCACCGGATGCTGGTGGACGTGCTCGAACTGGGCAACGCGGGCCCGGTGATCGCCGACGAGCTGCGCGCCGGTCGCCGCATCCCCGGGCTCGGCCACCGCCTCTACACCGGCGAGGACCCCCGCGCACAGTTCCTGTTCGGCCTGCTGGAGCGGCTCCCCCGCGCGGAACCCGCCCTGCTCGCCGCCCGCGACATCGTCGCCACGACCGCACGGCACACCCCGCTGCACGCCAATGTCGACCTGGCGCTCGCGGTGTTCACCTCCTCCTTCGGCATGCCCGCCACCGCCGGGGAGACGATCTTCGCCGTCGCCCGTACCGCGGGCTGGATCGCGCACGCCCTGGAGGAGTACGGCGAACGCCCGCTGCGGATGCGCCCGGTCGGCCACTACGTCGGCCCGCGCCCGCCGCAGCCCCTCCCTGAAGCCGACTGAGTCCCCGCTGAGTCCCCGCGCGTCGCCCACCGGGGCCCGCGCCCCCACCTGGAGGCCGGCGTCCCGCCATGAGCGGGGCACGGCCCCGGCCGGAAGTCGCCCTGGCCTGAGTCAGGTTAGGCTCACCTCTGTGAGTAGGTGCGCGTCCGTCTCCCTGAGCCTCGACGAGCCCGTTTCGGCGACGGCGGCCACGGCGACGACGTGGCTGCTGCTGGAACAGCCCGGCCCGTGGGGCGCCAAAGCGCTCACTTCGAGCCATCTGGACCCGGCGGTCGGCCGCGCGCTGGAGACGGCCGCGGCGGGCACCGGCGTACGCGTGGCCCTCATCCGGCGCCCCGGCCGCCACGCCGACCCCGGCACCCCCGAGATCCGCCAGGTCTACGCCGCCCACACCGTGCCGGGCCGCGGCTGGCTGCGCGCGGCCACCACCCGCGACCCCCGGCACCTGCTCGACCTGGACCTCGGCGCCCTCGGCGCGGGCGACCACCGCTCCTTCGACGCGGTGCTCGGCGGGCGCCCGCACACCGGCGATCCGCTCGCGCTCGTGTGCACCAACGGCAAGCGCGACCGCTGCTGCGCCCTGCTGGGCCGCCCGCTCGCCGCCGAGCTCGCCGCGTCCGGGGAGGACGGCGTCTGGGAGGTCACTCATCTGGGTGGACATCGTTTCGCGCCGACGGTGCTCGTGCTGCCGTACGGCTACGCCTACGGACGCGCCGACGCGCGCACCCTCAAGAAGGCCCTGGACGGCGTCCGGGAGGGCCGGGTGGCCGTCCAGGGGTGCCGCGGCTGCTCCGCCTTCGAACGCCCCGGTCAGGCGGCCGAGCTGGCGGTGCGTGAGGCGGCGGGCGAGTACCGGGCGGGCGTGCTGGGCGTCGTACGGACCGACGGCGCGGCGCCGCGCTGGGCGGTGACCGTCGCCCCTCCCTACTTCCCCCTCCTCCCCTTCACCCCCCCCGGGTCACCGTGGCGCGCGGGGCGTCGCTGCCGCCGCGCCCGGAGAGCTGCGGCGCCGCGGTGCTCGGCACACCGGCGCGGATGACCGTCGTAGCGGTACGTGAGCTGCGCCCGGCGGCGCTGGCGAGCTGAACCGCGCGGCGGGCGCACCCCGTACTGTCGTCCCCCATGAGTCCGACTCCCTCCGCACGCCGTCTGCGCCTCGGTATGCCACGGCGGGTGTTCTCGCAGGTGCTGCTCATGCAGGTGACGATCGCCGCGGGCGTCGCGGTGCTGGTGACCGGCCTGTTCCTCGCGCCGCTGAGCAAACAGCTGGACCACGAGGCGATGCGCCGCGCGCTGGCCATCGCCGAGACCACGGCCCAGGACCCGGGGATCGCCCAGGGCCTGCTGACCACGCCGCCGACCAAGGACGGCCCGGTGCAGCAGGAGGCCGAGCGGATCCGGCGGGCCACGCACGCCGAGTACATCGTGGTCCTGGACCGGCACTGGGTGCGCTGGTCGCATCCGACCACGTCGCAGATCGGCCGCACCGTGTCCACGAGCCCCTCCGGCGCCCTCGCGGGCAAGGAGGTCATGGAGATCGACCGGGGCACCCTGGGACGCTCCGCGCGCGGCAAGGTGCCGCTGTACGACGCCCACCACCGCCTGATCGGGGCGGTCTCGGTCGGCATCGCCTACGACAGCGTGCGCGCCCGGCTGATCGGTGTCATCCCGGGGCTGCTCGCCTACGCGGGCGGCGCCCTGGCGGTGGGTGCGCTGGCCGCCTGGCTGATCGCCCGCCGAGTGCAGCGGCAGACCCGGGACCTCGCGTTCTCCGACATCTCGGCGCTGCTCGCGGAGCGTGAGGCGATGCTGCACGGCATCCGTGAAGGCGTGGTCGCGCTGGACCGGGGCGGCCGGATCCGGCTGCTCAACGACGAGGCGCGGCGGCTGCTGGGCATCGGCGACGAGGCCGTGGGCCGCGTTCCCGACGAGGCGCTCGGCGAGGGCCGTACGACCGATGTGCTCGCCGGGCGGGTGACCGGCACCGATCTGCTGACGGTGCGCGGCCGAAGGGTGCTGGTCGCCAACCGGATGCCCACCGACGACGGCGGTGCGGTGGCCACCTTGCGCGACCGCACCGAACTGGAGCAGCTGGGGCGCGAACTCGACTCCACGCGCGGGCTGATCGACGCCCTGCGCGCCCAGGACCACGAGCACGCCAACCGGATGCACACCCTGCTCGGGCTGCTGGAACTGGAGATGTACGACGACGCGGTGGAGTTCGTCGGGGAGGTGGTCGGGGATCACCGGGTCACCGCCGAACAGGTCACCGAGAAGGTCCAGGACCCGTTGCTTGCCGCCCTGCTGGTCGGCAAGGCGACGGTGGCGGCCGAACGCGGGGTCGCCCTGTGGGTGTCGGAACGCAGCAGGCTCCCGGACCGGCTGGTCGATCCGCGGGGGCTGGTCACGGTCGTCGGCAACCTGGTGGACAACGCCCTGGACGCGGTCGCGGGCACCCCGCACGCGCGCGTGGAGGTCGAGTTGCGCGTCGAGGGCCGTACGGTCGTGCTCCGGGTACGGGACACCGGGCCCGGAGTGCCGAAGGACCAGCGGGAGTTGGTCTTCACCGAGGGGTGGTCCACGAAGCGGGCGCCCGCGCACGGCAAGCGGGGGCTCGGGCTGTCGCTGGTGCGGCGGCTCGCCGAACGCCAGGGCGGCAGCGCGACCGTGGACACCGCGGGCGGGGGCGGTGCGGAGTTCACGGTGGTGCTGCCGGAGGCGCTGGGCGAGCCGGAGCTGGAGCCCGGGCCCGGACGGGAGCCCGAGCCCACGGCACGCAACAGTTGATTACATTGACCGCCCGCCGTACTACTTGACCGCCTTGGCGAACTCGGTCGTGTACGTCTTGCTCAGGTCGACGTTCGCGTTCTTGATGTTGGGGTTGAACGCCTTGAGCACCTTCTCCACGGTCTCGGGGCCGTTCTCCGGCATCACACCGTCGTCGGTGAACATCGGCAGGGTGCTCTTCACGGACTGGGTGTAGAGCGCCTTGTCGCCCTGGGAGTAGTCGGCGGGCATCTTGGCGGCTATCTCGTCGGCGCTGTGGGTGGACATCCACTTGAGCGTCTTGACGAATGCGTTGACCAACTTCTGCACGGTCGCCTTGTGTCCCTGCACCCAGTCCGTCTGCATGTACAGACTTGACGACGGGTACGGCCCGCCCAGCGCCTGCTGCGAACCCTCGGGGGTGCGCATGTCGAGCAGGATCCTGCCGGCCTTCTTGTCGAGGATCGTCGCCACGGTCGGGTCGGTGGTCATGCCGCCGTCGATCGAGCCCTGCTGGAGCGCCGCGACGAAGGTCGGTCCCGCGCCCACCGCGACCGGGGTGAACTCGCTGACGTCCACGCCGTTCTTGACCGCCAGGTACTTGGTGAGGAAGTCGGTCGAGGACCCGAGCCCGGTCACGCCCAGCTTGCGGCCCTTGAAGTCCTTGGGCGAGGTGATGTCGCCCGCGGCCTTGTCGGACACGACCTCCACCTCGCCCGGGGCGCGCGAGAACTGGACGACCGACTCGACCGACTTGCCCTTCACCTGGAGGTCGAGGGTGTGGTCGTAGAAGCCGACCGCGCCCTGCACCTGGCCGGCGACGAGCGCGGTCTCGGCCTGGACCCCGGCGGGCTCGGACATGAGCTGGACGTTCAGGCCCTCGTCCTGGAAGTAGCCGAGGCGCTGGGTGAGCATCGCGGGCAGGTAGATGACCTTGTCGAGGCCACCCACCATGATCTTGACGCTCTCGCCCTTGCCGCCACCCCCGCCGGAGCCGGACGCGGAACCGGCCGCGTCGTTGGCGCAGGCGGTGAGCGAGGACAGGGCGAGCAGGCCGGCGGCGGCCAGGGAGGCGTGTCTGGCGGTCTTGCGCATGGCGGTTCACGTCCTTGTGAGAGGGCGGTGCGGGTGAGGATGTGGGGGCTGGTCGTGCGGCGGGGCGGCCGGTGGTCCGGGCCGGGGCGCCCGGCTGCCGGAGCCGGTGGGTCAGCTGTCCGAACCGGCGGGCTTCCAGCGGAAGATGCGCCGCTCGGCGAAGGTCAGCAGGCCCTCGGCGGCGAGGGCGACGACGGCGAGGATGACCATCGCGGCGTACACACCGGCGGCGTTGAAGGTGTTCTGCGACTGCGCGACGAGCAGGCCGATGCCCTTGGTCGCGCCGATGTACTCGCCGACGATGGCGCCGATCAGCGCGAAGCCGAAGCTGACATGAAGGCTGGTGAAGATCCAGGAGGTGGCCGACGGGATGACCACCTGGAGGGTCACCCTGCGGTCGCTCGCGCCCAGGACGCGGGCGTTGGCCACGAGGTTGCGGTCCACCTCGCGGGCGCCCTGGAAGGCGTTGAAGAACACCGGGAAGAAGACCAGCACCACGGCGGAGGCGACCTTGGAGGACGGGCCGAGTCCGAACCAGATCAGGAAGATGGGCGCAAGGACGATCCGGGGAATCGAGTTGAGCACCTTGATGTATGGACCAAGCACCTCGGCGAGCAGGCCGATCCGGCCCAGCGCGATACCGAGGAGGACACCGGCGACCACACCCACGAGCCAGCCGAGCAGGGCCTCGTAGAGCGTGTACCAGACCTGCTCGCCCAGGGAGCCGAGCGCGGTGCCGTGCAGGACCCACGTGGAGATCTGGTCCCAGATCTTGGAGGGCATCGAGAAGTTGAACGGATCGATGACCTTCGCCCGGGACAGCGCCTCCCACAGGCCGAGCACGGCGACCAGGAGCACCACCCGCGCGGTGTTGACGAGGAGCTTGCGCCGGCGGGCGGCCCGGGCACGGCTCTGCGCGCGGTCGGGGGCCTTGGCGGCACCGGCGAGCGGGGTGTCGAGGACCTCAGGCGACATGGGCGGCACCCCTCTCGCGGGTGATGCGGACCTCTTCGCCGAGCGACTCCCAGATCTCCCGGTAGATCTCGATGAACCGGGGCTGGAGGCGCACCGCCTCGACCTTGCGCGGCCGGGGCAGATCGATCTCGAAGACCTGCTTGACGGTCGCGGGCCCGGCGGTCATCACGACGACCTTGTCGGCCAGCGCGATGGACTCCTCCAGGTCATGGGTGACGAAGACGACCGAGGCGCCGGTGCCCTCCCACAGCTCCAGCAGTTCGTCCGACATCAGCGCCCGGGTCTGCACGTCGAGCGCCGAGAACGGCTCGTCCATCAGCAGGATCTCGGGGTCGTTGACGAAGGTCGCGGCGAGGGCGACGCGCTTGCGCTGGCCGCCGGAGAGCTGGTGCGGGTAGCGGTCCTCGAAGGCGGCGAGTCCGACCCGGGCCAGCCACTCGCGGGCCTTCTGCCGGGCCTCCGCCTTGGGGACGCCCCGGAAGCGGGGACCCGCCATGACGTTCGACAGCACGGTGCGCCAGGGGAAGGTGGCGTCCTGCTGGAAGACGAAGCCGACCTTGTCGCCGACGCCGCCGACCGGCTCCCCGGCCACCGTCACCTCACCCTCGGTGGGCTCCTCCAGCCCGCTGACCAGGGTCAGTGTGGTGGACTTGCCGCAGCCGGTCGGCCCCACGACGGCCACGAACTCACCGCGTCCCACGGTGAGATCCAGACCGCGCACGGCCGTGTGCAGTCCCCCTGACGGGGTTCTGAAGGTCTTGCTCGCGCCCCGCAGCTCGATGGCGGGGCCGGTGTGTGCGCTCATGACCCGGGACGGTAGGTCCGCCCCTGCACGAGCAGCAGTCTTGTGTGCACAAGGCGTTCTTTTGCTCGCAAGAACCTGTTGTGCTCATTTTGCTCGCGCTACAACTGCGGAGCCGCACAGGCGGGCCGGACGCCCGCCGGCCTTGAAGGAGAGGCCTGATGATTGACGTCCTGGTGGTCGACGACGACTTCCGCGTCGCTGAGATAAACGCCAAATACGTGGGAAAGGTTCCGGGGTTCCGGGTGGCCGGCCGCGCGCACAGTGCCGCCCAGGCACTGGCCGCCGTGGAACGCGGCGCCATCGATCTGGTGCTGCTCGACCACTATCTGCCGGACCGCACCGGCCTGGAACTCGTCCACCGCATGCGGGAGCAGGGCCATGGCGCGGACGTCATCATGATCACGGCGGCCGGCGATGTCGCCACCGTCCAGCAGGCGATGCGCCTCGGGGCCTTGCACTATCTGGTGAAGCCGTTCACCTTCGCCGCGCTGCGCACCCGTCTCGACTCCTACGCCGCGCTGCGCCGCACGGTCGACCGCGTGGGCGGCCGGGGCGTGGCGGGCCAGGAGCAGGTGGACCGGATCTTCGGGGCACTTCGTACGGCTCCCGCCCCGTCCGCGCCCGGCCTGCCGAGCGGCCACACGGCGCCCACGACGGACCTGATATGCGACGTCCTGTACGGCGCCGATCATCCGCTCTCCGCCCACGAGGTCGCCGCCCGCACCGGCCTGAGCCGCTCCACGGCCCAGCGCTACCTCCGCCACCTGGAACAGGCCGGCCGCCTGCGGCTCTCCCTGAAGTACGGCGACACCGGGCGCCCGGAGCACCGGTACGCGTGGGTGGCGCCCTGACGGTGGCCGCCCGGCAACGCTAGGCGGCCCCTGCCCCGGTGAGGGAGCGCACCTCCGTCTCGGCGTACTTGGCCTCGTCCGGGATCTCGTCCGAGGTGACCGTGCCCAGCCAGCCGGCGAGGAAGCCGAGCGGGATGGAGACGATGCCCGGGTTCTGCAACGGGAAGTACTGGAAGTCGACGCCGGGGAACAGTGAGCCGCGGCAGCCGGACACCACCGGGGACAGCAGTACGAGCCCGAGCGCCGGGATCAGTCCGCCGTACACGGCCCACACCGCGCCACGGGTGGTGAAGCCGCGCCAGAACAGCGAGTACATCAGTACTGGCAGATTCGCCGACGCGGCGACCGCGAAGGCGAGTCCGACCAGGTAGGCGACGTTGAGGTCCCGGGCCAGCAGTCCGAGCGCGATCGCCACCACACCGATCCCGACGGCAGCGAACCGTGCCACGGCCACCTCGCGGTGTGCCCCGCCCTTCGGTCCGCCGCGCGGGCGCCGGAGGGAGGCGTACAGGTCGTGGGCCACGGAGGCGGAGGAGGCGAGCGTGATGCCGGCGACCACCGCGAGGATCGTGGCGAAGGCGACGGCGGCCACCACCGCGAACAGAACCGTTCCGCCGGTGGAGCCCGCGCCGCCGCCCAGGTCGAGGGCGAGCAACGGCATCGCCGTGTTCCCGGCCGCGTTCGAGGCACGCAGGGCCCCCGGTCCCACGACCGCCGCCGCCCCGAACCCGAGGACGATCGTCAGCAGATAGAACCCGCCGATCAGGCCGATCGACCACACCGCGGAACGGCGCGCGGCGCGTGCGGTCGGCACCGTGTAGAAGCGGGACAGGATGTGCGGCAGCCCCGCGGTGCCCAGCACCAGAGCCAGGCCGAGGCTGATGAAGTCGAGGCGGGCGGTCCAGCTCCCGCCGTACTTCAGGCCGGGCGCCAGGAAGGCGTCTCCGTGGCCGCTGCGCCGCGCCGCCGTCACCAGCAACTGGTCGACATCGCCATGGAATCGCAGCAGCAGGAGCACGGTCAGCGCGATCGTCCCGCCGAGCAGCAGCACCGCCTTGACGATCTGGATCCAGGTAGTGGCCCGCATCCCGCCCAGCGACACATAGATCACCATGAGCGCGCCGACCCCGATGACCGTCCACGCCTGGGCCGCCCCGCTCGCGCGTCCCAGCAGCAGCGCGACCAGGCTGCCCGCGCCGACCATCTGCGCCACCAGGTAGAGCACGGACACCACGACCGACGACGTGCCCGCCGCGATCCGCACCGGGCGCTCGCTCATCCGCGCGGCCACCACGTCGGCCAGGGTGAACCGGCCGCAGTTGCGCACCAGTTCGGCGACCAGGAACAGCACCACCAGCCACGCCACGAGAAAGCCCACCACATACAGCAGCCCGTCGTAGCCGTACAGCGCGATGAGCCCGGTGACACCCAGGAAGGAGGCCGCCGAGATGTAGTCGCCCGTGATGGCAAAACCATTCTCCATGGGGGAGAACAGCCGCCCGCCCGTGTAGAACTCCTCCGCCGAACCGCGCCGCCGCCGGCTCACCCATGTCGTGATCCCGAGGGTGACCGCGACGAACCCGCTGAACAACAGCAGCGCCAGCGTCTGATGATCGCCGGTCACCGGGCGCCTCCCCGCGTCTCTCGGGTCAACTCCTGCGTGTCCCAGCGCAGTTCCAGCGCCGCCCGGTCCCGCCGCAGCCGCGCGTGCCGGGTGTAGGCCCAGGTGAGCAGGAACGTGGTGAGGAACTGCCCCAGCCCCGCGAGCATCGCCACGTTCACCGCGCCCACCACGGGTCGCGCCATCAGCCCCGGAGCGGTGGTCGCCGCGACCACATAGGCCACGTACCAGCTCAGGAAGACCGCGACCCCCGGCACCACGAACCGCCGGTACCTGCCCCGCACTTCCTGGAAGGCAGCGCTGCGCTGCACCTCGACGTACACCTCGCGGGCGCGCACCGCCGCCGCGTCCCGCTCCCCGCGCGCCGGGGGCACGGTCGGCGCGGGTGACCCGGTGCCGTACGGCTCGTCCCAGCCCAGGGCCGACGGGTCGTACCACGGGTCTTCGTGCCGCACATCGCGGGTGGGTGCGCCGTGGTCCCTCCGGTTCTCGGCCGAACGCTCGGGACCGTCCCCTGCCCCCCGGGCACGATCATCGCTTGACTGCATGCCCAAGGATGGACAGACCCGGAAGTTCCGTGACTCTTCTTCTCCGGGCTCTTCACCCCATCAGGTGACCTCACCCGGCGGTCGGCCGCACCAGCCCCTTCGCATAGGCGTAACGCACCGCCTGCGCCCGGTCCTTGAGGCCCGTCTTCGCGAACAGGTTGTTGATGTGTGTCTTCACGGTCGCGTTCGAGACATGCAGCCGGTGGGCGATCTCCTGATTGCTGAGCCCCTCGGCGATCAGCACCAGGACCTCGGTCTCGCGCACGGTCAGTCCGTCCGGTGGGACAGGCGCCGTGGGCACGGCCGCGGCCGGCTGGGGCTCGGCCTGCGACAGGCGCTCCAGCAGACGGCGCTGCACGCTCGGTGACAGTCCCGCCTCCCCCGACAGCACGCTCTCCACGGCGCGCACGATCTCCTCGCCGCCCGCGTCCTTGGTCAGATACCCCCGGGCGCCGGCCCGCAGCGCGGGGAACAGGGACTCGTCGTCGGCGTACGTGGTGAGCACCACCACCTGGGTCCCGGGGTACTGCTCCCGGATCCGCCGGGTGGCCTCCACACCGTCGCAGCGGGGCATCCTGAGGTCCATCAGGACGACGTCCGGAGAGAGTTCCCCGACCAGTCGCACCGCTTCCTCGCCGTCTCCCGCGGCTCCGATGACCTCGACGCCCGGCAGCAGCCCGAGCAGCATCACGATGCCTTCCCGGACAACGGTCTGATCGTCGGCGACCACCACCCGCGCCGGCTTCTTCTCCCCCTCCGGCTCGGTCATACGGGCACCTTCAGTGTCACCGCGAACCCCTCCTCGTCCGGCCCCGCGTCCAGCGAGCCGCCCAGCAGTTCGGCGCGCTCGCGCATACCGAGCAGACCGTACCCGCCGCCGGAGGACGTGAGGTCGCCGGGCCGTCCGCCCGAGTCCCGCACATTCAGCGTCACCTGGTGGTCGCTGTAGTCGAGGCGCAGGTCCACCCTGGCGCCCTGGGCGTGTTTGCGGACGTTGGTCAGCGCCTCCTGGGCGACCCGGCGCACGGCCTGGGAGGCCTCGGCCGGCAGGGGCCTGGGCTCACCCGTGACGGTGACCGCGGCGCCCTCGGCCCCGCTGACGAGTTCACCGAGGAAGTCTTCCAGCGGGGTCAGTTCGCCCCGCAGCGCGGACAGTGCCTGTCTGGTCTCGGCGAGACCGTCGCGGGCCATGCCGCGGGCGGCCACCACCCGCTCCAGGATCCGCTCGCGGTCGGCGCCCCGCTCGATCAGCAGCCGGGCCGCCTCCAGGTGGACGAGTTGCGCGGAGAGGCTGTGGGCCAGCACGTCGTGGATCTCGCGGGCGATTCTGGCCCGCTCGGCGAGTGCCGCGGACTCGGCCTCGGCGGCACTCGCCGCGCGCTCCTGGTCGAGCAGCCGCTGTGCGTTGCCGCGGGCCTCCGCGTCCAGCCGCAGGACGTAACCGGCGAGGGCCATGCCCGCGACCGAGGCGGCGGTGGTCAGCCAGACGTCGTTGTTGAAGGCGGAGTACGCGGCGAGGCCCGCCGAGGTCACCGGCGTCGCGGCCGCGAGCGGAAGCCGCTCCAGGGCGGTGATTCCGCAGCCGCACCACAGGACGAGGGCCAGTGCCCTGAATCCCCCGGCTTCGGCGGCGACCGCGATGCCCATGAGCGTCGCCAGCAGGAGCAGGGAGGGGAGCAGCCGATGCCGGTAGGTGGTGCGGAAGAAGGCCCAGGCGAGGAATCCGGCGGCGACGACCCCCGCGAGGGCGGCGGCCCCGGTCCAGACGCCGACATGCTTCTGCTTGTACGCGCCCCACAGCAGCAGGGCGATCACCAGAACCCTGACGGCCCAGGCGAGCAGGCGGCGGGGGCGGGTGGTTCCGGAGCGGCCCAGCGCCTCTTTCGAGGGCCACCGCGTCCACGCGTTCTCGGTCACAGGCGCTCCTCTCCGGCGGGCCTGCCGTCACCGTACGCCGTGGCGCGACGGCTCGTGGCGCCGAGAGGCTGGGTGGTCAGGGGCTTGCGAGCGCCGAGGGTGCTCGCCCGCCAGGTCAGGATCCCGGCGCGGACCAGCAGGGAGGCGGCGAAGCCGAGAAGCAGGGCGGAGCTGTGCTGGTGCAGGCCGAGGGCGGCGCCGATGGCGAAGAGGCCCATGCGCAGGGCGATGCCGGCGACCCAGACGGCCGCGCTCGCCTTGGTGCCCTTGCTCCACACCGCGCCGTCCGGCTCGGTCCAGACATGGGTGGTCCAGGCCCAGCCCGCGCCCATGGCCAGGCCGATGAGGAGTTCCACGGCGAGCAGTGCGGCGGATCCGACGCGGTGATGAGCGTCGAGGATGCCGGGCTCGCGCAGCGCTATGACCCCGAGGATGAGCGGCAGCAGCCACCAGCGGCGGTCCGTGTCGATCGGGCGTGCGCGGAACTGCCGTACCAGCACGAGCGCGACGACGGCCACGATCACCAGCGCGTTGGCGAGCCCCACCATCAGATCCTCCGTGAGCGAGAAGTCGTTCGCCGGGAGCGAGCGCTGCCCGACGCTTCGAAGTTACGGAAATTCGCAGGTCGGGAGATCGGAGCTGGGGTGGATCAGAGGTGGAGATCTTGGAGGGCGTGCCTCCACCCAGGGGTGGAGACGGAGTGGGTGGGCGGGGTGGATTCTCGGCGAGGGTGAGGGTGGGTGGGGTGGGTTCCCGGCGAGGGCGGGAGCGGGAGCGGCACGCGTCTGGCCAACCCGCGCAGGGGGACGGGTCCTGGGGGGCGGATCTCGGGAGCCGGATCTCGGGAGCCGGATCTGTCGGGCCCGACCCGGCCCGGCCAGCCGGTTGGCCGGCTGGCTGGCTGGCTGGCTGGCTGGCTGGCTGGGCTAGCGGGCGGGGCTGTGGGGCGAACGGTCAACCGGCCGGAAGGCCGCCCACATCACCGTCGGCATCGGGACCGACGGGCCCCTCGGTCCGGGAAAGGCCGGCGATGATCAGGCCGAGGGCGAATTCGAATCGCTGCTCGAAGCTGTCGGGGCCGACGTACGGCAGGACCTCGGCCAGGGCCGGGTAGTCGGCGGCCGGGGCCTGGTCCGGGTGGAGTGCCGGTGCGGTTTCCTGGGCGGCCTGCTGTTCCTGGGTGAGGCCCAGGGTCAGGTAGAAGATCGACCAGTGGGTCCACGCGGCCGTGCGCGGCGAGTGGCCGGCCGCGAGCAGGGTGGCGATCACGGTGTCGGCGTAGCGCAGCGTGTGCGGCTCGGCCGCGAAGACGCCCGCGACCATCCGGGCGGCGTCACGGTGGGAGAGCAGCGCCGTGCGGCAGCGGCGGCTCAGCTCCCTGAGCCGGTCGGGGAACGCCTCGGGCAGCGGCTCGTCGAGACAGTGCGCGAGGAGTTCGTCGGAGGCGAGTTCGAGCAGGCGGCCCTTGCTGGAGGCGTGCCAGCGGACGGTGTTGTGCTGCACGCCGAGCCGGGCCGCGACGGCGCGCATGGTCACGCCGTCCAGTCCGTGCTCGTCGAGGACCGCCAGCGTGGCGTCGACGATCTCACCCCGTGTCGTACCCATCCGATGCACCTCTCCGGTCGGCTCGCGCGCCTTGTCGCCCCAACCCCTGTTGTCCAATGGACAATTCTAAGGCATGCTCACTCTTATCCATTGGACAAGAGTGAGAGGAAGTGGTGGTCATGCTCGACGTGCTCATCGCCGGGGGCGGGCCCGTAGGGCTCTGGCTGGCCGCGGAGCTGCGCCTGCACGGGGTGGAGGTGACCGTCGTGGAGCGCCGGGCGGCACCGGACGGACGGTCGCGCGCGGTCGGCATGCAGGCCGGCACGCTGGACACCTTCGCCACCCGCGGACTCGCTGAGCGGTTCATCGAACGGGGCACCCCGGTGCCCACCGGTCACTTCGGGGCGGCGACCACCCGGCTCGACTTCTCCACGATCGGAGCGGTGCACCCGTTCATGCTGGCGCTCGGCCAGTCCGTCACCGAACAGCTCCTGGAGGAGCACGCGGTTGCCGTGGGCGCCCGGGTGCTGCGCGGGGAGGAGGTCGTCTCGCTCACCCAGGGGCCGGACGCCGTCGAAGTGGTGATCCGGGCCGGCGACACCCATCGGACCGTGCGGGCCCGCTGGGTGGTGGGCTGCGACGGCACCCGCAGCGCGGTGCGCCAGGCGGCCGGCATCGACTTCCCCGGTCGGGACACCACGCTGACCGGGTGGCTCGCCGACGTCGAGCTCGACGACCCGCCCACCGCGCCGCTCTCCGCCGCCAGCCCCGCCGGTTCGATACTGGCGGCCCCGATCGGCGACGGCGTCCACCGGCTGGCGGGCCTGTCCACGGCCACCATGCACCGCGGCACCGGTGACCCGCTGACCCTGGAAGAGGTACGCGAGCAGACCCGCGCGCTCCTCGGACGGGACCTGGGCATCCGCAACCCCCGGTGGCTGTCGCGCTACGGCAACGCCACCCGCCAGGCCGCCCGGTACCGGTCAGGACGGGTGCTGGTGGCCGGGGACGCGGCGCACATGTTCTTCCCGGCCGGCGGGCAGGGCATGAACGTCGGCATCCAGGACGCCACCAACCTCGGCTGGAAGCTGGCCGCCACCCTCCAGGGGCGGGCGCCCGAAGGACTGCTCGACAGCTACGACACGGAACGCAGGCCGGTCGCCCGCGCCGTCATCGACAACACCCGGGCGCAGCTCGCCCTGTTCGCCGCGGCGAGCCCGGAGCAGATCGCACTGCGCGAGGTCTGGTCCGCCGCCCTGGCCGAACCGCGGACCAACCGCCAGTGGGCCCGCAGGATCGCCGGCTTCGACGACCCGCTGCCCACCGGCAGCGCACCCGGCGCGCACCCGCTGGACGGCACACGACTGGCCGGCCTCACCTTGAAAGCGGCCGAGGCACCCACCGCCCACCCGTTGATGCACCGCGGCCGACCCCTGCTGCTGGACCTCGACGGGACCCGGACGCCGTGTTCCGCGGACGGTCTCGAACAGCGGGCGGTCGGTGTCGACACCGAAGCGTCGGATCGGATCTGGCGGGACGTCACCGCCGTGCTGATCCGACCGGACGCCCGGATCGCCTGGGCCGGGACCGACACCGACCCGCGGCGCCGGGCCGCGGACTGCCTCACCGCCCTGCGCACCCTGTGCCGCTGAGCGGGTTCGGTGAGCCCGCGCACCGGACAGCGCCGGCCCGTCAGCGCGGTGGGCCGGTGGATCCGGGGTACGGGCCGACTGAAGCCGGCCGGGGCAAGTGTGAGCCTGGCCGGAGCACGTTGTCAGATCAGAGGAGGCCGGACGGGTTGTCATACAAACCCGCCCGGCTGCCGCGCGCGTCCCCGCAGGCCGGGCGTCGGCTCGTACAGGCGGTGGTACGGCTCTCCGCAGGCCGCCGAAACGGGCTGCGCGGGCCGGATCGCAGGCCCCGCCCGGGCCGCCGTACCCGCAAGGCGAACCGGCAGGGCCCGCCTCACCCGAACCGGGCGAGGCGGGCCGATCCCCGTACGTCGACGCGCCCCGTAGGACAGGGGGCCGAGGGGCACCAGCACGACCAGCGGCGACCCGACACCGTCCCGTCCCGCCTGCACGGCCTCGGCCTCAGCGGAACCGGCTTGCCTGCGGCGGGTCCGGAGCACCCGCTCCAGCCCGCCGCAGGGGTCACGCGTCGATCCGGGACCGGTCCAAGGTCGCCGCCGAGCCGGAGATGAACTCCTTGCGAGGGGCCACGTCGTTGCCCATCAGGAGGTCGAAGACCTGTTCGGCGGCTTCGAGGTCGGAGAGGTTGATGCGGCGCAGGGTGCGGTGGCGGGGGTCCATGGTGGTCTCCGCCAGCTGGTCGGCGTCCATCTCACCGAGGCCCTTGTAGCGCTGGATGGAGTCCTTGTAGCGGACGCCCTTGGTCTGGAACTCCATGAGCTTGTCGCGCAGCTCGCGGTCCGAGTACGTGTAGACGTACTTGTCCTGGCCCTTCTTCGGCTGGACGACCTCGATGCGGTGCAACGGCGGCACCGCGGCGAAGACACGGCCGGCCTCGACCATGGGCCGCATGTAGCGCTGGAACAGCGTGAGCAGCAGACAGCGGATGTGGGAGCCGTCCACATCGGCGTCGGTCATCATGATGATCTTGCCGTAGCGGGCCTGGTCGATGTCGAAGGTGCGGCCCGAGCCCGCTCCTATGACCTGGATGATCGCGCCGCACTCGGCGTTCTTGAGCATGTCGGTCACGGACGAGCGCTGCACATTGAGGATCTTGCCGCGGATCGGCAGCAGGGCCTGGAACTCGGAATTGCGCGCCAGCTTGGCGGTGCCGAGCGCCGAGTCGCCCTCGACGATGAACAGCTCGCTGCGGTCGACGTCGTCGCTGCGGCAGTCGGCGAGCTTGGCCGGCAGGGACGAGGACTCCAGGGCGGTCTTGCGCCGCTGGGCGTCCTTGTGCTGACGGGCCGCGACACGCGTCCTGGCGGCGGCGACCACCTTCTCCATGACGACCCGGGCCTGGGCGGCGGCGTCCCGCTTGGTGGCGGTCAGGAACGCCTTCAGTTCCTTGGTGACCACCTGGTTCACGATGCGACGGGCCGCCGAGGTGCCGAGGACCTCCTTGGTCTGGCCCTCGAACTGCGGCTCGGCCAGGCGCACGGTGACGACGGCGGTGAGGCCCTCCAGGGCGTCGTCCTTGACGATGTTGTCCTCGGCCACGCGCAGCATCTTCTTGGCGCGCAGCACGTCGTTCATCGTCTGGGTGAGGGCCTGCTCGAAGCCGGAGACGTGAGTGCCGCCCTTGGGGGTGGCGATGATGTTGACGAAGGACCGCAGGTTTGTGTCGTAGCCCGTGCCCCAGCGCATCGCGACGTCGACGCCCAGTTCGCGGGCGACCTCGGTCGGGGTCATCTGGCCGTGCTCGTCCAGGACGGGGACGGTCTCCTTGAAGGTGCCCTTGCCGGAGAAGCGGAGCACGTCGCAGACCGGCTTGTCGCTCGCCAGGTACTCGCAGAACTCGCTGATGCCGCCGTCGAAGCGGAAGGACTCCTCACCCTTGCTGCCGCCCTCGCCCAGGCCGTACTCGTCGCGGACGACGATGGTCAGGCCGGGCACCAGGAAGGCGGTCTGCCGGGCGCGCTGGTGCAGCGTGTTCAGGGAGAGCTTGGCGTCCTTGAGGAAGATCTGGCGGTCCGCCCAGTAGCGCACGCGGGTGCCGGTGCGGGTCTTGGGGATCTTCTTGGCCTTGCGCAGACCGCTCTTGGCCTCGAACTTCGCGTCCGCTCCGGCGCCCGAGAAGGCGCCCGGCACGCCGCGCCGGAAGCTGATGGCGTGGGTGTTGCCGCTGCGGTCCACCTCGACGTCGAGGCGGGCGGAGAGGGCGTTGACCACGGAGGCGCCGACTCCGTGCAGACCGCCGGAGGCGGCGTACGAGCCGCCGCCGAACTTGCCGCCCGCGTGGAGCTTGGTCATGACGACCTCCACGCCGGACAGGCCGGTCTTGGGCTCCACGTCCACGGGGATGCCGCGGCCGTTGTCACGCACCTCCACGGACGCGTCGTCGTGGAGGATCACCTCGATGTGGTCGCAGTAGCCGCCGAGGGCTTCGTCCACCGAGTTGTCGATGATCTCCCACAGGCAGTGCATCAGGCCGCGGCTGTCGGTCGAGCCGATGTACATGCCCGGACGCTTGCGCACCGCCTCAAGACCCTCGAGGACGAGCAGGTGCCGCGCGGTGTAGTTGGAGCCGTCGCGGTCTGCTCCTGCCAGCAGCGCTGTGGACGGCACGGACGTATCGGCGGTCACGCGGTTCGCTCCTCGCTGAATTTCAGGTTGCCCCCTTCTGGGTAAGGGGGAGGCTTCAGTTGCCCGTCAGAGGGTACCGAGGCCTGGTAGAGCCGGTGTAACGCCACCCTCGTCGGCTACTCAGACTAGTCCAGACTCGTATACACGTTCGATCCCTCGATGGGGTGAAGTACATATCACGTTCCCTTGGAGGCATGAACCATTTAGGCTCCGGGCACGTCCTCATGAACAACCGGCAAGCCAGCCGGGAGGACCGAGATACTAGACAGCGCGAACCCGTAAGCATCCCCAACACGCACTACGGCACATTCGCCGCCAACCGGCAGCAGACAGCCGCCCCGGAAGATTTTTTCCAGGAAAAGCCACGAGCGGGAACGTTTTCGGGCTGGTTGGATGTTGACCCTGGTACGACAGCTCGTCGAGCTAGAGAAGAGGCGACGTGACTACTGTTCTGACCCCCGCGAGCCCGCTGACGGCCGCTGATCGCTGCGACCGCTGCGGCGCCCAGGCATACCTGCGCGTCGTCCTGCTCAGCGGCGGAGAGCTGCTCTTCTGCGCCCACCACGGTCGCAAGTTCGAGCCGGAACTCAAGAAGATCGCCGCTGAGATACAGGATGAGTCGGAGCGGCTGACGACCGCGCCGAACACCGCTTCCGAAGAAGAACACTGAATCTCCTACGGACGACGAGCCAGCAACGGCACAGGCCGAAGCACGGGCGGCCGCTCCTCCTCGGAGCGACCGCCCGTGCTCATACCCTCATGACCCCCACGCAAGGCCCTCAGGAGCTTCTGAGAGGCCTCTCGCGGGCTTTCGTGGGCGCTTTCCCGTCGCCGCCGTCCCCGCCCGTCCCAAGGGCGCGTACGACCTCGGAGACACGGGTGTAGACGCCGGGGCTCCCGGCCCGCCCGCAGCCGCTGCCCCAGGACACGAGCCCGATCAGCCGCCCGCCGGCCACCAGCGGGCCACCACTGTCTCCCTGGCACGCGTCCGGGCCCCCAGCGCTCTCCCCCGCACAGAGCATGCTGGCGGCCCGGTAGACGCCGTCCGGGCCGCCCGGATAGGCGCGGCCGCAACGGTCGTCGGCGAGCACATGCACGTCCGCGGCATGGAGCCGGTGCGCGTAGGCGCCGCCGCCGGTCAGGTCGCCCCAGCCGGAGACCAGGGCCTTGGTGCCTGGCGTGTAGGCCGGGTCGCCGGGTCCCGCCATGGCGATGACCGCGCTCTGCGGCAGTGGCTCGGCGAGCGTGACGACGGCGAAGTCGCCGGAGTTCGTCGCGCTGTCGAAGCCCGGATTGACCCGGACGTCCCGTACGCCGATCTCCTGACCCTCGTCGGACAGCAGGTCCGTGCGGCCCGCGATGACCTTGAGGTCGCGCACGCGGTCGGGTGGCGCCCCGAGGACATCGTCGTTCATGCAGTGGGCGGCCGTGAGCACCGTGGTGCGGGCGATCGCGACACCGCCGCAGAACTGGCCCGCGCGGGTGCCTCCGAACCGGTCACGGCTGGACAGCGCCACCGTCCACGGGGCCTGCGAGACATCGATGGGGAATCCCCCCACGACCACGCTCCGGACCGCCGCGGGCGCCGCCGGGGACGCGCTCATCAGGGGTATGGCGGTCACGGTGGCCGCGAGGACGAGCGGCCGGATCAGTGCACGGCCGAAGGAACGGCGCATGTCGACTCCTCACTCAGGGTGGGAACTGGAAAACCCAGAGTGATCCACATGATCTCCGCTCGCAGCACGAAGGCCCGGCTCCCACGAGGGGAGCCGGGCCTTCGGTGCCGTACGACCGGCCCTGCCGGCCGGATCGCGGACTACCGGATCGCGGACTAGTCGAGGTAGTCGCGCAGCACCTGGGAACGCGACGGATGACGCAGCTTCGACATGGTCTTGGACTCGATCTGGCGGATGCGCTCACGCGTCACGCCGTAGACCTTGCCGATCTCGTCCAGGGTCTTCGGCTGGCCGTCGGTGAGGCCGAAGCGCATGGAGACGACGCCGGCCTCGCGCTCGGAGAGGGTGTCCAGGACCGAGTGCAGCTGCTCCTGGAGGAGGGTGAAGCTGACGGCGTCCGCGGGGACGACGGCCTCGGAGTCCTCGATGAGGTCACCGAACTCGCTGTCGCCGTCCTCACCCAGGGGGGTGTGCAGGGAGATGGGCTCGCGGCCGTACTTCTGGACCTCGATGACCTTCTCCGGGGTCATGTCGAGTTCCTTGGCCAGCTCCTCCGGGGTGGGCTCGCGGCCCAGGTCCTGGAGCATCTGGCGCTGCACACGGGCGAGCTTGTTGATGACCTCGACCATGTGCACCGGGATACGGATGGTGCGGGCCTGGTCGGCCATGGCGCGGGTGATCGCCTGACGGATCCACCAGGTGGCGTACGTGGAGAACTTGTAGCCCTTGGTGTAGTCGAACTTCTCGACGGCGCGGATCAGACCGAGGTTGCCCTCCTGGATGAGGTCCAGGAAGAGCATGCCGCGGCCGGTGTAGCGCTTGGCCAGGGAGACCACCAGACGGAGGTTGGCCTCCAGCAGGTGGTTCTTGGCGCGGCGGCCGTCCTCGGCGATGATCTCCAGCTCGCGCTTGAGCTTCGGGGCGAGCTTGTCGGCGTTCGCGAGCTTGTCCTCGGCGAACAGGCCGGCCTCGATGCGCTTGGCGAGCTCGACCTCCTGCTCGGCGTTGAGCAGGGGGACCTTGCCGATCTGCTTCAGGTAGTCCTTGACCGGGTCGGCGGTGGCGCCGGCCGCGGCGACCTGCTGCGCGGGCGCGTCGTCCTCGTCCTCGTCGGACAGGACGAAGCCCGCGTTCTCGGTGCCCTCGGGCTCGTCGCCGACCTTGGTGTCCTCAAGGACCTCGTCCTCGAGGATCTCGGCGTCGTCCTTCTTGCCCGAGGTCTTCTTGGCCGCCGTCTTCTTGGCGGTGGTCTTCTTGGCCACCGCCTTCTTGGCGGTCGTCTTCTTCGCTGCGGCCTTCTTGGCGGACGATGCCTCATCGGCGGGATCGGCCGAGGTGGCGGACGCCTCGGGGGCGGCCGTGGTGGCGGTGGCCTTCCTGGTGGTCACCGTCTTGGCCGCGACCGTCTTGGTGGCGGTGCGCTTGGCCGGGCTCTTCGCTGCGACGCTCTTTCGGGTGCGCTTGGGCTCTGCTGCACTGACCATCAGCGTCACACCCTCTTCCTCAAGAATCTGGTTGAGGCTGCGCAGTACGTTCTTCCACTGAGTGGCCGGAATCTGGTCAGCTTCGAAGGCCCGACGCACATCGTCGCCGGCGATCTGCCCCTCAGCCTTTCCCCGCTCAATGAGCGCCATGACAGAGACGGACTCGGCGATCTCCGGCGGGAGCGTACGGGATGTGCTGGCCGACACGAACAACCTCTCGGAACGTTGGAAAACGGCTTCCGGCACCGTCCACTGCGGACGGGAACCGACCACCGGCCTGGGGATGGGCCGACGGCGCGGGCGCGGGCCGGGAAGATGCACAGCGCCATGTCTGGCGTCCGTATTCCCTTCGCGGCTGTCACCTCTTAGGTCATCGCGCTGTTCCCACGAGTGTTACGCCCATTCTGCGTGGCCCGAGTCACACCCCGTAAGCGAACAAAGACGGTCAGACATGGGCAAAAGATATCGCCCGCCGCATCGCCGGACCCCGCCGGGCTCCTGAAGGGATCCGGCGGGGTCCGGCGACGGCGGGTGCGACGACCGACACCCGGGCCGACGCGCCATGGGAACCGCGGGGACGCCGCACACCGGCGACCGCACCGCCCGCGAGGCGGGTCAGTGCTCGCGCGGGGCGGGAACCACCCGCTCCACCTCGGGGTGCGCGGTGAGCAGCTGGCGCATGGCGGCCTCCGCCGCGCCGCCGTCGCCGGTGCCGAGGGCGTCGACGATCCGCGCGTGGTGGGCGAGGGACGTGTCGTTCGGCCGGTCACAGGCCGTGACCGGGCCGCCGGAGACCTGGAGGGCGGCGCCGACGATGCCGGAGAGGTGCTCCAGCATGCGGTTGCCCGCGACCTGGATGAGCAGCGCGTGGAACTCGGTGTCGGCGCGCGAGTAGGTGAGCGCGTCGCCCTGCGCCATGGCATGGCTCATGATCTCGACCATGTCGGACAGGCGCTGCTGCACCTCCTCACGGCCGTGCCCGGCGGCGAGACGGGCGGCGAGCGGCTCGATGGTCCAGCGCAGCTCGCTGAGCTCGCGGCGCTGGTCGTCACGCTGGGGGCCAAAGGCCCGCCACTCGATGATGTCCGGGTCGAGGAGGTTCCAGTCGCTGACCGGACGCACCCGCGTGCCCACGTTCGGCCGGGCGCTGACCAGGCCCTTGGCCTCCAGGACACGGAGGGACTCGCGGACGACGGTGCGGGAGACCTCGAAGCGCTGGCCGATCTCCTCGGGCACCAGCGGACGGTCCGCGCCCAGGTCGCCCGAGACGATCATCTGACCCAGCTGCTGGACCAGTTGGCCGTGCAGACCGCGGCCGCGGTTGCCCGCGGGCCGCCGGCCGACCCGGCCCAGCTCGGATTCGCCTCCGTCCCAGGCGGGCGTTCCGACGCGATCGCCCACCGGGGCGTCGCCGTAGGAGTAGCGGTCGAGTTCGCCCGGACCGACCAGACCGGAGTCGGTGGAACGGGCGGCGGTCATCATGGTGTGCGCAAGGGTACTCACGGATCCTTTGTCGGCGTCGCTTCCAACTCCCTTGAGGTCTTTGGTGAAAAGCACACGAAAGGGTGATCGCTCACCCCGTCGCAATTGACGCCTTATCGGAAAGAAACGAGCCGCCCACGGGGAGTTGTGGGCACAAGC
This sequence comes from Streptomyces sp. LaBMicrA B280, assembly GCF_049222185.1. Classification (NCBI taxonomy): domain Bacteria; kingdom Bacillati; phylum Actinomycetota; class Actinomycetes; order Kitasatosporales; family Streptomycetaceae; genus Streptomyces; species Streptomyces sp. LaBMicrA B280. The sequence goes on along the minus strand of NZ_JBMJCT010000064.1, from coordinate 102,427 downwards.
CGCATCAGAACCGTAAGAACCCCAGTCATCAGGCCCTGGCGCGCAGGGTCGTGAACAGATACGCGCACAGCAGTGCCGCCAGGGACAACACCATTGCGCCACCGACGGGTTGGACGAACAGCCGCGCCACCGCGAGCAGATACCGGTCCCCTCCGAACGGCCACTGCAGCAGGAACACCTCCCGCGTCCGCGAGGGGAGATCGGCCACCGTGCGCTCGGCCGGGCCCCGGAACGCCGTGTGCATGAGGGGTACGACGGCCACGGGTACGGCGAGGACGGCGGCGAGCCCGCCCGAGGTGGAGCGGAAGACGCCGGCCGCGAGCACGCCGGCCCAGGCGCACCCGATGACGAGTGCGATCCAACTCGCGCTCAGCGAGAGCCAGTCCTCCGGAACCTGGGTCAGCTCCTTGCCGTAGACGAGATAGAGCGCCTCGGCGTCGCAGCCCGCGACGAGGAAGGCGAGCAGCGCCGCGGTGGCACCGGAGACCAGGAGTTTCGCGGTCAGCAGCCCGAGTCGGCGGGGCACCGTGCCGCGGTCCGCGGCGAGGGCGGGGTGGCGGAATTCGTCTCCGAAGGCCAACGCCCCGAGCAGCCCGGCGGCGAGCGCGACGGGCGGCAGCGGCAGTTCCCGGGGCCAGGCCGCGAACAGCCGCGCCTGCGGGGTGTGGCCGATTCCGGCCAGCGCCACGGCGGTCAGCACGGACAGCGCGAGCACCGCGCCGCAGATCAGGAACCCGGTGCCGACGCCCGCGGCCCGCCGGATCTCGTACCGCAGGGGGCGCAGCGGGGTGGGGGCGGGACGGACGGAGATGGGGGGCGGGAGGGGGGAGTCTCTGTCGAAGGAGCGAGCACTGTGGTCGTTCCCGCCGGTCCGGGTCTCGGGGTCCACCGTCCACGACGGACGGGCGAACGGCCCTCTGGCTCCGGGCAGGAGGGTGCGGAGGGCGGAGATACGGGTGGTGGCGATACGGGTCGGGACGATGCGCGTGTGGGTGAGGCGCCTCGGGCCGGTTTCCGGCCTTCCGGGGTGGCGGGCGGTGGTCTCGGCGTCGCCGGTCGCACGCGTCTCGGCCCGGTGCGCGGCGTCGGCGGGTTCGGTCGACGGGGCCGGGGCGGCAGGGGTCGGGGCGGCAGGGGTCGGGGCCGGGGCGGTCGAGAGCGCTTGGGCCGCCGGGGAGTTGGGCCGAGGCGGCTGCCGCGAGGAGGGGGTCGAGGTGGTGGACCCGGTGCGCGTCATGGTGATCGGATCCGATACGGAGAAGCCGAACACGGTCTTCTCGCGCTCCGGTGGCGTACGACCGCCCGCCGGGCCGCCCATGGCCGGCGCGCGCTCGGGCAGCGCGTTGTCCGCGGCGGAGCCGGGCCCCATGTCGCCGATCTCGTCGGCGAGTTGATGGACGAGGATGCCGTGCCGGAAGGCCGTCTCACCGATGACCGAGGTCGTGGTGCCGTACACGGAGAGGCGGTTGCCGCCCTCGCGTACGACCTCGACGGAACGGCGGCCGGTGCGGGCCTCCTTGGTGAGCGCGGCGGCGAGGCGCCCGGCGTACGGGCTGCGCACGGCCACGCGCGGGCGCAGCCGGGTGCGGGCGAACTCCCCGGCCGCCTGGTCGGCGACGAGCCTGCCCGCGTCGAGCGTGACGACCCGGTCGGCGATGCGCGCGGCCTCCCTCGGGTCGCCCGTGGTCGTCAGTACGGTGCCGCCCTGATCGGCGTGGGCGCGCAGCATGCCGTGCAGCCACTGCGCCTCGCCGGGGGAGAGTCCGCGGGTGGGGTCGTCCAGGACGAGCGTGTGCGGGTCGGGCAGCAGGGCGCAGGCCAGGCCGAGCCTGCGGTCCATGCCGCGCGAGAGCGTGCCGAGCCGTTCCTCGCGGAAGCTGACGAGGCCGACGGCTTCGAGGACCTCGTCGGCGCGGCGCCCCGGGACGCCCGACGCCGCGCACAGCATGCGCAGATGCCCGCGGACCGAGCGGGCCGGATGCCCCGGGACATCGCCGAGCAGTACGCCCACCTCCCGCGCCGGATGAGCGATCCGGTACAGGGGCCGTCCCCTGAAGTAGGTGATGCCACGACCGGGCCGCAGGGCGAGCATCAGTCTCAGGGCCGTGGTCTTGCCCGCACCGACGGCCCCCAGGAGCACGGTGATCCGGCCGGCGCGCGCTTCGAAGGAGACGTCGTCGACGGCGGGCGGCCGCGCCTTGCGGGAGGTGCTGGTCAGTCCGAAGGCTTGGATCACCTGCAGCAAGATAGCGTGCGATGTCCGGTTTTTTGGTGTATGGGATGGTTTGGCGATGCATGCCACGCCCCTGCGCCGGTCCCTGTCCTCCGTTCGACGCAACGAGGACCCCGCCCCGGGCCCCGCGACCGGGCTCCGCGACCGCCGGTCAGACCTCGGGGCGCAGCATCGGCGGGTTCAGCAGTGTGGCGCCACCGGCCCTGAAGAGCTGGGCCGGGCGGCCACCCTGACGTGTGGTCGTGCCTCCCGTCGGGACGAGGAACCCGGGGGTCCCGGTGACCTTGCGGTGGAAGTTGCGCGGGTCGAGGGCCACCCCCCACACCGCCTCGTACACCCGGCGCAGCTCGCCGACGGTGAACTCGGGCGGGCAGAACGCGGTGGCCAGCGAGGAGTACTCGATCTTGGAGCGGGCCCGTTCCACGCCGTCGGCGAGGATCTGGGCGTGGTCGAAGGCCAGCGGTGCCACGGGCTCGCCGTCGCGGCCGTAACCACCCTGCTGGAGCAGTTCCTCGACCGGGGCCCAGCGCGCGTTGCTGGCGTCGCCGCCCGCGCGGGGTGCGGGCAGGTCGGGGGCGAGCGCGAGGTGCGCCACGCTGACCACGCGCATCCGCGGGTCCCGGGTGGGGTCGCCGTAGGTGGCGAGTTGTTCCAGATGTGCTCCGTTGTCCTGGGCCGGGGTCGAGGGGTCGTGCGCGTGCAGGCCCGTCTCCTCGGCCAGTTCGCGCGCCGCCGCCTGGTTCAGGTCCTCGTCGGCCCGTACGAAGCCGCCGGGCAGTGCCCATCGTCCCTGGAAGGGTGACTCGCCCCGGCGGACCGCCAACGCGCACAGCGAATGACGGCGAACGGTCAGCACGACCAGGTCCACGGTGACGGCGAAGGGCGGAAAGGCTGACGGGTCGTAGGGCATGCCGCGATCATAGTCGTCTTCCTGACGATAAACACGCCCTTCGAGGGCGGCACCGCCGGTGCTGCCGCTTCGTCGCGTTATGGGAGGCGAGGCGGGCTCCCGCGCCGTTCAGCTCGTGGTCTCCTCCGTTCCCTTGGTGGGCAGGCGGGTGCCCGCCGGGTGCCGGGTGTTCGACCGCGGAGCCCGGCCTGCGGTCGGACCGGGGCCCGCCGGAGGGCGCCGTCGACCGGGCACGCGGGCGGCGCGGGGGCCGTCCCCGGCGGCGGCGAGGGCCGATCGCAACCGACGTCGGCGGCGGATGCGCGCGGCCGGATCCGGTTCCCCGACGAATGCCGGGCCCTCCGCGCTTTCGGCGCGCCCCGTGGCTTCGGTCGCCCCCGAGGCACCCGCCGAAGGTTCCGCGCGCGGCGCTTCCCCGGGCCGTCCCAGCCGCAGGCACCGGCGGATCGACTCCACGTCCAGTCCCTCGTTGCACGCCTGGTGCAGGAGGCCGGCGAAGAGGTAGTCCGGGTCGGCGCCCAGCGCCATGGCCAGGGCCTCGCGGGCCTCGAGTTCGTCGCCCGTGGACCAGGCGACCCAGCCGGCCAGGGTCAGCGGAGGGGCGGCGTGCTCGGCGTACGGACCGACGCAGCGGCGGGCGAGGGCGCGCCAGAGCCGGAGCGCGGGGGCCGCTTCGTCGCCCTCCATCCAGGCGGCGGCGCGGTCGCGGGTGTTGCGGTCCTGGAGGCCGAGGATCAGCCGTGCCGCCTCGTCGTGTCCGATCAGGCCGTCGTCGCGCAGGTCGGCCGGAAGGGCGCCCGCGACCGGGGTCGCCGCGGCGAGGCGGTGCATGACGCGCTCGGCGAGGAGGATGGTCTCCTCGGCCACCTCCGCACGGCCCGCCTCGTCGAGGATACGGGGCACCAGGGCCAGCCCGCCCGCGTCGAGCGCGGCCTCCTGCTCCCGTGCCGCGGCGGCCTCCCAGGGCTGGAGCCGGGCGCGCAACTCCTTGAGGGTGCCCCGGACTTGGAGTCCGGCGTAGGTGGCCGCGGCGGCGAGGACGGAGGTGCCGGGCAGGCCCATCGGCGTACCGTCCTCGGGGCAGCAGTCCGCGGTGGGGCAGCAGTACGACCAGTAGCGGCCGTCGGAGATGCAGAGTGCCTCGATGACCGGCACGTCGAGGTCGCCGCACTGGATGCGCAGCAGATGGGCGAGGCGGGCGAGACGGCGCTTGACGTCCCGGCCGCGCTCTCCCGGGGCGGGTTCCTGGCAGACGTAGGCCACCAGCTGCTCGGGTTTGGCGCCCCGCCGCTCGCTGCTGGTCACCAGGCCCCGGGCCAGCTGCCGGGCGGCCTCTTCCCAATCCTCCTCGTGCGCGGGGATGCCGAGCCGGGCCCGGCCGCCGAACCTGCCCTTGCCGGAGCTGTCGTGCAAGGCGACCAGGACCATGCTGTCCTCCGGCCGGTAGCCCAGCAGATAGGGCAGGGCGTCGGCCAGTTCGGCCGGGGTACGCAGGGTGACCTGCGCGGTGGTTTCGCTGTGATTCGTCATGCGCCGACGATCTCGCGGATTGCGCGAACCCGCTCGGGCCTGTGGATAAGTCGAATCAGGGACACGACAAGCCACCGAGGGTTGTCCACAGATCCGCGGCCGGCCCGCCCGTTCGTCGGTCCCGTCCTGTTGTATGGAACGCATGGAGCACGAGCACACGAGCAACGCGGATCTCCGGGCAGGGGCGGACGCCGTCCTTGCCCGGCTCGTCGGGGACACCACGGGCGCCGCCCGGTTGCGCGAGGACCAGTGGCGGGCGATCGAGGCGCTGGTCGCCGACCGGCGCCGGGCGCTGGTCGTGCAGCGCACGGGATGGGGCAAGTCCGCGGTGTACTTCGTGGCGACCTCGCTGCTGCGGGCCCGGGGCAGCGGGCCGACCGTGATCGTCTCGCCGCTGCTCGCGCTCATGCGCAACCAGGTGGAGGCGGCGGCCCGCGCCGGTATCCACGCCCGGACCATCAATTCCTCGAACACCGAAGAATGGGAGGACGTGCAGGCCGCGATCGCCGCCGGCGAGGTCGATGTGCTGCTCGTCTCGCCCGAGCGGCTCAACAACCCCGACTTCCGCGACCAGGTCCTGCCCAAGCTGTCCGCGGCGACCGGGCTGCTGGTCGTGGACGAGGCGCACTGCATCTCCGACTGGGGCCATGACTTCCGCCCCGACTACCGGCGCCTGCGCACCATGCTCGCCGACCTCCCGCCCGGCGTCCCCGTGCTGGCCACGACCGCGACGGCGAACGCCCGGGTGACCGCCGACGTCGCGGAGCAGCTGGGCACCGGCGGCGGCTCCGACGCGCTGGTGCTGCGCGGCCCGCTGGACCGGGAGAGCCTGAGTCTGGGGGTGCTGCGGCTCCCGGACGCGGCGCACCGGATGGCCTGGCTCGCCGACCATCTCGACGATCTGCCGGGCTCCGGCATCATCTACACCCTCACGGTCGCCGCCGCCGAGGAGGTCACCGCGTTCCTGCGGCAGCGGGGCCACACCGTCGCCTCGTACACGGGCAGGACGGAGAACGCCGACCGGCAGCAGGCGGAGGAGGATCTGCTGGCCAACCGGGTCAAGGCGCTGGTCGCCACCTCCGCGCTCGGCATGGGCTTCGACAAGCCCGATCTCGGGTTCGTGGTCCATCTCGGCTCGCCCTCCTCCCCCATCGCCTACTACCAGCAGGTGGGCCGCGCGGGGCGCGGGGTGGAACACGCGGAGGTGCTGCTGCTGCCGGGCCGGGAGGACGAGGCGATCTGGGAGTACTTCGCCTCGCTCGCCTTCCCCGCCGAGGAGCTGGTGCGTCGCACCCTGGACGTCCTCGCCCACGCGGACAAGCCCCTGTCCCTGCCCGCGCTGGAGCCCCTGGTCGAGCTGCGCCGCTCCCGCCTGGAGACCATGCTCAAGGTCCTCGACGTGGACGGGGCGGTGCGCCGGGTCAAGGGCGGCTGGCTCGCGACCGGGCAGCCGTGGTCGTACGACGCGGAGCGGTACGCGTGGGTGGCGCGGCAGCGGGCGGCCGAGCAGCAGGCGATGCGCGCGTACGCGGACACCACCGAGTGCCGGATGGAGTTCCTGCAACGGCAGCTGGACGACGAGGGGGCCAAGCCGTGCGGTCGCTGCGACAACTGCGCGGGGCCGCGCTTCACGGCCGACGCCTCCTCGGCGGCGCTCGACGCGGCACGCAGCGATCTGGGCCGCGCGGGGGTGGAGGTGGAGCCCCGGCGGATGTGGCCGACGGGGCTCGGGGCCATCGGGATCGGCCTCAAGGGGCGTATTCCGGCCGGTGAGCAGGCGGCGCCGGGGCGGGCGCTGGGACGGCTCTCGGACATCGGCTGGGGCAATCGGCTCCGTCCGCTGCTCGCCCCGCGGACGCCGGACGGGCCCGTGCCGGACGACGTGGCGCGCGCCGTGATCGAGGTGCTGGCCGACTGGGCCAAGGGGCCCGGCGGCTGGGCACCCGGGGCCGAGAGCGCCCAGCCGAGGCCGGTGGGGGTGGTCACCGTCGCCTCACGCACCCGGCCGCGGCTCGTCCACTCCCTGGGCGCGCGGATCGCGGAGACCGGGAGGCTGCCGCTGCTGGGGTCCGTGACATACGACGAGGACGCGCCCCGGGTGTCGCGCAGCAACAGCGCGCAGCGGCTCAAGGCGCTCGACGGCGCGCTGGCGGTGCCGCCCGCCCTCGCGACGGCACTGGCCGAGGCGAACGGTCCGGTGCTGCTGGTCGACGACTTCACGGAGACCGGCTGGACCCTCGCGGTCGCGGCGCGTCTGCTCCGCCGGGCCGGTGCGACGGGGGTGCTGCCGCTCGTCCTCGCGGTGCAGGGCTGACCGGGGCGAGGGGGCGCGGGGCCTGGCTCGACAGCACCGGGGGCGCGGCTCGGGGGGGCGGGGGTGCGCGGTTTGGAAGGGGGTTGGGGGGTATCGGGCCGGGAGGTTGGGGGCGGCCAGTTCGGAAGGCCGGGGGCCGGGGCCGGGAGTCGGGGGCCGGGGGTCGGGGGTCGGGGAGTTCGGCCCGGAGGCTAGGGGATGCCTCGCTTGGAAAAGAGGTACCGGCCCGGATGGTCGCAGGCGGCCAGCTCGGAAAGTCGGGAGCCGGGAGCGTTCGGCCCGGTGATCGGGGGATGCACCGCTCGGAAAAGGGTCGCCGGGCCGGAAGATCGGAGACAGCCAGCTCGGGAGGTCAGGCGCGACCGGCCCGGCTGCCAGGGGATATTCGGCCCGGAAGGTCGGGGGCGACCGGCCCGGAAGGTCTGGGGGACAGGCCGGAAGGTCCGGGAGCGGCCAGGTCGGGAGCTGGGGGCGGCTGGTCCGGGAGATCGGGGGCGGCCAGTCCCAGAGGGCGGGGGCGTTCGGTCCGGGAGATCGGGGAGGCGATCAGTCCGAATCCCAGCCGGTGTCGGCCCGAACCCCGGGCGGTGTCGACGTCGATCGCGGCTCGGCCCATGTCGGCCCGGAGGCCGGGTGCTGTAGGCCCGCGGCTCGGCCGTTGTCGACCCGAAACCCGGCTGGGGCCAACCCGGAGGCCAGCCGACATCGACCCCAGGCTCAGCGGGTGTCGGCCCAAGGTTCAGCCGGTATCGGACCGAAGGTGGCCGGTGTCGACACGAAGCCCAGCTGGGGTCAACCCGAAGGCCAGCCGGTGTGGACCCCCAGCTCAGCCGGTGTCGGCCCAAGGCTCAGCCGGTATCGGACCGAAGGCGGTCGGCGTCGACACGAAGCTCGGCCCATGTCGGCCCATGACTCAGGCGGTATCGGGCGCTGTCGGACTCAGCCGTTGCCAGGCCGGAGGCCAGTTGCCGGCGGTCTGATGGTCGGGCCGTGTTCGGGGTATTCGCTGCGGAGAGGCGCGAGCGGCCCATGCGTCATCCGGCTGAGCCTTGGGTAGGGATATAAGCCACGCACCACCCGATACCCGGCGGCGACCCCAATTGCTCGTTGCCGCATTCCAGTTCGACAGGAAGAATTGAGATCCGCTCCCCGCACGGTCGGTCCGTGATCCGGTTGGGCTTCGCTGCGGTGCGCGGTCCCCGAATCCGACCTCGCCCGCTGTGTGGGCGCGTAGCCGAAGGGAGGAACGTGACCTTCGGATTCGCCTCGTCCCCGGCGGCCTCGTTGTCGACGCCCGCCGCTTCCGCCAGCCGTGTGCTGGAGCCGGCGGAGTGGGCCGCCGCGGGGATCCCGCTGCTGCGCAACCCCCGCGAGGTCGTCAGCGGACTGCACGCACGGCATCATCCGCGCCCGTCCACGGCGGTGGTGGCCGTCCTTGATCCGGATGAACGGCTGTGTGCCAGCGCCTCGTTCACCCGCCGGGCCGCCCCTGCGGACGGCTGGATGTTCCGCAACGCCCTGCTGTCCCAGCTGCGCCGGGTCATACCGCACGACCTGCGCCGCCGTACCCCGGTGCGCACCGCCGTCCTGCTCTACTGCCGTGAGGGCGACGCGCGTTGGACCGAGGAGGACGGTGCCTGGATGTGGGGCCTGCGCGACGCCTGCACGCTGCACGGGCTGCGGTGCGGGGCGTACATCACGCTGACCCACGACGGCTGGCAGGTGCTGGGCGAGGGGCGCGGTGGCCGCCGTCCCCACGCACACTCGGCGCCGGAGCCGTTCGCCACGGCGGATGCCCCGCCGCCCGTACCGCGCACCGGTGGACCGGTCTCCGAGGTCCTGCGCCGCGCGGCCGCCCGCTGAGGGCCGGACGGCACGGAGCCGACGGCGGGTCCGACGGACCGGGCCAGGCAGGCGCAGGCTCAGGCATGGATACGCCCTGCTCAAGCGCCCGACCGGTCGCACTCCGCAGCAAGGCGTCCCGGGGTCTGCCAGGTGCCTTCCCCACCACCGGGGCACTGAGGGAGGCACACGACCGACCGGGCATGCCGGAGGGCGCACCGTGCGGTGCCCCCTCGGGCGGTTGCCGGCTCCGGGAGCCCGGCGCGTGGTTCAGACGCCGGTGCCGAGGACCGCGTTGATCTGCTGCGGGTCGCCGCAGACGATCAGCAGGGCTCCGGCACGGGTGTGGGCCAGGGAGAGGACGTCGGCGGAGGCGGCGCCCCCGTTGACGGCCACGACGACCACCGGGCGGGAACCGGCGCGGGAGGCGATGGCGGCGTCCGTGTAGAAGACGTCGTCACCCGCGTCGTGCTGCGCCCAGTAGGCGGTCTCACCGAACGACAACTCGTGCTCGGCCCACGGGTGCTGGGCACCCGTGGTGATCACCAGCACGTCGCCGGGGGCGCGGCCCGAGTCCAGCAGCAGGTCGACGGCCTCCTCGGCGGCGTCGATCGCACCCTCGGCCGAGGCCGGGATCAGCTGGATCTGCGGGCCCGCGGCTGTGGCGGGGACACCCGGACCGGAGGGACCGGGCTTGGCCGGAGCCACGTCACGCGGCGTGCGCTGCACCGGCGGCACAGGCCGCTGAGGGCCGGGACGACCGGGGCGGGACGGCGCCGCGGGACGGGGGCCGGGTACGGGGCGAGGGGTCGGCGCGGTGCGGCCGCTGGCCGGCGTGACGCGGGGACCCTGGGCACTCTCGTGAATCTGAGGCTCCTCGGGAATGAGAGGCATGAGCTGATTTTTATCAAACGTTGAAGTGGCGCTGATGAACGGGGTGGCACATCAGTGCGATCGGAACCGTCAGAAGTCGAAGCCGAGCTGACCCTCGATCTCCGGAACGCTTCCGTCCGCCCAGTTGCGGGCCTTCTTGAGATGCCGCCACTGGGGCAGCGCATCAAGATACGCCCACGACAAACGGTGGTGCGGGGTGGGGCCCCGCTCTTCCAGTGCGGCCTTGTGCACGGGTGACGGATACCCGGCGTTGTCCGCAAACCCGAAGTCTGCATGGTCGACAGCCAGTTCGGCCATCATTTTGTCGCGCTGAACCTTGGCGATCACCGAGGCCGCCGCGACGGCGACGCACGAGCGATCGCCCTTGATCACCGTACGCACCTGCCACGGGGCACCGAGGTAGTCGTGTTTCCCGTCGAGGATCACGGCGTCGGGGTGGACCGGCAGTGCGTCCAGGGCGCGGACCGCGGCGAGCCGCAGCGCGGCCGTCATCCCCATGCCGTCGATCTCCTCGGGAGAAGCATGCCCCAGCGCGTAGGCCGTCACCCACGCCCGCAGGATCTCGTCCAGCGTGGTGCGCCGCTTGATGGTCAGCAGCTTGGAGTCGGTCAGGCCCGCGGGAGGTCGACGCAGTCCGGTGATCGCCGCGCAGACGGTGACGGGCCCGGCCCAGGCGCCGCGCCCCACCTCGTCGACACCGGCGATGACCTTCGCTCCGGTCGTGGCACGCAGGGAGCGCTCGACAGTGTGAGTGGGAGGTTCGTACGGCATGGCGCCCTTAGATTACGCCGCCCGGGGCAGTGGCCGACACCCCGGTCTACCGGAGGGCGGCGGAAGCACCGGCGAGCGGGGGGTCGTAACGGAATCCGGATCGTCGGATTTGCTTGTGCATATCGACAGGGACGGTCCGCCGGGCGGTGCCGACGGTGGACAGCGGCCAGGTGTCCGCGCCGGTGACGCCGAGGGGCAGGGTGCCGCCCGCGAACGAGGACAGCACGGGGAACGGGCCTCGACGGCGACGAACGCTACGGCTGTGACCACCGAGACCGCCGGCGGCAGGAGCGGGGCGGGGGCGGCCCAGCCCAGCGAGCCGCCCCCGATCAGACAGGCGGCGCACGCGGAGTCCCCGGGCACCGGCACCGCCGACATAGAGATCGCCGCCGCCCGTGAGGTGCACCGTGGCGGCCGAGCCGGTGTGAGCAGGACCTGCGCGAGAAGGACGAGCCGCAGGGCGGTAGTTATGGGGCCGTCGCGCCGAACCGGCGGGACGGACCCGTGACTTGTCCGCGGTGCCGAGCCCGTCGCCCGCGCGCCGCGCGCATGAGGCGCGGTCGTCCGCTCTCCAACTACCGCTGCCCGGAGAGGACTTCCGCCCGTCAGCCCATCCGTGTCACCCAGTCGGGCAGTGCCTCCGCCCGTCGTGTCCACTCGGCGGGCGGTGCCCCGGCCTTGCCCGCGGCGAGGACGCCGCCCACGATCGCGCAGGTGGTGTCGATGTCGCCGCCCACCCGGGCCGTCGTCCAGAACGCCGTCTCGAAGTCACCGAGGCCGCGCGCGGCGGACCACAGGGCGAAGGGCACGGTGTCATGGGCGGTCCTGCGGCGGCCGCAGCCCAGCACGGCGGCGACGGTGCCGGCGTCGCCGTAGTCGAGCATGTCGCGGGCGCGGCGCAGGCCCTGGCCGACCGCGCTCTTCGGGACGAGCGCGATCACGCCGTCGAGGAGCGCCTCGGGGGTGGGCGGGCCGTCCGGCGAACCGGCGAGGGCCGCGGCCGCCGCCACCGCCATGGCGCCGACCACCGCCTCCCGGTGCTGGTGCGTGGGGTAGGCAGAGATCTCGGCCTGGTGGGTGGCCTGCTCCGGGTCGTCCGCGTACCAGGCGCCCAGGGGCGCGGTCCGCATCGCCGCGCCGCTGCCCCAGGAGCCCCGCCCGTGGAAGAGCGCGGCGGCGGGCCCTCGCCAGTCCTCGCCCTGCCCCACGAGGCTCAGCAGCCGGCTCGCGGTGGGGCCGTAGCCCCGGTCCGGGTCGTGGTGGTCGGCGAAGGAGCGGGCGAGGGCGTCCTGGTCGATGCGCTGGTGCGTGGCGAGCACGGCGAGGACGGAAGCGGCCATCTCGGTGTCGTCCGTCCATCGCCACGGGCCGGGCGGCAGCTCGCGCCGCTTGAGCAGGGGGTGATGGGCCGGGACGAAGAACTGGGCGCCCAGGGCGTCCCCGACGGCCAGTCCGCGCAGGCTCGCCAGGGCGCGCTCATGGCGTCCGTGGGGGGAGAAGTGTGCGGTCATCGCTCCCCCACTCTATCCGGTGGCCCAGTCCGGCACCGGTTCACGCCAGCGCTCGAAGGGCCGGTCGAGTGTGTAGCGGCCGTCCTCGCCGAGTACCAGCATCCGCATCTCGGCGTTGCCCGGATTGGACAGGGATTCGAATTCGGCGACCGTCCAGTGGAACCAGCGCATGCAGAACAGCCGCATCGCGAGGCCATGGGTCACCAGGAGCACGTTGGGCGGGTGGTCGGGGGCCTCGAAGCTGCGGAAGAGGCTCTCCAGGAAGCCGCCGACCCGGTCGTAGACGTCGGCGCCGGACTCGCCCTGCGGGAAGCGGAAGAAGAAGTGGCCGTAGGCGTCGCGGTAGGCCTTCTGCAGGCGTACGTCGTCGCGGTCCTGCCAGTTGCCCCAGTCCTGCTCGCGCAGCCGGGGCTCCTCCCGGACGCGTATGAGGTCGGGGTCGAGCCCAAAGGCGCGGAGGGTCTCATGGGTACGGCGGTACGGGGAGACGTACACGCTCACATGTTCGGGGCCGAACAGCTCCCGGAGCCGTTCGCCGGTCTCCTCGGCCTGGCGCCGGCCGAGGTCGGTCAGCGCCAGGGCGTGGTCCGGTTCGCGCTCGTACACGGAGTCGTCGGTGTTGCCCGTCGACTCGCCGTGCCGGACAAGGACGATGCGCCGTGGTCGTGCCATGCCGAAACCCTAGAGCGAGGGGCGGGGAACCGGGGAATCGTACGGGGTCCATACAGCGCACGTCACAGGCCCCGTTTCCGGACCGACCAGCCGGTATCCTAGGGCTCGACCATGTATCCCAGGACTGGACCGTGCATCCCGGGACTAGACCGTCCAGGACGGCTCCAGGTCGACGATGTCGCCGGAGAGGGCCGCGATGTCCGCCTCGGTCTGGGCGCGCAGGGCGAGGCGTTCGATCCGTTCGGTGCGGTACTTGCCGTGTTCGGCGGCGGCCCGCCACATCGAAAGGATCAGGAACTCCTGCTCGGGGGCCTCGCCGAACATGCCGCGGATCATGCCGGGCGAGCCCGCCATGGCCGGGTTCCAGACCTTCTCCTGCATGAGGGTGAAGTGCTCCACCCGCTCCTCGTGGACCCGGCACAGGGCGAGTCTGAGCAGGTCGGAGTCGGTGAAGCGGGGTTCAAAGCCGGTCTTCACGTCGAAGCGGTACTCGAACAGTTTGGCCTGGGCGTCCTTGAAGGTGCCGGCCTGGGCGGCGGCGAGGCGGTCGTAGGAGCGGGCCATGAAGGAGTCGTAGAAGGCGCGGCTCTCCCAGAAGGTGACGATGTGCGCCACGTCGGGCCGCCGCCGGCTCCAGCCTCCGCCCTGTCCCCGGAAACCCGGCTCTCCCGGGAGCCCCGCCCATTTCCGCTGCCCCCGCTCGAACCCCCGGCGGTCCACCACGGTGCAGCGAATCCACTTGACCAGCACCGCGCCATCGTAAGGCCACCGGACGTGGCGCCGGTCACGCTCCGGTGGAGTTCGTCCGCGCGCGCGAGGCCGGGTACGTGGCACGATGGGCAAGGATCCTCGGCTGAACGGGAGTTGGGGACGTGGTGCCCACAGGGAAGGGGAGGCCCGGTGACCGGTTTCAGCAAGGGAATGCACAAGGTCGAGGTCGCGCTCAAGTGGGACCCCAGTCCCACGGGTACGGCGCCCACGGATCTCGACATCATCGCGGCGACCTTCGACGCGCGGGACCCGTACGGCGCGCCGGCGTATCTGGTGCACTTCGACAGCCGTTCGCCCGACGGCACCATCTTCCTCAACCGGGACAGCACGGACGGGCGGGGCTTCGGCTGGGACGAGGTCATGACCCTGGAGGTCGAGCGGCTCAGCGAGCGGTTCGGCCGCGTGGTGGTGGGCGTCGTCATCCAGCAGCAGCCCGTCCGCCGCACGTTCTCCGGTGTCCTCAACCCGGCCATGCGCGTCCGCGAGGGCTACACCGTCCTGTCCGAGGACGACTTCACCGCCGTCCATGACGCCACGGCCGCCACCATCGCCGAGTTCGTCCGCAACGACTCGGGCGAATGGATCTTCCACCCCGGCGTCCACGGCTTCCAGGAGGACCCGGAGAGCTTCACCCGGGTGATGGGGCGCGCGCGATAGGCCCGTCCTCGGTGCCCCTCGCTTCGGCGGGTCGCCATCGGGCCGATCCGTCGGACGGCGCGCGCTCGGCCGCCTACGGCACCGTCTCCACGTCCCTCGCGCTGCGAAGTGATCGCCGGCTGGGCGCACTTGTGGACGCCGCCGTGCCGCTCGGGACCGGCATCGGCGGGAGGTCCGCGCTGCTGGAGGTCGACGGGACGCAGGTCTTCGTGAAGCGGGTGCCGCTCACGGACCGGGAGCGGCTGCCGGAGCATGTACGGTCCACGGCCAACCTGTTCGGGCTGCCCACCTTCTGCCAGTACGGCATCGGCGGGCCCGGTTTCGGGGCGTGGCGGGAGCTCGCCGCGCAGGCCATGACGACGAACTGGGTACTCGGCGGGCGGTGTCGGGGGTTTCCGCTGATGTACCACTGGCGGGTGCTGCCGGACACCGCGCCCGCACCGGCCCCGGAACTCGCGGACGTGGAGCGGGCCGTGGCCTACTGGGGCGGCGGGCCGGAGGTACGACGCCGTATCGAGGGCCTTCGGCGGTCGTCCGCGAGCCTGGTGCTCTTCCTGGAGTACATCCCCCGGACGCTCCACGAGTGGTTCACCGAGCAGGTGCGGGCCGGTGCGGAGTCCGCCGACCGGGCCTGCTCGCTGGTGGAGCGCGAGCTGGAGGCCGGTACGTCCTTCATGAGCGCTCACGGGCTCGTGCACTTCGACGCGCACTTCCAGAACATCCTGACCGACGGCCGGCGCCTCTACTTCGCCGACTTCGGCCTCGCCCTCTCCGCCCGCTTCGCTCTCTCACGGTCCGAGACCGGCTTCCTCGAACTGCACCGGGACTACGACCGCTGCCACACCCTCAACTGGCTGGTGAACTGGCTGATCACGGCCCTGTACGGCTCCGGGCGGACCGAACGCCACGCGCTGATCCGCGCCATCGCGGAAGGCCAGGACCCACCGCCCGGACCGCCGGGAGCCACGGCGCTCCTCTCCCGGCACGCCCCTCTCGCCGCGATCCTCACCGACTTCCACACCAGGCTCCAGGACGACAGCCGCGAGACCCCTTACCCCGCACAGGCACTCCGACGGGCCCTGCGCACGGGCGGGTCACATCGGGACTGAGCGGCCTGCTGATCCTCGACACGGCGGGACCCGGCACACCACACCCCGTCCGGACACGACGACAGTGGGCGCCGGCCACAAGGTCGGCGCCCACTGTCGTCAGGGCTCAGTGGATCGCGTCGGACGGCATGGTCGACGCGGTCCGCTCAGGTCAGCTGCAGCCGCTCGTCGAGCCGCAGCCCTCGCAGATGTAGCAGGAACCGGCGCGCTGCATCTTGGTGCCGCAGGAGAAGCAGAGCGGGGCGTCGGCCTGGATGCCCAGCTGCATCTCGACCAGTTCGGCGCTGGTGTGGGCCTGCTTCGGGGCGGGCTTGATGGCCTCGGGCTCGGTCTTCGGGGCGGCGGTGACGGCCGCCGGCTCCTGGGCGCGGGGCGCCGACTGGGCCAGGCCCTCGACGTCGACCTCGTCGTCCGACGGCTCGTAGGAACCGGTCTCCAGGTGCCGCTGGCGCTCCTCGGCGGAGTGGATGCCGAGCGCGGAGCGGGTCTCGAAGGGCAGGAAGTCCAGCGCCAGGCGGCGGAAGATGTAGTCCACGATGGACTGCGCCATCCGCACGTCCGGGTCGTCCGTCATACCGGCAGGCTCGAAGCGCATGTTGGTGAACTTCGAGACGTACGTCTCCAGCGGCACGCCGTACTGGAGGCCGACGGAGACCGCGATGGAGAAGGCGTCCATCATGCCCGCGAGGGTCGAGCCCTGCTTGGACATCTTCAGGAAGACCTCGCCAAGACCGTCGTCCGGGTAGGAGTTGGCGGTCATGTAGCCCTCGGCACCGCCGACGGTGAAGGACGTGGTGATGCCGGGACGACCCTTCGGAAGGCGCTTGCGGACCGGGCGGTACTCGACGACCTTCTCGACCGCGGTACGAATCGTGTCCTCGGCCTTCTCGGTGATCTCGGCCTTCTCCTCCTCCTTCTTCTTGGCGGAGAGGGGCTGGCCGACCTTGCAGTTGTCCCGGTAGATCGCGAGCGCCTTGACGCCGAGCTTCCAGGCCTCGAAGTAGATCTCCTCGACCTCCTCGACGGTCGCCGTCTCCGGCATGTTGACCGTCTTGGAGATCGCGCCGGAGATCCACGGCTGGATCGCGGCCATCATGCGGACGTGGCCCATCGGGGAGATGGCCCGCTCGCCCATGGCGCAGTCGAAGACCTCGTAGTGCTCCTGCTTGAGACCGGGGGCGTCGATCACATTGCCGTGCTCGGCGATGTGGGCGACGATCGCCTCGATCTGCTCCTCCTGGTAGCCCAGGCGGCGCAGGGCCTGCGGCACGGTGCCGTTGACGATCTGCATCGAGCCGCCGCCGACGAGCTTCTTGAACTTCACGAGCGCGAGGTCGGGCTCGACGCCGGTGGTGTCGCAGGACATCGCCAGACCGATGGTGCCGGTCGGGGCGAGCACGGACGCCTGGGAGTTGCGGAAGCCGTTCTTCTCGCCGAGGCGGACCACGTCCTGCCAGGCCTCCGTGGCGGCGGCCCACACCGGGGTGTCCAGGTCGTCCATGCGGACGGCCTTGCCGTTGGCGTCGGCGTGCTGCTTCATGACGCGCTTGTGGGCGTCGGCGTTGCGGGCGTAGCCGTCGTACGGGCCGACGACCGCGGCCAGTTCGGCGGAGCGGCGGTAGGCGGTGCCGGTCATCAGGGAGGTGATGGCACCGGCCAGGGTGCGGCCGCCCTCGGAGTCGTACGCGTGGCCGGTGGCCATCAGCAGGGCGCCGAGGTTGGCGTAGCCGATGCCCAGCTGGCGGAAGGCGCGGGTGTTCTCGCCGATCTTCTGGGTCGGGAAGTCCGCGAAGCAGATCGAGATGTCCATCGCGGTGATGACCAGCTCGACGACCTGCTGGAAGCGCTCGGCCTGGAAGGACTGGTTGCCCTGGCCGTCGTCCTTCAGGAACTTCATCAGGTTCAGCGAGGCGAGGTTGCAGGACGTGTTGTCCAGGTGCATGTACTCGCTGCACGGGTTCGACGCGGTGATCCGGCCGGACTCGGGGCAGGTGTGCCAGTTGTTGATCGTGTCGTCGTACTGGATGCCCGGGTCGGCGCAGGCCCACGCGGCCTCGGCGATCTTGCGGAAGAGCGACTTGGCGTCGACCTCCTCGATCACCTCGCCGGTCATCCGGGCGCGCAGCCCGAAGTCGCCGCCCGCCTCGACGGCCGTCATGAACTCGTCGTTCACCCGGACCGAGTTGTTGGCGTTCTGGTACTGGACGGAGGCGATGTCGTCGCCGCCCAGGTCCATGTCGAAGCCCGCGTCGCGCAGGACGCGGATCTTCTCCTCCTCCTTGACCTTGGTCTCGATGAAGTCCTCGATGTCGGGGTGGTCGACGTCGAGCACGACCATCTTGGCGGCGCGGCGGGTGGCGCCACCGGACTTGATGGTGCCGGCGGAGGCGTCGGCGCCGCGCATGAAGGAGACCGGACCCGAGGCGTTGCCGCCGGAGGAGAGCAGTTCCTTGGAGGAGCGGATGCGGGACAGGTTCAGGCCGGCGCCGGAACCGCCCTTGAAGATCATGCCCTCTTCCTTGTACCAGTCGAGGATCGACTCCATGGAGTCGTCGACGGCCAGGATGAAGCAGGCGGAGACCTGCTGGGGCTGCGGGGTGCCGACGTTGAACCAGACCGGGCTGTTGAAGCTGAAGATCTGGTGCAGCAGCGCGTAGGCGAGCTCGTGCTCGAAGATCTCCGCGTCGGCGGGCGAGGCGAAGTACTTGTGGTCCTCACCGGCCTTCCGGTACGTCTTCACGATGCGGTCGATCAGCTGCTTGAGGCCGGTCTCGCGCTGCGGGGTGCCGACGGCGCCCCGGAAGTACTTGCTGGTGACGATGTTGACCGCGTTCACCGACCAGAAGTCGGGGAACTCGACGCCACGCTGCTCGAAGTTGACCGAGCCGTCGCGCCAGTTGGTCATGACGACGTCACGGCTCACCCACTCGACCTCGTCGTACGGGTGTACGCCGGGGGTGGTGTGGATGCGCTCGATGTGCAGTCCCTTGTTTCCCGCCTTGCCGCCCTTGGCGCGGGAACCTCGTGCCGGACCGCTCGCCGTCTCTGTCATGCCGCCTCCCTGTAGGGCGAAAACGCCCAGAAGTGCCCCGTTTGTTCCCGTGGCACGGTGTTCTGTCTTGTGCTGCGGGCACCCTCAACTGCCGCCCGCAACAGGTCTTCGGTCGCCGCCTCGCGGCGGGGTGTCCGGGCCCTGCCCCGGTCTCCCGCGCGCCGGTCAGTCGGCGGCTTGCGCGGGCTGCGGGACCTGGGAGGTCCCGCCGGTCCCGCGTTCGTCTTCCTGGCTCCCCGCGGCCGCGGCCGTCTCGTCCGCCGGGCCCGTCCCGTCCGCGGCGGGGCCGCGCGTCGCCTGCCGCAGTTCCGCGATGGCGGCCTCGAAGTCCTCGAGCGAGTCGAACGCCCGGTAGACCGAGGCGAACCGCAGATAGGCGACGAGGTCGAGCTCCTGCAACGGGCCGAGTATGGCCAGACCCACGTCATGGGTGGTCAGCTCGGCGCTGCCGGTGGCCCGCACCGCCTCCTCGACCCGCTGGCCGAGCTGGGCGAGCGCGTCCTCGGTGACAGGCCGCCCCTGGCACGCCTTGCGCACGCCGTTGATGACCTTGGTACGGCTGAAGGGCTCGGTGACTCCGGAGCGCTTCACCACCATGAGCGAGCACGTCTCCACGGTCGTGAAACGACGGGAGCAGTCGGGGCACTGGCGGCGCCTGCGGATCGACGTGCCGTCGTCGGTCGTACGACTGTCGACCACACGGCTGTCGGGGTGCCTGCAGAAGGGGCAGTGCATGATCTCCAACCCTCCTCACAGCAGACTCGATGGCCTCGCCGAGCCCCAGGGGCCTCGCGAAGCAGCCCTAAGCATAGGCGATCGAATAACCACCCCGGACCGGGGTCACCACAACTTGTGGGCTGCTGTAGCCATCCAACCACTAGATGTGGGGATCGGCTTATTCGCCGAGGCCGGGTCGCGTGTCGCGCGGGGACGGCGGTGCGGGGCGCCCCGCGGGCCTTCGGACGCGCCGGCCGGAAAGGACACGCGGGCGCGGAACCGTACCCCTGTGGCGCTTACGGAGATACCGTGGGCGCCGCACGGAGGATGCGTAGGACTCCGGCGCAGAACGGACCCCTCGCCGCGGTGGGACGGGTTCCGGATGGCAGACTGGGGAAGCGCCCACGAGGTCGGCGACCCCGGCGGGAAAGAGTACAACGCACGACAAAGAGCACTTTTGCCCGCCCCGTGCCGCGTCAGCCCATACACCCAAACACGCGATCGCAACAGGTGAATCGCACTTTTTCACTCGAACGTGTGTTTGGCGCAACCTTTCGAAAGCAACTACCGTTGTCCAGCAGGGAGACCATCGAGAGGGGCCGACGTGACCACCACCGCAGACAGTGCCACCATCACCGCCCAGGACCGCTCCCAGGGCCGGGTCGAGCCGGTACATGCGATGAACGAAGCCACGAATCCCGAGGGGCCCCGGCGCTCCCTGCCGGGCCGACCTCCAGGCATCCGGGCGGACAGCTCCGGACTCACCGACCGGCAGCGCCGGGTGATCGAGGTCATCAGGGACTCCGTGCAGCGGCGCGGATACCCGCCGTCCATGCGGGAGATCGGCCAGGCCGTCGGCCTCTCCAGCACCTCCTCCGTGGCACACCAGCTGATGGCGCTGGAGCGCAAGGGCTTCCTGCGCCGCGACCCGCACCGCCCGCGCGCCTATGAGGTGCGCGGCTCCGACCAGGCCGTGTCGGTGCAGCCCACGGACACCAGCGGCAAGCCCGCCGCGTCGTACGTCCCGCTGGTCGGCCGGATCGCCGCCGGTGGGCCGATCCTCGCGGAGGAATCCGTCGAGGACGTCTTCCCGCTCCCCCGCCAGCTGGTCGGCGACGGTGAGCTGTTCGTCCTCAAGGTCGTCGGCGACTCCATGATCGAGGCCGCGATCTGCGACGGCGACTGGGTCACCGTGCGCCGCCAGCCGGTCGCGGAGAACGGCGACATCGTGGCCGCCATGCTCGACGGCGAGGCCACGGTGAAGCGCTTCAAGCGCGAGGACGGCCATGTCTGGCTCCTCCCGCACAACGCTGCCTACGAGCCGATCCCCGGCGACGACGCCACCATCCTGGGCAAGGTGGTCGCCGTACTGCGGCGCGTGTGACGCCCGCGGCGAGCGGACACCCCCGCTCGCCCCCTGACCGGACCCCGGAACCTCTGCGCCGGTTCCGGGGTCCTGCCTGTGCCTACGCGGGGCCCTCGGCTTCCGCCTGCTTCGCCGCCGCGTCGATCGCCGAGAGCGACCTGCGGGCCTGGTTACGGTCCGTGGTGAACCAGAAGTCCGGCAGGGACGCCTTGAGGTAGGAGCCGTACCGCGCCGTGGCGAGCCGCTGGTCCAGTACGGCGACCACGCCCCGGTCCCCCGACGCGCGCACCAGACGGCCGGCGCCCTGGGCCATCAGCAGGGCGGCATGGGTGGCGGCCACCGCCATGAAGCCATTGCCGCCCGCGTCCTCCACCGCCTTCTGGCGGGCGCTCATCAGCGGATCGTCGGGGCGCGGGAACGGAATCTTGTCCATGACGACCAGCTGGCAGCTGGGCCCGGGCACATCCACGCCCTGCCACAGCGACAGCGTGCCGAAGAGGCAGGTCTTCGGGTCGGCCGCGAAGTTCTTGATCAGCTCGCCGAGCGTCTCCTCGCCCTGGAGCAGGATCGGGTACTCGGGGATCCGCGCGCGCAGGTCCTCGGCGGCGAGCTGCGCGGCCCGCATGGAGGAGAACAGCCCGAGGGTGCGGCCGCCGGCGGCCTGGATCAGCTCCGTCAGCTCGTCGAGCATGTCGCCGCGATCGCCGTCCCGCGCGGGGCGGGAGAGGTGCTTGGCGACGTACAGGATGCCCTGCTTGCGGTAGTCGAAGGGGGAGCCGACGTCGAGGCCCTTCCACTGCGGCAGGTCCTCGCCCTCGACGCCCTCGGGGCCGAGCCCGAGGGAGGCGCCGACGCCGTTGAAGTCGCCGCCGAGCTTGAGGGTCGCGGAGGTGAGGACGACGGCGCGGTCGGCGAACAGCTTCTCCCGCAGCAGCCCCGAGACGGACATGGGGGCGACGCGCAGGGAGGCGCCGAAGCGGTCATGCCGTTCGTACCAGACGACGTCCCACTCCGAGCCGTTCAGGACCCGCTCCGCCACGTCGTGGACGGACTCGACCGAGGCCAGGGCCTGCTTGCGCACGGCGTCCTCGTCCTGGACGGACTTGTCGCGGGTGGTGCCGAGCGCGGAGATGACCGTCCGGGAGGCGTCCCGCAGCGTCATCAGGGCGTAGCCGAGGTCCTCCGGGATCTCCTCCAGACGGCCCGGCAGGGCCAGCTCCATCAGCCGCTCGAAGCCCTCCGCGGCGGTCTGGAGCTGGTCGGCCGCCTTCTCATTGACGAGTTTCGCGGCGCGGCGCACGGCACGGTTGACCTGGCCGGGGGTCAGCTCGCCGGTGGCGACGCCGGTGACCCGGGAGACGAGTTCATGCGCCTCGTCCACGATCAGCACCTCGTGCTGCGGCAGCACCGGGGCGCCTTCGATGGCGTCGATGGCCAGCAGCGCGTGATTGGTGACGACGACCTCGGCGAGCTTGGCGCGCTCACGGGCCGCCTCCGCGAAGCATTCCGCGCCGTACGCGCACTTGGTGGCGCCGAGGCACTCCCGTGAGGACACCGACACCTGCGCCCAGGCGCGGTCCGAGACGCCCGGGGTGAGGTCGTCCCGGTCGCCGGTCTCGGTCTCGTCGGACCAGTCGCGCAGCCGCAGCAGGTCCTGGCCCAGCTTGCTGGTGGGCGCGGCGGCCTCGAACTGGTCGAAGAGGCCGTCCTCCTCGTCCTGCGGCATGCCTTCGTGCAGCCGGTGCAGGCACAGGTAGTTGGAGCGGCCCTTGAGCATCGCGAACTCGGGGCGGCGGCGCAGCAGCGGGTGCAGGGCGTCGACCGTGCGCGGCAGATCGCGTTCGACCAGCTGGCGCTGGAGGGCGAGGGTGGCCGTCGCGACGACCACCCTCTCCCCGTGCGCGAGCGCGGGCACGAGATAGCCCAGCGACTTTCCGGTGCCGGTGCCGGCCTGGACCAGCAGATGGGATGCGTCGTCGATCGCCTCGGCGACCGATTCGGCCATGGTCACCTGGCCGGGGCGCTCCGTGCCGCCGACCGCGGCGACGGCGGCATGCAGGAGTTCGGGGAGGGAGGGCTTCGTCATAGCCCGACCACCCTACGGCCCGGGACTGACAATCGGAGGCCGTTCACACCCATCGTGAGACCCCGCTCACTCGACGCTACAGCACATCGCGCAGCACCCGGTCCCGGATCATGAGCGCGGCCCGTTTGCCGGGCAGGTCGACCTCGGCCGCGTACCGGAATCCGGCGCCGAGGAACGCGGCGAGCGAGGGGGTGTTGCGGTGATCGGGTTCGGCCACGACGCGGGCGCAGGCGGGGCGCCGGTCGAGGACGAGGTCGGCCACGGCCCGCAGCAGCGCGGAGCCGAGTCCACGGCCGCGGTCCCCGGCGGCGCCGAGGAGCAGGTGGATGCCGGTGTCCTGGGGCAGGACCGGGCAGTGTAGGGCCAGCGGGTCCAGGTCGGCGCGGTAGATCTCCCAGTAGCTCATCGGGGTGCCGTCCAGCACCCCGAGGCAGGGCACGCTCCGTCCGTCGCCGTCGAGTTGGGCGCGCAGATGGTCCGCCGTGCGGTGGCGGGGTCCGGCCAGTTCCCAGAACTCGGCGACGGCGGGGTCGTTCATCCAGGCGTGTACGAGGGGGAGGTCGCGGTCGAGGCGGACGGGGACCAACTGGAAGGTGCCGACGGGGGTTCGCACCGGTTCCCAGGAGGCGTGGAGGCCGTCGAGGAGGTCGTCGGTGAAGTCGACGGTCTCGTCGGTGAAGTCAACGGTCTCGTCGGTGAAGTCGACGGTGACGTCGGTGAAGAGGTCCAGGAACTCGGTGGGGGCGGTGCGCACATCGGTGGGCGGCACGGCGGGTTCCTCTCTGCTCTGCCCAAGGGCCTTACGGGTGCAGGGGGTTGGCGATGGTGACGTACACGGACTGGGTGTCGACCGGGCCGACGAGTTCGTCCAGGCCGTGCAGCCGGGTCAGCAGGTTGGCCTTGCAGCGCAGGACGGGTGAGTCGAGCAGCCGGGCGGGCAGGGGGGTGCGCAGGGCCGCGGGGCCGGTGGCGAGGCCGGTGAGGAAGCGGCGGAACGCGGCGAGCAGCAGGCGTTCGTCGGCGAGATGCTGGGAGCCGAGGGCGCCGATCAGGCCGAGGACGTTGTTGACGGCGAGGTAGTAGGCGAAGCGTTCGTCGGTGACCTCGTCGGGGACGAAGGTGTCGCTGTGCTCGCCGATGCCGGGCAGCCGGGCGTCGAGTTCGGCGCGGCGGGACGCGCGGAAGTAGTAGCCCTGGTTGTCCCGGTAGCGGCCGCCCCCGGGCCAGCCGTCGCGGTCGAGCAGGACGAGGGTGTTCTGCTGGTGCGCTTCGAGGGCGATGCCCGCCTCGGCGTCCAGCCAGAGAACGGGGCGTACGACCTGCTCCAGGTAGCGCAGGAACCACTCCGTGGCGACGGCGGCGACGGGACGGCCGGTGCGGGCGGCGAGCCGGGCGACGAGCAGGGCGAGCCGGGAGCGCATGGGAGGGAAGGGGGTTCCGGGGGCGCCGGGGGTTCCGGAAGTACAGGGGGTGCCGGGGTCGGAGGGGGCGCCGGGGTCGAGGGCGGTGGCTTCGGTGAGCGGCCGGGGTGAGATCAGTCCCGCGAGGCAGCCGGCGTCGTCGGCCGGGGTGAAGGGGTTGTGCCGGATCATCACGTCGAGGCCGGGCACCGGCCGCCCGTCGGGGTCGTCCACGGCGAGCCAGGCCGGGTCGCGCACGATGTCGAAGCCGGGGTGGGCGGCCTGCCACTGCTTGAACAGGCCCGCGCGCAGCAGCCGGTGCACCTCGACGCCGCGCCGCAGTTCCTTGCGCAGGTTCTCCCGGCGGGAGTTGGTGATGCGCAGGCCCAGCGACAGCTTGAGCATCGCGGGGGCGCCGGAGCGGTGGACGGTGCGCACGGAGGAGGTGGGGTGCCAGCCGGGGCCGACCGGGCCGAGGTCCCTGAGGAGTCCCGCGTCCAGCAGCGCGGCGACGGGCGCGCGGTGCCGTACCTCGCGGGCCTGCCAGGGGTGCAGCGGCAGGGCGGTGTATCCGTCGGGCAGGGGCAGGGCGGCGCCCGCGAGATGCCGGGTGAGGTGGTCGGCGGGGACGGGGCGGCCGCGCTCGGTCCAGGCCGAGTCGGTGGCGAGCAGCGAGGGGGCCACGGCCAGCCAGTGCAGCGGGAAGGAGCCGCGCGTCTCCGGTGAGTAGAGGCCGGCCTCGGCCTCGGTCAGGCCCTCGCGGCTCTTGGGGGTCGGGTGCAGGGGGTGGCCGAGGAGGAGGGCCTGTTCGGCGCCGAGGAAGAGGTCGGGGCCGTCGGCGGGGCGGGCGCGCCGGTCACGGATGAAGACGGCGGTACGACGGAGGGAGTCGGCGACCCGGGCCACGAGGTCGCCGTCGTCACCGCCCGTGCTCTCCCTGGTGAGCAGCGCCGCGAGGGTGACGGCGTCGACGGGCGGGGCGGTCTCGGGCGCGTCGGCGAACCGGGGCGGTCCGAAGCGGTGCCAGCCGGCCGGGGACCAGTACCGGACCGGGGCGAGCAGACAGGTGCCGGTGGCGGGCAGCACGATGCGCAGGGTGCCGGTCGTCGGGGCGCGCAGGCCGGTCTCCCGCACCCAGCAGCGCAGCAGGTTCTCCACGGCGGCGGCCTGGGCTGCGGCCGAGGCGTCGGGATCGTCCAGCGGCTCCGCGCCGGGCTCGGTCCACCGGCTCGGGTCCACGATCCGCCGGCGCTGCTGCGGAACCGCCTCGGCGTACGGCGCTCCGGTCCCGGCGGCGCCCGGTTCGTCGGGGGCGCCGGAACGGCCGTCGGGGGTGGGGGTGGCGGTCAAGTCGGCTCCTCGGGAGGTGTGCGGGGCCGGGGCGGCGGGGCCCGGTTCGGCGAGGTCGGGGGAGGCGGCTGCTCTGGTGCGGGGGCGGGGCGGGGCGGGTACGGCGGTACGGCGGTGTGGCGTGGGCCGGGGCCGTGCGGTGGCCGGAGGCGGTCGCACGGGCACCGGGTGGCGGCCCGGGGTCGTCGGCGGTCTCGGGGCGGTCGGTCGATCGGGCGGCTGGGGTGGCCGGGGCGGCGCGACGGCCCGGCCGGTCAGTCCGTGCTCGTGCCCGGGTCCAGGTCGTGTCCGCGGCCCGCTCGGGGGCCGTGCCTCTCCTCGGCCCGGGCCACCGCCGCCACCGCGTCCGTCAGCCGGTCCAGCACGGCCGCCGTCTGCTCGTCGCTGATGGTCAGCGGCGGCAGCAGCCGGACCACCGAGGAGTGCCGGCCGCCGAGCTCCACGATGAGCCCCCGGCGCAGGCACTCGCGCTGGACGGCGGCGGCGAGTCCGGGGGCGGCGGGCCGGGGTGCGCGGGCGGGCGCAGTGTCGAAGTCGTAGGCACCGGGTTCCATGCCGGAGGACCCTTCACCGGCCGTCGGCTCCCCCGCCGACTCCCCCGGCGTCCCCTCCGGTTCCACCAGTTCCACCCCGATCATCAGCCCCCGCCCCCTGACCTCGCCCACGCACGCCAACCCGCCGATGTCCGACCGCAGTTGCTCCATCAACCGGGTCCCGAGCCGCCCCGCCCGCTCCGCGAGACCGTTCTCCCGGACGTACGCCAGCGTCGCCGTGCCCGCCGCCATCGCGAGCTGGTTGCCGCGGAACGTGCCCGCGTGGGCGCCCGGTTGCCAGACGTCGAGGTCGTCGCGGTAGACGATGACGGCCAGCGGGAGGCTGCCGCCGATGGCCTTGGAGAGGACCATGACATCGGGGGTGATGCCGCTGTGGTCGACGGCCCAGAAGGCGCCGGTGCGGCCGACGCCGGTCTGCACCTCGTCGGCGATCAGCGGGATCGCGCGGTCCGCGGTCAGGCGGCGCATCCGGCGCAGCCAGTCGTCCGGGGCCGGGAGCACCCCGCCCTCGCCCTGCACCGGTTCGAGGATCATCCCGGCGGGCAGCGGCACCCCGGACTTGGGGTCGTCCAGCAGCGACTCGGTGAAGCGGGCGGCGAGTTCGGCGCCGCGCGGGCCGCCGACGCCGAAGGGGCAGCGGTAGTCCTGGGGGTAGGGCAAGCGGGTGGCCTGGACCTCGGGCGCGCCCCCGGAGACGGCCAGCGCGCCGGCCGTCATGCCGTGGTACGCGCCGGTGAAGGCGAGGACACCGCTGCGGCCGGTCGCGGTCCGGACGAGTTTGAGCGCGGCCTCGACGGCGTCCGTCCCGGCCGGTCCGCAGAACTGCACCCGCGCCCGTCCGGCGAGACCCGGCGGGAGGGTGCGGAACAGCTCGGTGATGAACGCGTCCTTGACCGGGGTCGCGAGGTCGAGGACCGACAACGGGGCCCCGGAGTCCAGGACTTGGCGCACGGCCGCCAGGACCACCGGATGGTTGTGGCCGAGCGCGAGGGTGCCCGCGCCGGAGAGGCAGTCCAGATAGCGGCGGCCGTCCGCGCCCTCGATGGTCAGCCCGCGCGCCCGCACGGGCACGATGGGCAGGGCCCGTGCGTAGGTGCGCGCCGAGGACTCGCGCGCCGACTGGCGCCGCAGGATCCCCTCGTGCACGGCACCGGCCGGCCCGTGCGCTTCTTCCGCCAACGACTCGGTCACGGCCACGGCTGGCTGTCCTCCCGCTGTAAACAGGCGAGTTGATCCACGGGGACCAAGGACAGGCAGCGGGCCCCCCGCCGCCTACAACCGCTCACCGGCCACCGGGGTCACGGCCTCGCCCCGGATCGTTGTGCCGGTCCGCGCGCCGCTCGTAGCGAAACCGTTGCCGTACCGGCAAAAGTCCAGGGCGCCGAACGCATAGGGTGTGATGCCGTTCCGAAAGGTCATGGCACCGGCCCGAACTCTCCTTGAGAGGGCCGCCGATGCCCTGGCCGAGCGCCGAAGTTCCGTCACCACACGGGGAGTCACGAGCATGCGATCCATACGGCCGTCGTCCACCGACCGGCAAGGAAGGGGCAGAGGAAGGGGCATCCGCACCCGCCGCGCCTCGACCTCGCTGGCGGCGGTCGCCCTCGCCTCGGCACTGGCGCTGACCGCCACCGCCTGCAACGGCGACGACCAAGCCGACGGCAATCCGTCCGCCTCCGCCGCGGCGGCCGGCACCGGCGACGGAAAGATCAAGATCCCGGACGATGTGCGCCAGAAGCTCAAGGAGCACGGGATCGACATCGACAAGTGGAAGAACGGCGCCTGGAAGGACTGGAACCGCAAGGACTGGCTGCGCGAGGCCAACGACTTCATCAACCCGATCATCAAGGGCCTGTGGGACCCGGACCGGATGCGGCACGCGGGCGACCCGGACAAGGGCGTCCACGACAACGACATCTCCGGTGACCAGGGCGTGACCGACCCGACCCCGCAGCCGGTGAAGGCGCGGCAGGTCACGGCGCCTTACCACGCCAACGCGGCCACCTCGGGCAAGGTGTTCTTCGACTCCCCCGAGGGCCACATGGTCTGCTCGGGCACGGTCGTGGAGGACCCCGCGCACCCGGGCAAGTCCAACCTGGTGTGGACGGCGGGCCACTGTGTGCACGCCGGCAAGAGCGGCGGCTGGTACCGCAACCTCGCCTTCGTGCCGTCGTACAACAACGCGGCCCAGTCGGTCGACCAGCTCCAGCACGCCTCCCGGGAGCAGATCGCCCCGTACGGCGTCTGGTGGGCGGACGCGGCGCAGACCTCCCAGCAGTGGATCGACAAGGGCGGCGAGACCGGTGGCGACGGGGCGCCGTACGACTTCGCGGTCATCCATGTGACGCCGGAGCAGGGCAACGGCGGCAAGTCGCTGGAGGAGACCGTCGGCGGGGCGCTGCCGGTGGACTTCGACGCGCCCGCCGTGCCGAAGGTGCGGGACATGACGGCCTCGGGCTACCCGGCGGCGGCGCCGTACGACGGCCAGCTCCTGTACCAGTGCGCGGACAAGCCGGGGCGGCTGTCGATGAACCAGGCCGACCCGACGATGTACCGGATCGGCTGCACCATGACCGGTGGCGCCTCCGGCGGCGGCTGGGTGGAGACCGGTTCGGACGGCAAGCCCGAGCTGGTGTCCAACACCTCGATCGGCCCGGTGACGTCCGGCTGGCTGGCGGGTCCCCGCTTCGGTGATGTGGCCAAGGGCGTGTACAAGTCGGTCAGCGACAAGTTCGCCGGGCGGTAAGCCCTACGGACCGTAGGGCTGTCTGACCGTAGGGCTGTAGGACCGTAGACCTGTACGTCTGTACGTCTGTACGGCGAAGGCCCGCCGCCCCCGAGGGGGTGGCGGGCCTTCGTGCTGCCGTGGGTCAGGCCGCGGAGACCGGCGTGTACGGCGCCAGGTCCGCCGCCAGTTCCTCGTGCACCCGGACCTTGAGCAGGGTGCCCTCCGCGGTGTGCTCCTCGGAGATCACCTCGCCCTCGGTGTGGGCGCGGGCGACCAGCTTGCCGTGGGTGTACGGCACCAGCGCCTCGACCTCGACCTCGGGGCGCGGCAGCTCCTCGTCGATGAGCGCGAGCAGCTCGGCGATGCCCTGGCCGGTGCGGGCCGAGACGGCGATGGAGCGCTTCTCGACGCGCAGCAGCCGCTGGAGGACCAGCGGGTCGGCCGCGTCCGCCTTGTTGATCACGACGATCTCGGGCACGCCGGTGGCGCCGACGTCCCGGATGACCTCGCGCACGGCGGCGAGCTGCTCCTCGGGGACCGGGTGCGAGCCGTCCACCACATGCAGGATCAGGTCGGAGTCGCCGACCTCCTCCATGGTGGAGCGGAACGCCTCGACCAGGTGGTGGGGCAGATGCCGGACGAAGCCGACGGTGTCCGCCAGGGTGTACAGCCGGCCGCTCGGGGTCTCCGCGCGGCGCACGGTCGGGTCCAGGGTCGCGAACAGCGCGTTCTCGACCAGGACGCCCGCGCCGGTGAGGCGGTTGAGCAGGGAGGACTTGCCGGCGTTGGTGTAACCGGCGATGGCGACGGAGGGCACCTTGTTGCGGCGGCGCTCCTGGCGCTTGATCTCGCGGCCGGTCTTCATGTCCGCGATCTCGCGGCGCATCTTCGCCATCTTCTCGCGGATCCGGCGCCGGTCCGTCTCGATCTTGGTCTCACCGGGACCACGCGTGGCGAGGCCGCCGCGACCGCCACCCATCTGCCGGGACAGCGACTGGCCCCAGCCGCGCAGCCTCGGCAGCATGTACTGCATCTGGGCGAGCGCGACCTGCGCCTTGCCCTCACGGGAC
This sequence comes from Streptomyces sp. LaBMicrA B280, assembly GCF_049222185.1. NCBI lineage: Bacteria > Bacillati > Actinomycetota > Actinomycetes > Kitasatosporales > Streptomycetaceae > Streptomyces > Streptomyces sp. LaBMicrA B280. Next base: position 72,890 of record NZ_JBMJCT010000064.1, on the reverse strand, counting down.
TTGGCGTGCTGGGCGAAGATGTCCAGGATCAGGGCGGTGCGGTCGATGACCTTGACCTTGACGACGTCCTCCAGCTGGATCAGCTGGCCGGGGCTCAGTTCACCGTCGCAGATCACGGTGTCCGCGCCCGTCTCCATGACGATGTCGCGCAGCTCCAGAGCCTTGCCGGAGCCGATGTAGGTGGCCGCGTCGGGCTTGTCGCGGCGCTGGATGACGCCGTCGAGCACGAGGGCGCCCGCCGTCTCCGCGAGGGCGGCCAGCTCCGCGAGGGAGTTGTCGGCGTCCTGCACGGTGCCGGTGGTCCACACGCCGACGAGCACGACCCGCTCCAGGCGGAGCTGGCGGTACTCGACCTCGGTGACGTCCTCCAGCTCGGTGGACAGACCCACCACGCGGCGCAGGGCCGCGCGCTCGGAGCGGTCGAACTGCTCGCCGTCCCGCTCTCCGTCGATCTCGTGGCTCCAGGCGACGTCCTCTTCCATCAGGGCATCGGCCCGAAGACCCTCGGGGTAGGCGTGCGCCGTGCGCTTGGCGTCCTGGGAAGGGGAAGAAGAGGAGGTCATTGGATCCTTACGTCGATGGGAGTGCCGTGGCGGCGTCGGTACGGCGGTCCGGCGGGGCCGCTCGTCATGGTCAACGCTCGGGTACCCCGGGAGATTCCCGTGTCCCGCGCGGCGCCGACCCGAAGATGGTCGCACGTGGCGGCGCGTCGCGTCACGGCGTTATCGCGGGGCCGCGGCGCCGCCGCCCCGGTCTCCCGGGGCCGGGGCGCCGTCCGCGGGCTCATCTGCGGGCCGGCCGCTTGGCCGCCTTCGCGGACTGCGCGGGCGGGTCGGCCGGCTTCCAGTCCGGGTGGCCGGGCATCGGCGGGGTCTTCTCGCCGTACAGCCAGTCGTGCAGGAAGCCGCTCAGGTCCCGGCCGGCGACCTCGGAGGCCAGGGCGATGTAGTCGTCGGTGGAGGCGTTGGCGTCGCGGTGGTCGCGGACCCAGAGCCGTTCCAGGCGCTCGAAGGCGGGGCGGCCGATCTCCTGCCGCAGGGCGTAGAGGGCGAGGGCCGCGCCGTCGTAGACGCTGGGCCGGAAGATGCTGATCTTCTGGCCGGGCGCGGGCAGCTTGGGCAGGGCGGGCGGGCCGCCGGAGGCGCGCCAGCCGTCGGAGGCGGCGTAGGCGGCCTTCATCCGGTCGATCATCGGCTGGTGGCCCTTCTCCTCCGCATACAGGGCCTCGTACCAGGTCGCGTGGCCCTCGTTCAGCCATACGTCGGACCAGGAGGCGGGGCTGACGCTGTCGCCGAACCACTGGTGGGACAGCTCGTGCACCATGACCGACTCGACGTACCACTTGGGGTAGGCGGGCTCGGTGAACAGCTTCTTCTCGAAGAGCGAGAGGGTCTGTGTCTCCAGTTCGAACCCGGTGGTGGCGTTCGCCATGATCACGCCGTACGTCTCGAAGGGGTACGGGCCGACCTTGCCCTCCATCCAGGCGATCTGGTCGGGCGTCTTGGCGAGCCAGGGTTCGAGGGTCTTGCGGTCGGCGCTGGGCACGACGTCGCGCAGGGGCAGTCCGTGGGGGCCCTCGCGGCGCGGCACGGCGGAGCGGCCGATGGAGACCTGGGCCAGTTCGGTGGCCATGGGGTGCTCGGTGCGATAGGTCCAGGTGGTGCTGGAGCCGGTGCGCCGCGATCCGGTGGGCAGGCCGTTGGCGACCACGGTGTAGGCGTTGGGCGCGGTGACCCGGAAGGTGAACATCGCCTTGTCCGAGGGGTGGTCGTTGCACGGGAAGACCAGGTGGGCGGCGTCGGCCTGGTTCGCCATGACGAGTCCGTCGGTGGTGGGCACCCAGCCGCCGTCGCCCTTCTGGTCCTCGGTGGGCCGGGGGTCGCTGGTGTGCCGCACGGTGATCCGGACCCAGTCGCCCCGGCGCAGCGGCTGGACGGGGGTGACGACCAGGTCCTCCCCGGCGCTCTGGAAGTCCGCGGGGACGCCGTCGACCTCGACGGAGCGGACGGTGCCGCGCGCGAAGTCCAGGTTGAGGCGGTCCAGGTCGGCGGTGACCCAGGCGTCGATGGTGGTGACGGCCTGGAGCGGCTTGTCGTTGGCGCCGGGATAGGTGAGGTCCACGTCGTACGACGCGACGTCGTATCCGGGGTTGCCCAGCGTCGGGTACAGCCGGTCGCCGACGCCGAGCGGCACGGGCGGAGCGGCGGCCCCGAGCAGGCACAGCGAACAGACGGAGGCGGCGGAGGCGAGCAGGACGGCCTTACGGCGACGGGGGGCCGTCCGCTGCCGGGGGGCGGGAGCGGGGGTGGACCGGTCCCGGGAGGCGGCGACAGGGGCGGACCGGTCGTGGGGGGCGGGAGCGGGGGCCGATCGGTCGCCGGAGACGGGAGCGGGGGTGGACCGGTCGCGAAGGGCGGGGGCAGGAGCGGACCGGTCGCCGGAGGCGGGGGCAGGGGCCGCCCGGTCGCCGGAGGCGGGGGCAGGGGTGGACCGGTGGCGGGGGTTGAGCAGCATGGACCACCGCTACCAGCGCCCGCCCGCCGTACGGCGGCGACGCGCGCCCGGCCCACCCGAACGGATTGCCCGCGGTGAGCGGCCCGGCGGGGCCGCTACGGAATCCGCGGCTCCGCTGCCTGGTTCTGGGTGCGGCTCACGTCGTAGACGCCCGGGACGTCGCGCATGGCGCGCATGAGGGACGGCAGGCCCGCGGCGTCCGGGAGCTGGAGGGTGTAGGTATGGCGCACCCGCTGCTCGCTCGGTGGTTCCACCGTGGCGGAGACGATGTCGCCGCCCGCCAGCGCGATGGCCTCGGTGAGGTCGGCGAGCAGACCCCGGCGGCCGAACGATTCGGCGACCAGGGTGACCCGGCACGCGGTGCTCTCCCCCCAGCGCACCCCGATCTCCGTGCGCCCCCGGCTCTTCATGTGCGCCACCGCGACGCACTCCACCCGGTGCACGGTCACCACGCCCCCGCGTACCGGGAAGCCGGTGATCTCGTCGGGCGGCACGGGCGTACAGCATCCGGCGAGGCGTACGGCCGCGCCGGGGCGGTCGGTGCGGACGTCGGCGCCCTGGGGGCGTCCACCGGGCCCGGACTCATGGGCACGCCGTTCGCGGAAGTCGGCGTCGGCGCGATACCCGGCCGGCTCGTCGGCGGGGGCGCCGCCGCCGGGGTGCGTGGTCAGCCAGCGCTGGATGGCGATGCGGGCGGCCGGGGTGTGGGCGTGCTCCAGCCACTCCCGGGAGGGCTCCGAGGCGGGGTCCTGGCCCATGAGGAGCTCGACGGTGTCGCCGTCCTTCAGGACCGTGCTCAGCGTGGCCAGGCGGCCGTTGACGCGGGCGCCGATACAGGCGTGCGCGTCCTCGCCGTACTGCCCGTAGGCGGCGTCCACGCAACTGGCGCCCTCGGGCAGGCCCAGGGTGCCGCCGTCCGGGCGGAAGACGGTGATCTCCCGGTCCTGGGCGAGGTCCTCGCGCAGGGTCGACCAGAAGGTGTCCGGGTCGGGTGCGGCCTGCTGCCACTCCAGGAGGCGGGAGAGCCAGCCGGGCCGGGTGGGGTCGGCGCGCTCGCCGTCGGCGGGGTCGTCGGCGCCCGGGCCGTCGGTGGCGGAGACGTCCGCGGCGGAGGCGTAGGGGTTGCCGAGCGCGACGACACCGGCCTCGGCGACCTTGTGCATCTGGTGGGTGCGGATGAGGACTTCGACCACCTGGCCGTCGGGGCGGGCGACGGCCGTGTGCAGCGACTGGTACAGGTTGAACTTGGGCACCGCGATGAAGTCCTTGAACTCCGAGACCACCGGCGTCATACAGGTGTGCAACTCGCCCAGCACGCCGTAACAGTCGGCGTCCTCGCCCACCAGCACCAGCAGCCGGCCGAAGTCGGCACCCCGCAACTGCCCGCGCTTACGCGCCACTCGGTGCACGGAGACGAAGTGGCGCGGGCGGATGAGGACTTCGGCGGAGATCCCGGCCTCGCGCAGCACCCCGCGCATCTCCTCGGCGACCACCGCGAGCGGATCGGCGGTGCGGGCCGCGTTCTCCGCGATGAGTTCCCTGGTGTGCTCGTACTCCTCGGGGTGGAGGATGGCGAAGACCAGGTCCTCCAGTTCGGTCTTCAGCGCCTGGACGCCGAGGCGTTCGGCGAGCGGGATGAGGACGTCGCGGGTGACGCCCGCGATCCGCTCCTGTTTCTCGCGGCGCATCACACCGAGGGTGCGCATGTTGTGCAGCCGGTCGGCGAGTTTGATCGACATCACGCGGACGTCGCTGCCGGTGGCCACGAGCATCTTGCGGAAGGTCTCGGGTTCGGCGGCGGCCCCGTAGTCGACCTTCTCCAGCTTGGTGACGCCGTCGACCAGGTAGCGGACCTCCTCGCCGAACTGCTCGCGCACCTGATCCAGCGTCACCTCGGTGTCCTCGACGGTGTCGTGCAGCAGCGAGGCCGTCAAGGTCGTGGTCTCGGCGCCGAGTTCGGCGAGGATGAGGGTCACGGCGAGCGGATGCGTGATGTACGGCTCGCCGCTCTTGCGCGTCTGGCCGCGGTGCGAGGATTCGGCCAACACGTAGGCGCGGCGCAGAGGTTCGAGGTCGGCGTCGGGATGGTGGGCGCGGTGCGCCTCCACCACATGGCCGATCGCGTCGGGCAGTCTGTCCCGGGCGTTCGGCCCGAGCAGCGCGGCCCGGCCGAGCCGGCGCAGATCGATCCTGGGCCGGGACTTCCGGCGCACCGACGCGGGTGCCACGGCGGCCGTCGCGGCCGTGGGCACTACCGGGACCGGGGTCGAAGGGTTCGTGGCCTCCGCACTCATGGGCACCTCCGGCTCGTGGACCGGCGGACGGATCCCCAGGGCATGCGCGGCTCAGGGTGCCGACGCTCCCCCGTCCGTGCCGGTGCTTGATGCTACCGAGCCCATCACGTGCGACAGACCGCCTCTCGCCGAGCGTGAAACGGATCACCCATTCGAGCGACGAAAAGGAGGTTTAAGTTTTGCGCCACCTGCCCTGGCCTCGTCCGTGGATTCGATCCGGCCCCGGCCACCGGAACCGCTGCTCCGGATGCCCGAGGCCGTCGCGAGGGCGGTTTCGGCAGGTCAGCGAAGCGCGTTTTCCAGCCACTCGCCGTCGATCGCGCCTTCGGCGACGATCACCGCGGGTCCGGTCATCTCGATCTGTCCGTCCGGCCGTTCGGTGATGACCAGGCGGCCGCCGGGTACGTCCACGGTGTACGTCGCGGGGGTGCCGGTGACGGCCGGGTCGGCGCCGTCGCGGCGGGCGGCGGCCACGGCGACGGCGCAGGCGCCGGTGCCGCAGGAGCGGGTCTCGCCGGAGCCGCGCTCGTGCACCCGCATCGCGACATGGCGGGGGCCGCGGTCCACGACGAACTCGACGTTGACCCCGTCCGGGTAGGCGCCCTCGGGGCTGACCGGCGGCGGGCTGTACAGGTCACCGGCGTGCGCGAGGTCGGCCACGAAGGCGACCGCGTGCGGATTGCCCATGTTGACGTTCCGCGCGGGCCAGCCGCGCTCGCCGACACGCACCGTGACCTCCCCCTCGGGCAGGCGCGCGACGCCCATGCCGACGGTCACGTCCCCGTCCTTGGCGATGTGCACGCTCTTGACGCCACCGCGCGTGGCGATGGTGAGGTCGCCCTCGGCGACATGCCCGGCGTGCTGGAGGTAGTGGGCGAAGACGCGGACGCCGTTGCCGCACATCTCCGCGATCGAGCCGTCGCTGTTGCGGTAGTCCATGAACCACTCGGCCTCGCCGACCAGCTCCCGCGCCTCGGGGTGCGCGGCGGAGCGCACCACGTGCAGCACACCGTCGCCGCCGATGCCGGCCCGGCGGTCGCACAGGGCGGCCACGGCGGCCGGGGACAGCTCGATGGCGTTGTCGGGGTCGGGGACGATCACGAAGTCGTTCTCCGTGCCGTGCCCCTTGAGGAAGGCGATCCGCGTGCTCATTCCTCGATCGTACGGGGTCGGTACGACAGAGGTTCGACGACGATCACGGGGGCTGCGGGGACCCCGGGTGCTGCGGGGGGGGCTGGCCCTGTGGGCCTGGCCCGGTGTGGTCAGCGCAGTCGGGCCACGCGCCACACGGCGAGTACGGCCACCACGGCGACCAGCAGGGCGTAGCCGAGGACGACGCGCCAGTCCGGGCGGCGGCCGGAGCCGCGCGGGGACAGACCGGGCCAGGTGTAGCCCACGCGGCGGGCGGCCATCATGCCCCAGCCCGCGGCGCAGGAGCAGATCAGCAGGCCGAGCATGGCGATGACCGCGCCGCTGTCGCCGTCGAAGGCGAGCGGGAAGGCGAACATCAGGGAGCCGACGGCGGACAGTCCCACGATCGGCGCGAGCTGCCAGATGCGCAGTCGGCGCTGCGGGCGCAGCTCGACCTCGACCTCGGGGCCGCTCGTGTACATCTCCTCGGGCGCCGGACCGTCCTCGGTCACACCGTCCGTGGTCTCGTCGGGCCCGTCGTCGGCGAGCCGGTCCTCGGCCTCGGCTTCCACGAGGGGATGTTCGCCCTCGGGCACGAGGCCGTCGTCGAGGGCCTCGTCGAGGTCCTCCCGACGATCTTCCCCCAGGTCCTCGACGAGGTCCTCGCGGAGATCCTCTTGGGGACCCTCGTCCTGGTCCGGTCGGTCACCCTCGGTGGTGACGCGCTCGGCACCCGGTGCGGTGTCGCGAGGGCCGGCCTCCATCGCCACGCGCCCTCCCAACTAGGACTCCACTTGGTCGATCGAAGCACGATGATGGCACGGCCCCGAAGGCGCCGATGACCGGCGGCGCATCCCGATGCCATCACGTGATCAGGCTGTGACCGGTCGTTCGACCAACGTCAGGGCCTGCCCCGGAAGTTCCCCGCGGTCGGCTTCGGCGCCGCTCAGCCAGTGCACACGGGGGTCGCGGCGGAACCAGGAATCCTGGCGGCGCGCGAAACGCTTGGTGGCGCGCACGGTCTCGGCGCGCGCCTCCGCTTCGCTGCACTCACCGGCCAGCGCCGCGAGCACCTGCTGGTATCCCAGCGCGCGCGAGGCCGTGCGCCCCTCGCGCAACCCCCGCGCCTCCAGGGCGCGCACCTCGTCCACGAGACCGTCGTCCCACATCCGGTCGACACGGCGCGTGATCCGGTCGTCCAGCTCCGGGCGGGCCACGTCGACGCCGATCTGGATCGTGTCGTAGACGGAGTCATGGCCCGGGAGGTTGGCGGTGAAGGGCTGGCCGGTGATCTCGATCACCTCCAGGGCGCGGACGATACGGCGGCCGTTGCCGGGCAGGATCGCGCGCGCGGCCTCGGGGTCGGCGGCGGCCAGCCGGGCGTGCAGGGCGCCGGAGCCGCGCAGGGCCAGCTCCTCCTCCAGGCGGGCGCGGACCTCGGGGTCGGTGCCGGGGAACTCCAGGTTGTCGACGGCCCCGCGGACGTACAGCCCGGAGCCGCCGACGAGGATCGGCCAGCGGCCCTCGGCGAGCAGCGCGTCGATGTGGCCGCGGGCCAGCTTCTGGTACTCGGCGACCGAGGCGGTGGCCGTGACGTCCCAGACGTCCAGGAGGTGGTGAGGTACGCCGCCGCGCTCCTCGGGTGTCAGCTTGGCGGTGCCGATGTCCATCCCCTGGTACAGCTGCATCGAGTCGGCGTTGACGACCTCGCCGCCGAGTTGCTGGGCCAGGAAGACGCCGAGATCGGACTTTCCGGCCGCGGTGGGTCCGACGACGGCGATGACGCGGGGGGCGGGGGATGCGCTGCTCACCGCACCAGTCTCGCAAACCTCGCGGCGGGGTCTCGAACGAGTTACGTGACGGAGCCGGTCGCCGGGTCGTTGCCCGGGTCGAGGTGTCCGGTGCGGGCCGTGCGAGGCGGTGACCCGGGTGGCGTGGCCGTACGCACCGTGTGACGCGGGAATTCGCCCGCGCGAGTACCGTATGGAGTGGATATGGGCATGATTTCACGGCTCCTGGGCAGGTCGAAGACGACTCGGCAGGCGTCGGTGGAGGCGGCCGAGGCGGAGGAGACGGAGCCGGTGGAGGCGACCGGCGCGGACGAGACGTCCGAGGCCACCCAGATCCCCCGGCAGCAGTCCGCCAAGGGCGTCAGCAAGTAACCCGCGAGGGAAGGTGGATCATGGGTCTGTTCGACAACATGAAGGCCAAGCTCGGCCCGGCCAAGGACAAGGTGTCCGACCTCGCGCGCCAGCACGGCGACAAGGTGTCCGAGGGTCTCGACAAGGCGGCCAAGGCCGTCGACGAGCGCACCAAGCACAAGTACAGCGACAAGATCCAGGCGGGCACGGGCAAGGCGAAGGACGCCATGGACCGCCTGGCGCACATGGACGAGCATCCGGACGGCACACCGGGCGCGGAGCCGAAGCCGCCCACGCCGCCGCAGGGGCCGCCGCCGGCCTCATGAGCTAGGACCAGGTGGCGACCAAGTACCCCACCCCGTACGGCGCGTCCTCGTACAGCAGCCCGCCGCCGAGGTCCGTGCCCTCGGCGGCGCCGGCCAGGATCTGCCAGGGGGCGCGGCCCGATGACTTCAGGGTGCGGGCGAGGGCGGCGTCCAGGGAGAGCAGGGCGGGAAGGTCGGCCGCGGCCAGGGCGCGGGCGGCCGCGGTGTCGTACGGGGCCGCGCGTTCGTCCAGGTAACCCGGGGCCTTGACGGTGCGGCACGCGCTGCCGTCACCCAGCACGAGCAGGGCCGCGCGATCGGCGCGCTCCGCGAGTTCCCGCCCGATCTCGGCGCACCGCTCGGGCGGGAGCGTCTCCTCCGCGCCGAGGCCCTCGACCGGGGCGTCCGCCCGGCCGGTGCGCTCCAGCAACCAGGCGCCGACGGCCAGCGAGGACGGCAGCTCGCGCTCCGTCGCCGCGTGCTGAGCGCCGGCCCCCAGACGGACGTCCAGGTCGACGCCGTACCCCTTGAACGACCCCCGGGCGCCCGGCGGGAACACCCCGCCCTCGCCCGGTCCTGCGGGCCCGACGACGATCAGCAGATCCGGCCGGGCGGCCGCGAGCACGCCGAGCGCGTCCGCACAGGCCGCACGCACGGCGTCCATCTCGGGCGCGGCACCCACGGCGACCTCGGGCACGAGCAGCGGCGGACAGGGGCAGACGGCGGCGGCGACAAGCATGATCGGCAGGGTAACCCGGCAGGGCCCCGGCCGGGCAGCCCGGCAGGGGGTGATGGCTCCGCCGGTGTCGGCGCCGCCGCCCGTCGCCCCGTCCGGGCCGCCGCTCAGTCGCAGCCGCAGCCGCTGGTCGCCGCCGGGAGCGGGGCCGGGACGCCGATCTTCGGGAGGCCCAGCATGACGCCGGTCGGCGCGGCGGCCGCCTCGGTGGTGCGCTTCTCCCAGGCGTCGCCGGCGCGGGTGCGGCGCACGGCGAGGACCTGGCCCTCGGCGAGGAGGTGGTGCGGGGCGGCGTACGTCACCTCGACGGTGACCACGTCGCCGGGCCGTACCTCCTGGTCCGGCTTGGTGAAGTGGACCAGGCGGTTGTCGGGGGCACGCCCGGAGAGCCGGTGCGTGGCGCCGTCCTTGCGGCCCTCGCCCTCCGCGACCATCAGCTCCAGCGTGCGGCCGACCTGCTTCTTGTTCTCCTCCCAGGAGATCTCCTCCTGGAGGGCGACGAGCCGCTCGTACCGCGCCTGCACGACCTCCTTGGGGATCTGGTTCTCCATGGTCGCGGCCGGCGTGCCGGGGCGGATGGAGTACTGGAAGGTGAAGGCCTGCGCGAACCGCGCCTCGCGCACGGCGTGCAGCGTCTCCTCGAAGTCCGCCTCGGTCTCGCCGGGGAAGCCCACGATGATGTCGGTGGTGATCGCCGCGTGCGGGATCGCCGCGCGCACCTTCTCGATGATCCCGAGGTAGCGCTCCTGCCGGTAGGAGCGGCGCATCGCCTTGAGGACCGTGTCCGAGCCGGACTGGAGCGGCATGTGCAGCTGCGGCATCACGTTCGGCGTCTCGGCCATGGCGGCGATGACGTCGTCGGTGAAGTCACGCGGGTGCGGGGAGGTGAACCGGACCCGCTCCAGGCCCTCGATGTCGCCGCAGGCGCGCAGCAGCTTGCTGAAGGCCTCGCGGTCGCCCATGTCGGAGCCGTACGCGTTGACGTTCTGGCCGAGCAGCGTGATCTCCGAGACGCCCTCGGCGACCAGCGTCTCGATCTCGGCGAGGATGTCGCCGGGCCGGCGGTCCTTCTCCTTGCCGCGCAGCGCCGGGACGATGCAGAAGGTGCAGGTGTTGTTGCAGCCGACGGAGATCGAGACCCAGGCGGCGTACGCGCTCTCGCGGCGCGTCGGCAGCGTGGAGGGGAACGCCTCCAGCGACTCGGCGATCTCGACCTGCGCCTCCTCCTGGACGCGGGCGCGTTCCAGCAGCACGGGAAGTTTGCCGATGTTGTGCGTGCCGAAGACGACGTCCACCCAGGGCGCCTTGCGCACGATGGTGTCGCGGTCCTTCTGCGCCAGGCAGCCGCCGACCGCGATCTGCATGCCGGGCCGGGACGCCTTGCGCGGCGCGAGCCGGCCGAGGTTGCCGTACAGCCGGTTGTCGGCGTTCTCCCGTACCGCGCAGGTGTTGAAGACGACGACGTCCGCGTCGCCGTCCGCGTCCTCCGGCGCCCGCACGTATCCGGCTTCTTCCAGCAGTCCGGCCAATCGCTCGGAATCGTGGACGTTCATCTGGCACCCATAGGTGCGGATCTCGTAGCTCTTGGGTGCGGGCACGTCCACTGCGGGGCTCCGGTCGCTGCTGCTGGTCATGGTTCAAGGGTAGGCGGTCCCCGGGAGGGGCTTCGCCGCCCCGCTCGCCCACGTCCGCTTGCGGCACCGGCGGGAAAAGCAGGTGGAGAACGACGCCCCGGCATGCCTAAGGTCGCGGGATGAACACCCGAACCTTCCGGATCACCGTGCGCGGTGTCTTCGACGGCCTCACCGACGACCAGCGTGCCGCGCTGCTCGCCGACGCCGACGCCCATGACGTGCTGCGCGCCGCCTTCACCCGCGAGGGCAGCCTGACCTATGACATCGCCGCCCGCCCGGCCTTCGTCTTCCGCTTCTCCGACACCGGCGAGAAGGAGGAGGACATCCTGGGCGCCACCGAACGCGCCGAGACGGCCGCCAAGAGCTGGCTGTCCGAACGCGGCTACGGCTTCAAGAACCTCCGCTCCTCCGCCGAGGACCTCTCCCAGGCCCCCTTGGGCAAACGCCGGCGCCGGGCGGCACGGTCGGCCGAGGGCTGACGTCTTCGCGTTCATCCACCTCATAAACTTGACTACTCAAGGAACCCACAAGAACTCCGAAGGAGCTGTTTCCGGATGAGCATGGACCATGAGTGACGCCCTGGACGCCGCCCTGCGTCTCGTACGGGCCCAGGCGGCGCTCGTACGGCGGTTCGACGCCCGGCTCGGCGGCCTGCACGGAGTGAGCCTCGCCGACTTCACCCTGCTGCTCCGGCTGGGACAGGCGCCCGGCGGCCGGATGCGGCGGGTCGATCTCGCCGAGGCGCTGGGGCTGACGGCCTCCGGGGTCACCCGGGCGCTGGCCCCCCTGGAGCGGATCGGACTGGTGACCCGGGAGCCGGACGCGCGGGACGCACGCGTGGCCTATGCGTCGCTGACCGGCACCGGCCGGGCCCGGCTGAAGGAGATGCTGGCCACGGCCGAGGAGACCGCCGAGGATCTCTTCGCCACCCCGGCCTGGGGAGAGGAGGAAGTCCCGCTCCTCGCAGGCCTGTTGACCCGGCTGGGCGGTACCGGGCCGCGGGCCTGAGGCGAGGCCGCCGTACGGCGAGGGCGGGCGCGGCGGCCGGGACCGGATGGTGCTCAGCGGCGCTGCCCTGCTGCGCGAGCGGGCCCAGCGTCGCGCTCGCGCCCGGCGGCGCTCCCCGGGGCTCGGTGCGCCACCACTTCCCCGGCGGGCGGGCGCCGACCATCGACGAGGTGGTGGCGCCGCGCCGGGGACTTCATCGCGGGGGCTGATGGACGCCGCCGCGCGGGCGGACGATGGGCTGTCCGATCGTCGCGGTGGCCGTGGAGACCGCGATGAGACCCCCGGCCCGGTCCGCCGCCGCCGCCGTCGGCCGCGATGAGGCCCACGGCCCGGTCCGCCGCCGTCTTCGGGAGCCGGCAGCGGGCACTCGCCGCCCTGTCCCTGGCCGAGCGGAGCACCGCCCCGCCGGACGCGGCCGCCGCCGAGATCCACGAGCCGCTCACCCACACCCTGCACCCCACGCCCTGCGCCCCGGGCCGTGGCCCCGGGGCCGGGCCCGGCAGGATCCGGGCGTGCGGCCCTAGGCGCTCGTCTCCACGGCGCCTTCCTGCGCCGCCGGTGTCCAGCCCTGGCGGCGCAGGACCGACGACACGTCCGGTGCCCGGTAGTGCTCGCCCTTGAGGACCTTGCCGTCGGTGCGGCGGCTGATCTGTCCGTCGGGGCCGATCTTGCTCATGTTGGCGCGGTGGATCTCGGCGATCACCTGGTCCAGGTCGATGCCGTGGACCAGGGCGGTGCCGTACGCCACGTACACCACGTCCGCCAGTTCGTGCGCCAGCTTGTCCAGCGGGCCCTCGACCGAGACCTCGCCGACCTCGGCGGCCTCCTCGGCGAGCATGTCCCAGCGGTGGGCGGCCAGTTCGGGGGAGACCTCGGTGGGGGTGCTGCGGGCATCGAGGCCGAAGGCGCGGTGGAACTCACGGACGAGATCGACGGGCGAAGTGCTCATGCGTCGACCCTAACGGCCCCCACCGACAACGCCCGCCGCGCGCCCCGCCCCGTGCCGCCTCCCGTCCAGGCCCGCGTCCCACCTCACAGCACCGGCCCTGGTCAGCGTCGTACCCCGCCTGGCAGGATCGCCGCATGTCCAAGCTGTTCCCCCGGATCGGCGGACGCCGGGCGCTGCCCGTCGCGGCCGCCGGTGTCGTCGTCCTCGGTCTGCTGGCGTGGTGGCTGCTGCCGCTGGGCGAGAAGCCGCCGAGCGGGACGATCGTCTTCAGCACCGGCACGCCCAAAGGCGTCTACCAGGAGTACGGCGAGCGGCTGCGCACCGAGCTGGCCAAGGACATGCCCGGGCTGAAGGTGAAGCTCCTCAACAGCGCGGGCTCCCAGGAGAACGTGCGGCGGGTGGCGACCGGGAAGGCCGACTTCACCATCGCGGCGGCGGACGCGGTGCAGACGTACGAGCTCGGGCACGGCAGCGGCGCCGGGAAGCTGCGCGGGGTGGCCCGCCTCTACGACGACTACGTGCACCTGGTCGTGCGCAGCGACTCGGACATCCACGACATCGACGACCTGCGGCACAAGCGGGTCGCGACCGGGCTGCCCAACTCGGGGGTGAAGTTGATCGCCGACCGGGTGCTGCGGGCCGCCGGCATCGATCCGCGGACGGACATCACGCCCGCCGCCGACGGCATAGACACCGGACCCGACCGGCTGGAACGGGGCGGGATCGACGCGTTCTTCTGGTCCGGCGGCCTGCCCACCAAGGGGCTGGTCACGCTGGCCAAGAAGGGCGCCTTCCGGTTCATCCCGATCGACGCCGATCTCGTCACCGCGCTGCACGCGCAGGGCGAGGAGACGCGCTACTACCGGGCCACCAACATGCCCGAGTCGGCGTACCCGGGCGTCCAGCACGGCGTCGAGGTGCCGACGATCGCGGTGTCCAACCTGCTGATGACCCGCGCGGACATGGACCCCCGGCTCACCGAGTGGGTGACCCGCACCGTGATCAAGAGCCGCGACGGCATCGGCGCCCATGTCCACTCCGCCCAGCTGGTGGACCTGCGCACCGCCATCTACACGGATCCTCTCCCGCTCCAGGAGGGCGCCCGGCGCTACTACCGCTCGGTCAAGCCCTGAACCTCGGCACCGACACGGTCACCCGCAGCCCCCGGGGCTCGTGCGGGCCATAGGCTATCGAGCCGCCGCCCGCCTCCAGGAGGGCGCGGGTGATGGACAGGCCGAGCCCGGATCCCTTGACGTTCTGATGGCGTCCGCTGCGCCAGAACCGGTCGCCCACGCGCGCGAGTTCCTCCTCGGTGAGGCCGGGTCCGGTGTCGGTGACGACGACTCTTGAGGTGTCCCCCGCGAAGGACACGGAGACCTCGACGGCGCCTCCCTCGGGGGTGAACTTCACCGCGTTGTCGATCACCGCGTCCAGCGCGCTGGACAGCGTGATCGGGTCGGCCCAGCCGGTGGTGGCCGGGCAGTCGCCGGTCAGCCGGACCCCCTGGGCCTCGGCGGCCGGTGTCCAGGCGGCCAGCCGCTCCTCCGTGAGGGCGCCTATGTCGGTCAGGCTCAGATCGGCCTCGGCGTGCTCGGCGAGCGCCAGATCGAGCAGGTCGTCCAGGACGTGGGCGAGGCGCTTGCCCTCGGTGCGCACCGAGGCGATCTCCTCGTTGTCCTCCGGGAGTTCGAGCGCGAGGAGTTCGATGCGCAGCAGCAGCGCGGACAGCGGGTTGCGCAGCTGGTGGGAGGCGTCCGCGACGAAGGCGCGCTGCTGTTCCAGCACTTCCTCGACATGGTCCGCCATCTCGTTGAACGAGTGGGCCAGGCGCCGGAGCTCGGGGGGTCCACCGGCGGCCGCCACCCGGGACTTCAGGCGCCCGGTGGCGATGTCGTGGGTGGTGGCGTCCAGGACCCGTACCGGCCGCAGCACCCAGCCGGTCAGCCGCAGCGCCGCGCCGACGGCGAGCAGCATGGCGGCGATCTCACCGGCCCCGATGAGCAGCCAGCCGTGCAGGATCCGCAGCCGCAGCGGCCCGGTGGGCGAGTCGGTGACGACGACCGCGATCACGTCGCCGTCCCGGATCACCGGTGAGGCGACCACCAGCCGGCTGTGCTGCCAGGGCCACGCCTGCCGGGGGTCGTGGCTGCGCCGGCTGAGCAGCGCCTCCTCGAACGCCTCCCGCACCTCCCCCGACGGCGGTACGAACCAGTCGCCGGGCGCGTTGGCCATGGCGGAGCCGTTGCGGTAGAAGACACCGGCGCGAATGCCGTAGACGTCGTAGTAGCTGTCGAGTTCGCTGCGCAGGGTCTCCCAGCGCTCGTCCGTGCCGGTGCGCCGGGAGCCGCCGGGGCCCTCGGTGACGAACTGGGCGAGCGCGGCGAAGCGTGCCGTGTCGTCGATCCGGTCGACCACGACCCGCTGTTGCTCGGCGGCGGCCATGCTGACGGCGAGCGGGACGCCGAGGGCGAGGAGTACGGCCGCCATCAGGACGATGAGCAGCGGCAGCAGCCGTGTGCGCACCCGTCCCCGCTAGGCGGCCGGGGCGACGAGCCGGTAGCCGACGCCGCGGACGGTCTCGATGAGCGCGGGCAGGCGCAGCTTGGCGCGCAGGGAGGCGACATGCACCTCCAGGGTGCGTCCGGTGCCCTCCCAGCTGGTCTGCCAGACCTCGCTGATGATCTGCTCCCGCCGGAAGACCACACCGGGGCGCTGGGCGAGCAGCGCCAGCAGGTCGAACTCCTTGCGGGTGAGCTGGACGACGGAGCCGTCCACGCTGACCTGGCGGTTGGGCAGTTCGATCCGCATCGGGCCGAGGTGCAGCAGGTCCTCGCCGGTCTGGGCGGACTCCTCGTGGGCGGTGCGTCGGCTGACGGCGTGGATCCGGGCGAGCAGTTCCCCGGTGTCGTACGGCTTCACCACGTAGTCGTCGGCGCCCAGGTTGAGCCCGTGGATGCGGGAGCGGACGTCGGAGCGCGCGGTGACCATGATCACCGGGGTGCTGGTGCGCTTGCGGATCTTGCCGCAGACCTCGTAGCCGTCCTGGTCGGGCAGGCCCAGGTCGAGCAGGACCACGCCGAAGCCGTCGCTCTCGGGGACGAGCGCGCGCAGGGCCTCCTCGCCGTTGCGCGCATGGGTGACATCGAATCCATGCCTGGTCAGGATCGCGGACAGGGCCGCGGCGACATGGTTGTCGTCCTCGACGAGCAGCAGTCTCATTCCGGCCCCCTCCGGTTCAGTGGTCGTACGGACATTGTTTATCCGCCTTGCAGATCATGTGCCCGCGCGCGTGCATCATGGCAGTGACGCCGATGGAGCAGGACGCCGTCAAGAGGGTTCCGGTTGCCCGTCGCTTCCGTTATCCGGCCGATACGCATCCGGGCGGGTACCGCTACGACATGTGTACGGCGGCTACCGGATCGTGATGCTCAGATCTCCCTCAGATGTGATGACGCAGGTCACAGCCCCTCATTACTGTCCTCCGAAACCGAGGAGGACGGAGCCGTGAAGCGATGACCGAAGTATCGGTGGCCAAGGAGGACAAGGCCGCTTCCGACGAACTGGTCGTCCTGAAGAGCGTCAACAAGCACTTCGGCGCGTTGCATGTGCTCCAGGACATCGACCTGACGATCGACCGCGGCGAGGTCGTGGTCGTCATCGGGCCCTCCGGGTCCGGCAAGTCGACCCTGTGCCGCACCATCAACCGCCTGGAGACGATCGACTCGGGCACCATCACGATCGACGGCAAGGCCCTGCCGCACGAGGGCCGGGAGCTGGCGCGGCTGCGCGCCGACGTCGGGATGGTCTTCCAGTCCTTCAACCTCTTCGCGCACAAGACCGTGCTCGAGAACGTGATGCTGGGCCAGATCAAGGTCCGCAAGGCCGACAAGAAGCAGGCCGAGGAGAAGGCGCGGGCCCTGCTGGACCGGGTCGGCGTGGGCACCCAGGCCGACAAGTACCCCGCCCAGCTGTCCGGCGGCCAGCAGCAGCGTGTCGCCATCGCCCGGGCGCTGGCGATGAACCCGAAGGTCATGCTCTTCGACGAGCCGACCTCGGCCCTCGACCCCGAGATGATCAATGAAGTCCTGGACGTCATGCGGCAGCTGGCGCGCGAGGGCATGACGATGATCGTCGTCACTCACGAGATGGGCTTCGCACGGTCGGCCGCCAACCGGGTGGTCTTCATGGCGGACGGCCGGATCGTCGAACAGGCCGCGCCCGAGCAGTTCTTCAGCAACCCGCGCAGCGACCGGGCCAAGGACTTCCTGTCCAAGATCCTGCACCACTGAGGCCGCGGGCGGCCGTCGCAGGCGCCTTGATCGATTTCTCCCGACGGGCCTCGTCCCGCACCACTTCGAAGGATGTTCAGCATGCAGCTCCGCAAGGTCACCGCCGCCTCGGCCGCCGTCCTCGCCCTCAGCCTCGCCGCCACCGCGTGCGGCGGCGGCAAGAAGGACGACAACGGCTCCTCCGGCGGCAAGAAGATCGCCGTCGGCATCAAGTTCGACCAGCCCGGTCTCGGCCAGAAAACGCCGCAGGGCTACGCGGGTTTCGATGTCGACGTGGCCACCTATGTCGCCAAGAAGCTCGGCTACGGCCCGGACCAGATCGAGTGGAAGGAGTCGAAGAGCGCCGACCGCGAGACCATGCTCCAGCGCGGTGACGTCCAGTTCATCGCCGCCACGTACTCGATCACCCCGGAGCGCGAGCAGAAGGTCGACTTCGCCGGCCCGTACCTGCTGGCCCACCAGGACGTGCTGCTGCGCGCCGACGAGACGGCCATCAAGGCGCCGAAGGACCTGAACGGCAAGAAGCTGTGTTCGGTCTCCGGCTCGACCTCGGCCCAGAACCTCAAGGCCAAGCTGAACCTCAAGACCGACCTCGTCACGTACCCGACCTACTCGGCGTGTCTCTCCGGTCTCCAGAGCGGCGCCATCGACGCCCTCACCACGGACGACTCGATCCTCGCCGGTTACGCCGCCCAGGCCCAGTTCAAGGGCAAGTTCAAGCTCGGCGCCTTCAAGATGACCAACGAGAACTACGGCATCGGCGTCAAGAAGGGCAGCGATCTCAAGGCGAAGATCAACAAGGCCCTCGAGTCGATGGTGTCCGACGGCTCCTGGGCCGCGGCCGTGAAGAAGAACTTCGGCCCGGCCGACTACAAGAACGAGCCCGCGCCGAAGATCGGCGACGTCAAGAGCTGAGGCAACGCCCTGCCGGTGCGCCGCCTTTGACGAAGGCGGCGCACCGTGGGCATCCCTACACGCGGAAGCGCGGGAGATCGTGTTCGACTTTCTTGGACATTACGACGTACTGGGCGCCTTCTGGACGACGGTGCAGCTCACCCTGCTGTCGGCCGTGGGCTCCCTGGTCTGGGGCACCCTGCTGGCGGCCATGCGGGTGGGCCCGGTACCGCTGATGCGCGGTTTCGCCACCGCCTATGTGAACATCGTGCGGAACATCCCGCTCACGGTGATCATTCTGTTCTCCTCGCTCGGTCTGAACCAGACGCTGGGCATCAGTCTGGGCGCCAAGGGCTTCGACGCGATCAACTTCCGGCTGGCCGTGCTCGGTCTGATCGTCTACACCTCGGCCTTCGTGTGCGAGGCGATCCGGGCCGGCATCAACACGGTGCCGGTCGGCCAGGCGGAGGCCGCACGGGCCATCGGCCTCAGCTTCTCCCAGGTGCTGGGCCTGGTCGTGCTCCCGCAGGCCTTCCGCGCGACCGTCGGGCCGCTGACCAACGTACTGATCGCGCTGACGAAGAACACGACGGTGGCCGCCGCGATCAACGTGGCGGAGGCGGCCCTGCTGATGAAGAAGATGATCGAGAACGAGGCGCAGCTGATGTCGATCTCGGCGGTCATCGCCTTCGGCTTCGTCTGCCTGACCCTGCCGACCGGCCTGATCCTCGGCTGGGTGGGCAAGAAGGTGGCGGTGAAGCGATGACTTCCGTCCTGTACGACGCTCCGGGACCCCGCGCCAAGCGGCGCAACGTCCTGTACACGGCGGTCTTCCTGGTCGTCCTCGCGGCCCTCGTCTGGTGGGTTTACAGCGCCCTCAGCGACAAAGGCCAGCTGGACTGGGCCCTGTGGAAGCCCTTCTTCTCCGGTTCCGAGGCGTACACCACGTACATCTGGCCGGGCCTGCAGAAGACCCTGGAGGCGGCGGCGCTCGCGATGGTCATCGCGCTTCCGCTGGGCGCGGTCCTCGGCATCGCGCGGCTCTCGGACCACGCCTGGGTACGGGTGATCGCCGCGGTCCTGGTCGAGTTCTTCCGCGCGATCCCCGTGCTGGTCCTGATGATCTTCGGGCTCGCGCTCTTCGCCCAGTACACCGATGTGAGTTCGGACGACCGGCCGTTCTACGCGGTCGTCACCGGGCTGGTGCTGTACAACGCGTCGGTGCTCGCGGAGATCGTCCGCGCGGGCATCCTCTCGCTGCCCAAGGGCCAGTCCGAGGCGGCCCTGGCGATCGGTCTGCGCAAGGGCCAGCTGATGCGGCTCGTGCTGCTGCCGCAGTCGGTCACCGTGATGCTCCCGGCGATCGTCAGCCAGCTGGTGGTCATCGTGAAGGACACCGCCCTCGGTGGCGCGGTCCTCACCTTCCCCGAACTGCTGGCCTCGGCCAACACGATGAGCGGCTACTACGGCAACTTCATCGCCTCGCTCACCGTCGTGGCCGTGATCTACGTGCTCATCAACTTCTCGCTGACCTCCTTCGCGCACTGGCTGGAGGGCCGGCTGCGGCGCGGCAAGAAGTCGACCGGCACGGTGCTGGGCGCGCAGGACGTGGCGGACATCGCGGGCACGGCGGCGACCGGCGCGGATCCGGCCGGCCATCCCTCCGGCATCGGCGACCTCAACCGCACCAAGAAGTGACGATCATTCAAGTCTCATGATTCGGCCGGGGGCGGTGGCGCGACGCCACCGCCCCCGATGGTCACTTGACGCATACTCTGCCAATGGGTTGCATACGTTCTGTGATCGTGCACCCGGCCTCACCTTGCTGTTCACCCACCGCCGTCGAGGCATCGCCGCGGACAGGGGGCGCCGCGCCGTGGACCCGGTGATCATCGTCGGAGCGGGGCCCGTCGGGCTCACGCTCGCCCTGGCGCTGGCCCGCCAGGAGGTGCCCTCCGTCGTCCTGGACGAGGGCCCCGGCAAGGAGGAACCCCGCCCGGCGCGCACCGCCGTACTGCGCGAGGACACGGCCGCGCTGCTGGCACGGCTGACCGGGACGGCCCTCGACCAGCACGGCGTGCGCTGGACCGGCTGGCGCTCGATGCGCCGCCGCCAGGTGGTGAGCGAGATCGCCTTCGCCCCGGACGAGCCCGCCCCGGTGCACATCGCCCAGCATGTGATCTCGGGCCTGCTGCGGGCGGCCGCCGCCGATCAGCCGCTGGTGGAGCTCGCCGCCGACAGCCGCCTGGACTCGATCGAGCAGGAGCCCTCCGGCGTCACCGCCCACACCCGGGGCCCCAACGGCACCTACTGGCGCGGGAGTTACCTGGTGGGCTGCGACGGCACCCGCTCGACCGTGCGCAAGCTCCAGGACATCCGCTTCCCCGGCCGTACGGCGGTGGAGCGGCACGCGGTCGCCGCGCTGCGCACGGAACTCCCCTGGGAGGGGCAGGCGTTGCTGCACCGGATGCCGCCGTGGCGGTCGTCCGGACCCTTCGCCGGGGAGGTGACCGCCCGCCCCCTGCCGGACGGCGCCTGGCGCCTGGACTGGCTGCTGCCGCCCGGCAAGGACCTCGTCACGCCCGAACTGCTGGTGGCCCGGATCCGCGAGACCCTCGCGGGCTGGACCGACGGCTCGACACCGCCGTACGACCTGCTCGACACCGGCGTCCACACGGTGCACCACCGGCTGGCCCGGCGGTGGCGCGACGGCCGTGTCTTCCTCGCCGGTGACGCGGCGCATCTGCTGGGCGCGCTGGGCACACAGGGGCTTGACGAGGGGCTGCGGGACGCCGACAACCTCTCCTGGAAGCTGGCGTCCGTCTGGCACCACGGGCCGCACGAGGCGCTGCTCGACAGCTACCAGACGGAGCGGCGCGCGGTGGTCGCCGCCCGGCTGCGCGCCACCGATCAGGCGCTGCCGGGGCTGCGCGGCGGGGGCGGGCTGCGGCACATCGTCCCGGGCACGGCCCGCGGCCGGCGGGCTGCGGCACATCGTCCCGGGCACGGCCCGCGGCCATGACGCCCTGCTCACCGACGGCCATCTGGGCCGCGGGGCGCTCGGCGCGCCGGGCGCGTACACCGCCTCCCCGCTCGCGCCCCGCCGCCTCCAGGGCGAGATCCCCGTCGACACCCCGCCCGGCGCCCCGGTGACCGATGTCCGGGTCACGGCGGAGGACGGCTCCTTCGTCCGCCTGCGCGACCGCCTCGGCCGCGGCAGGCTGCTCGTCCTGCTGATCGCCCCCGGCACCGGCGTCTGGGACCGCAAGCACTGGGTCTCCGCGGGCGTGATGCCCCGCCTGGCCGCCGCGGTGACGGCCCTGCCGCACCCCGCCGAACTCCTCGTCGCCGAGAGCTACCCGGGCGCTCCGGCCCACAGCGTCCTTCTCGTACGCCCCGACGGCCACCTGGTCACCGCCCTGACCGGCGTCCGCCCCGCCGACCTGTACGCGGCGGCGGAGGCGACCGTGGGGGGAGCGGTGGAGGAGGGGGCGGGGGTGGAGGCGGGGGTGCGTTGACGGGGTGCGCTGACGGGGGTGCGTTGATGGGGGCGGCAAGGGTCGGTAGGGCGCGGGGCGCGTTCACCGTCCGGCCCCTTGCTCCTCCGACGCTCCCTCTCACTCCCCCGTGCGCCGTCACCCTCCGTCCACATCGTGACCGTCTGTTGACCGCCTTTTCGCCCGCGTGCTGTACTCCCGTCGTGACCGACACCTGTGTGCGCCTGTGGCGGAGGGTCCATATGGACCTCCTCCGCTATGCGGGCTGTGTGTGTCGGCCGTCCTGCTGAATTCGCATCCCTTTTTTCTCCGGGCGCCGTCGTGCGCCCGTTCCGCGAACCCTCTTCAGGACGGTGCACGTGTCCCTCTCGTCCCCTTCGACGTCTCCTACGGCGTCCCCTGCCACCGGCTCCGCGCCGACCCAGGCGGACCTTCTCGCATTCGTACGGCGCACCGCGGCCGACGCCGGGCTGCTCGCCTCTCTCCCGCTGGATCCGGAGGGCCGCACCTGGGTACGGCTGGAGGGTCCCGGCGGCAGCGAGGCCTGGCTGATCGGCTGGCCGCCCGGCACCGGCACCGGATGGCACGACCACGCCGAGTCCGTCGGCGCCTTCCTCACCGCCTCCGGCGAGCTCAAGGAGCACTCGCTCGCCGCCCGGCTGCCCACCGACGGCTGGCGGACCCTGGAACTCACCGAGGGCGTGGACCGCGAGCGCGCCCTGCCCGCGGGACAGGGCCGCGCCTTCGGCCGCCACCATGTGCACGAGGTCCTCAACGAGTCCCCCGACCGACACGCGATCTCCGTCCACGCCTACCACCCACCGCTCCCCCGCATCCGCCGCTACAGTCGCTCGGGCCAGATGCTGCGCCTGGAGCAGGTCGAACGCCCGGAGGACTGGCAGTGAGCGCCGCCCCGCACCAACACCCGGTCGGCATCGACGAGTTGCTGGAGCGGGTCCGCACCGGCTACCGGCGCGTCGAGGCGCGGGAGGCGTACGACACGGCGCGCACCGGTGAGGCCCTGCTGGTCGACATCCGGTACGCGGCCCTGCGCGAGCGGGACGGGCTGATCCCCGGCGCCGTCGTCGTCGAACGCAACGAGCTGGAGTGGCGCCTGGACCCCCGGGGCAGCCACCGCCTCCCCGAGGCCACCGGCCACGATCTGCGCGTCGTGCTGATCTGCAACGAGGGCTACGCCTCCTCCCTTGCCGCCGCCTCCCTCCACCAACTCGGCCTGCACCGGGCCACCGACCTGGTCGGCGGCTTCCAGTCCTGGCGCTCGGCCGGCCTGCCGGTGACCCCGGCGGGAACCTGACCGCGCGGTCGCGACGACGACGCCCGGGAGCGGCGCGACGGCGACCGCCGCCCGCCCGGTCATCCCGGCGCGGGACGGGTTCTCTTCCGGTGGACGGCGGCAGGGCCGCGCGGACCGCCCCGATCGGTCTGCGCGGTGCTCCGGGGGCGTGCCTCCAGGCTCCTGGATCCAGGGGTGTCGGCACAGTGCGGCGACCCGGTGTCCTGGACCGGGGGTGATCCCCCCGTCGCCGTCCCAGCCGGCCCGTCCCGCCGCCACGGCCTCTCGTCGGCGCCCCCATCAGCACGTCCCGCCGCGGCATCTCACCGGCACACCTCGCCGAGCCAGGGCCAGAGCCGGGCCGGGTGCCCGACGGCCCGCCCCCGCCGTCCCTCAGCCCGCCCGACAGCCCGTCGACTCGCCCTCCGGGCCCTTGTCACACCCCTCGCACCACCGGCTCGTCCGTCGGCCCGACGGAACGCCCCGGCGCCCCTCGTCCCACGCGTCGCCCCCATCGAGGCTCCCCCGCAGACGCCCCGTCAGAAGTCGGACTCGGACTCCCCGAGAAAGTCCGCGTCCTCGCCCTCCTCCTCCAGAGCCCGGCGGACGACGCGCAGGGACATCCCCTCGGGATACCCCTTGCGGGCGAGCATCCCGGCGAGGCGGCGGATGCGCTTGTCGCGGTCGAGCCCCCGGGTGGCCCGCAGCCTGCGGGCGACGAGTTCCCGGGCGGTCTCCTCCTCCTGGTCGGAGTCGAGTTGTCCGACGGCCTCCTCGATCAGCGTCGAGTCGACCCCCTTGGTACGCAGCTCCCGGGCGAGGGCCCGCCGGGCCAGCCCCCGGCCGTGGTGCCGGGACTCCACCCAGGCGTCCGCGAACGCGCCGTCGTCGATCAGTCCGACCTCCTCGAACCGCGACAGCACCTCCTCGGCCACCTCCTCGGGGATCTCCCGCTTGCGCAGGGCGTCCGCGAGCTGCTTGCGGGTGCGCGGGGTCCCAGTGAGCAGGCGCAGGCAGATCCCCCGTGCCCGCTCAGCCGGGTCCCCCGAAGACTCCCCCCGCTCGGCCCTCGACGAGGAGGGAGCGCCTTCGTCCTCACCGGCACCGGACGGCTCCCCGAAGCCGCGCCGTCGACGCCCCCGCCGCCGGCCGCCCCGGGAGCCGGGACCGAACGAGTCGCCCCCGTACGGCTCACCGCTCCCGTCGCCCGGCGGGGTGCCGCCCCCGTATGCGTCGTCTCCACCGGCCGCGTACCCGTCGTCACCGCCCGGGGCATACGCCGGGTGGTCCCCGGTGCCCCTCCCCCGTGAGGCACCGGGGGTGGCGTACTCGTACTCGGACCAGTCGGTTCGTCGTGTCACGGTCAGCTCTTGGCAGCGGCGGCCTTGGGCTTGGTGGCCTTGACGGCCGGGGCGGCGGCCGTCTTGGCGGTGTCGGCGGCCGCCTTGGCGGCGTCCTCGGCCGGGGCGGCACCCGCGGCGTCCGCACCGGGCTCGGCCGACGGCTCCTCCGGCCGGACACCCACGCCCAGCTTCTCCTTGATCTTCTTCTCGATCTCGTTGGCCAGGTCGGGGTTGTCCTTGAGGAAGTTGCGCGCGTTCTCCTTGCCCTGGCCGAGCTGGTCGCCCTCGTACGTGTACCAGGCACCGGCCTTGCGCACGAAGCCGTGCTCCACGCCCATGTCGATCAGACCGCCCTCGCGGCTGATGCCCTGGCCGTAGAGGATGTCGAACTCGGCCTGCTTGAAGGGGGGCGCGACCTTGTTCTTGACGACCTTGCAGCGGGTGCGGTTGCCGACCGCCTCGGTGCCGTCCTTCAGGGTCTCGATGCGGCGGATGTCGATACGCACCGAGGCGTAGAACTTCAGCGCCCGGCCACCGGTCGTGGTCTCCGGGGAGCCGAACATGACGCCGATCTTCTCGCGGAGCTGGTTGATGAAGATGGCGGTGGTCTTGGACTGGTTGAGCGCGCTGGTGATCTTCCGCAGCGCCTGGCTCATCAGACGGGCCTGGAGACCGACGTGGCTGTCACCCATCTCGCCCTCGATCTCCGCGCGCGGCACGAGCGCGGCGACGGAGTCGATGACGATCAGGTCGAGCGCGCCGGAGCGGACCAGCATGTCCACGATCTCCAGCGCCTGCTCGCCGTTGTCCGGCTGCGACAGGATCAGGTTGTCGATGTCGACGCCCAGCTTGCGCGCGTACTCGGGGTCGAGGGCGTGCTCGGCGTCCACGAACGCGACCTGGCCGCCGGCCTTCTGCGCGTTCGCCACGGCGTGCAGCGTCAGGGTCGTCTTACCGGAGGACTCCGGTCCGTAGATCTCCACGACACGGCCGCGCGGCAGGCCGCCGACGCCGAGAGCCACGTCGAGGGCGGTCGAGCCGGTCGGGATGACCTCGATGGGCTCCCTCGACCGCTCGCCCATGCGCATGACCGCGCCCTTGCCGAATTGTCGTTCAATCTGTGCGAGTGCGGCGTCGAGCGCCTTCTCGCGGTCGGTTCCTGCCATGGGTTCCACCCGGTTTGCTTGAGTCGATCGCTTCACGTCAAAGACGCTAACGCCTGCCACTGACAATGCGCCCCGACGCCGGTCCGGCCTGTGGATAACCGGGGTGCATATCTACCCGAACCATGACCAAACCCCCGGTCCACAGCCCCGCCGGAGCCTTCATGGGAATGGATGTTCGATTTTCGTGTCAAGCGACACCCCGTCGTGTCGGGGTGCTGCTTCAAAGCCGCAGTGCGGGAGAGCCGCTACCGTCGAGCGCGCGCGGCCCTGAGTCGCGCGAGCACGCCGGAGCCGCCCTGCGCCCGCACCCGATGCCCGTTCACGCGGGGGTCGTCGGTGACGTCGTACCGCTTGACGTAGGCACCCAGGAACGCCTGGAGGGTGGCCACGGCGGGGATGGAGATCAGCGCGCCGACGGCGCCCAGCAGGGCCGTGCCCACGATGACCGAGCCGAAGGCGACGGCGGGGTGGATGTCGACGCTCTTGGCGGTCAGCTTGGGCTGGAGCATGTAGTTCTCGAACTGCTGGTAGATCACGACGAAGACCAGCACCCACACCGCGTACCAGGGGGCGACGGTGAACGCGATCAGCATCGGCAGCGCGCCCGCGAGATAGGTGCCGATGGTCGGGATGAACTGCGAGACCAGCCCCACCCAGACGCCGAGCACGGGTGCGTACGGCACGCCCAGGGCTTGCAGCAGGATGTAGTGCGCGACGCCGGAGACGAGCGCCATGAGGCCGCGCGAGTAGAGGTAGCCGCCCGTCTTGTCGACGGCTATCTCCCAGGCGCGCAGCACCTCGGACTGGCGCGCGGGCGGCAGTACCGAGCACAGGGCGCGGCGCAGCCGGGGGCCGTCGGCGGCGAAGTAGAACGAGAACAGCGCCACGGTCAGCAGCTGGAAGAGGCCGCCGAGCACCTGCTGGGACACGTCGAGGACACCGGCGGCGCTGTTCTGCGCGTACTTGCGCAGCCAGTCGGAGTGCAGCAGTCCCTCCTGGACGTCGACCCGTCTGAGGTTGGCGTGGAAGGTCTGGTTGATCCAGTGGATGAGCGAGTCCAGGTAGTCCGGGAAGCCCTCGATCATCCTGATGATCTGACCGGCCAGCATCGACCCGAGCAGGGTGACGAACCCCGCGGCGGCGACGGTCAGGAGGAAGAAGACCAGGAAGGTGGCGAGCCCCCTGCGCATGCCGCGGGCGGCCATCCGGCTCACGGCGGGCTCGACCGCCAGGGCCAGGAAGAACGCGATCAGGATGTTGATCAGCAGCCCGGTGAGCTGATGGAAGGCCCAGCTGCCCAGCTGGAAGGCGGCGATCAGCGTGAGCGCGAGCACCATGGCGCGCGGCAGCCAGCGCGGCATGCGGCCGTCCGGCGTGCGAGTCTCCGGCATAACACCGTCCTGGGTGACGGCGCCCGGCGTGACGGCGTCGGCGACCGGTGGCCGGTCGGTCGTCGCCGTCGGGCCGGTCGGTTCCGCGGGCCGGGTCAGCTGCTCGGTGTCCTCGTCAGTGCGTGCCACGCGCCAAGTCTCGCCCACTCCACCGACAAGCGGCGCCCACCTGCGGCTTTCGTGACCGATCGGTGCCGTAGCGTCGACTTCACATCGGGCGTACGGGGCATTTCGCCCCATGGAGCGAGTCGACCCGGGGCGTCTTCAGCGCCGTTCCCCCGGCACGTCCATGACCGTGCACACCACGCGCCACACATCCTTGGCCGCCCAGCCGGCGTCCAGCGCCTCGTTCACCGTGCGCCCGCCCAGCTCCGACATCACGTGATCGCGCGCGAAGGTCTCGGCGTACCCCGGACCGAAGTGCTCCGCCATCCGCTGCCAGAAGACCGTCAACCGCATGAATCCCGCTCCATACCCGCTATGACCTGCACGTTTTCCGCCTCTCGCACCCCGCCTGCCCGCGTCGGGCAGGAAGCGCGCGTACGTACGCAGCGTAGAACCAGAGCGGGCACGCCCAGGCGGGTGGGCGAGAGGGAGGCGGTGCAGACGGCCGATCAGCGTGCCGGGGACGAGCGGGGCACCAGGAGCGGTTCCGGGGAGGAGCGGACCTCGCGGCGGACATGGCTCGCCGGGCCCAGGCCGTTCATGATCCGGCCGATCTCCCGCCGCCCGCGGCCGTCGGGCGTGGCGTCCACGAGGGTGATCGTCGCCGCGTCGATGTCCTGCGGGCGCAGGCTCGTCGGCGTCGTGACGTCATGGACCCGCAGCTTGGCCTCGGCGGCCTGGGAGACGGCCGTACGGACGGCGGGGGCCGAGCGGCGTCCGGCGACCAGCAGGGCGTCGGACTGGCTCAGCGCCGCGGCGACCGCCGTGTGGAGGTCCTCCATGGTGTAGCACCACTCCGACGGGTGCTGGCCGCGCAGCCGGGGGTAGCGGCGGCGCAGCACCTTGAGGACGGCCGCCACCTCGGAGACCACGGACCCGGGCGTCACCACGAACGCGAGGCGGTCCGGATCGCCGACGGCGACGGACTCCGCCTCCTGCCGTGAGCGCACCGCGACCGGCGCGGCGCCGGTGGTCCGCGCCTCCCAGGGCGGCGGTCCCGCGGCCTGGGAACCCACGACGACGACTTCGTCCCCCCGGTCCGTGAACCGGTGCAGCGCGCTGTTCGCGTTCCGGGTCGCGGGGCACGCGCGGGTCGCCGGGCATCCGCACGACTCCCAGGAGGGGGCGGCGGCCGTCTGCGCGGGCACGGAGCCCGCGGGCACCCGGCCGTCGGCGATGGCCGTCGGCGCCATGACGTACAGCAGCCGGCGCGTGCGCAGCACGGCCCGGAAGGAGTCGATCTGCCGGCCCGCGAAAGCCAGCGCCGCCGCGTCCTTCGCGTCCGCCGCCAGGGCCAGTCCGTGATGGCCGCCCTCGGGTCTCTCATAGGTGACGGCGAAGACCGTGGTCGCCGCGTCGGGCAGGTGCTCGTGCAGACACGCGGCGGGCAGGGCCCGGCTCCGCGGCACGAGCCCGCTGTTGCGGGTCAGTGCCGCGAGCAGGCCGTGGGCGGGGCAGTCGACCCGGCCACGCGCGGGGTGGGTGAAGGACGTGGCGACCGTGAGGGTGCCGGGAGGGACGCGCAGGGTGGCGCGGAACACTTCGGACAGGACGCTGCGGTTCATTTTCCTGCTGTCATACGAAGGGAATGAGTGACCGGGGTACGGCGCTGCCATCCAACCGGCGAGATCGTCCGTCCCTCCACCGCCGATCCCGTTTTCACTCTGCTGGAGCAGTCGGGCCGGGACGCGGGCGGGTTCTCGTGCTATGGGATCAACGATCGTTCCCAGACGGGTCGTTGCCATTGCTATTGCTATTGCTATTGCCATTGCTGTTGCTGTTGCTGTTGCCGTGCCGGTGGTCGTGGGCGGCCCGGGAGTGCATCACGCGGGCGCGGGCCAGGACCGCCGCCGCGGCGGGGTGGGCCGAGTGCGGCCGGAGCGCGGCGTGCAGTCCGCGCAGCCGGTCGTCGGCGCGGGCGCTGCGGATGTGCGGGTAGACGTCGAGGAAGTCCTGCCAGGTGTGGCACGCCTGGTCGAGGTGGCCGGCCGAGAGCTGGGTCTCGGCCAGTTCGGCGGCCCCCAGCGCCGCGGCCCGCCACTCCTCGGCGGGCCGGTACCGCCGGGACAGCTGGAGGGCCCGGACGGCGCCGCTGAGGTCGCCGGAACTCCTGGCCACCACGGCCTGCTGGAGCGCGAGCGAGCCCTGGTGGAAGGCGCCGACGGAGGTGGCGCCGCTCGCCGATCTCTCCAGGCACCGTTCGGCCGAGGTGAGCAGGCCGACGGCGCCGGACCCGCCGGCCGCCGCGCGCGCCACCGCCAACTGGCCGTAGAGGAAGGCCTGCTGGTGCGGTGGCGTGTACCGGGCGCCGACGCGTACGGCGTCCTCGGCCAGGTCCTGGGCCTGCGCGAACCGCCCCAGGGCGTGCGCCTGCACACTCAGACCGCGCAGTCCGAGCGCCTGCCCTATCGGATCGCCCGCCTCCTGGGCCAGCTGAATGCTCGTCAGGTAGAGGCGTTGGGCGGCGGCATGGTGGTTCATGTCGAAGTGGGCGAACGCGCACAGGTAGGCGAGCTGTGCGGCCACGGTGAACAACTCCCGTCGTACGGCGGGTTTCATGTCGCATCTCAGCCAAGGCAGCAGCGTGGTCGACAGGTACTGGCGCAGGGGGACGCGGACCGAGCCGGAGCCGAAGGTGCTGTCCGTCCGTGAGAAGAGGGTCAGAAGTTCCTGGGCGGAGGCCACCTGGCTCATGCCGACACGGGTCGGCGGGCCGGGCGCGGGGGCGGGGGGCCGCGATTCGGTGAGCGGGGAGTCGTACGGTCCGCCCGCCGCCAGCAGGGCGTAGGGGTCGGCCAGGGCGAGACCGCATCGGCAGGTGCCGTGCAGTATCCGGTCCAGGCGTGCCACGGCGCCTCCTTCGCCCGTGCTCTCCCCGTCGGGGCTCGGCCGGCCGGGGGCGAGGAGCCCAGTGTCCTCCGCGCGTATCCGCCTGTCGAGGCGTCGCGAGAGGGCCTGCGCGACGAGCTGGGGCACGGGAGGGCGCGGCCGGCTGCCCGTCAGCCAGTGGGCGACCGTGGTGCGGTCGTAGTGATACGGGGTTCCCTGGGCGGCACCCAGGGCGTTGACCTCGCGGGCGAGCCGGGCGCCGCTCCAGTCTGCCTCGGCCAGCAGGATCCGCAGGGCCTGGTTCGGAGTACGGGGCGATCGCACGTTGCTCTTCCTGTCCCGAGCGACCGGTCGTCAGTACGAACGTTCAACGCCATTTCGGGTTCAACAAATCCGCCCCCTTGCGGAGCCATATTCACGCGTTCGGTTCCGGCAGGCTCGGAACGCGCCAAGAGCCGCGGCGACCACAGCCCCGCGGGACCCCCACCACTCGTCCCGCGCGCATCGCCCCCTTGATCGAAGGAAAGTGCCCGATGTCCACCCGTTCCACCCACGGACTTCCTTCCCGGCCCTCAGGGAAGCGTCCCGTTCATCTGTTCCCCGGGCAAGGTGACTTCTCCGTCACTTCTCTGGTCCGCGCCGTACGAACCGCCGACGTCGTGCGTGACGCCGTGGGCGAGGTTTTCGGACAGCTCGACGACATAGCCGCCGAACACGATCTGCCCCTTCTCGCGACACGTTTACTGGGCTCCCGGCCGCCAAGCACGCGCGAACTCGCCGAGGCACCCGCCGGAACCCTCCAACTCGCCGGGTACGGCGCCTCGCTGGCCGTCCACCACGCCCTGAGCCGCGTCTACGGACCACCGGCCGCGGTCGTCGGCGTCAGCTTCGGGGAGATCGCGGCGGTCGCCGCCGCCGGTGTGCTCACGGTGGCGGACGGGGCACGCGCGGCCCTCGATCTCACGCGGGTCCTGGCCCTCTGCCCGGGCGGGCTGACCGTGCTCGGCTGCGCGGCGGACCACGCCGCCCGGCTGCTCGCGACGGCCGGCGCCGCGGACACCGTGGTGGCGGTGCTCAACGACGACCGCACGGTGGTGGTATCCGGCCCCTCGGCCGACCTGATCCGGGTGGAGAAGACGGCCGGGGAACGGGGCATGTCCGCCGTCCGGCTGCGGCTGCCGTTCTCCTCGCACCACCCCGCGCTCGCCCCGCAGGCCGAGGCGTTCGCCGCCCTGCTGCGCGCCCGTTCCTGGTCCAGGGCCCGCTGCCCGGTGTTCTCCGCCGTGGCCCAGCGCTGCTACCGCCCGGACGACGATCTGCGCCTCGGCCTGGCCGACTGCCTGGTCAAACCCGCCGTCGTACCCACCGTGCTGCACCAACTGCACACCTGCCGCCCGGGCGTGCTCCTCGAAGCGGGCACGGGCGACGCGTTGGCGACCGCGGCGCGCCGGGTGCTGGACCCGTGCGGCGGGCCGCCCGTGCACGCGCCGCTCACGGATCCCGACTTCTCCTGGTGACACCCCCCTTCCTCCAGCAACACCCTCTCCCCCGGTGACCCCCCTCTTCCCCCGGAGGCCCACCCATGCTCACCGACACGCTGCCCGTCACCGCGTGCGCCGAACTGCACCGGATCCTGCACGGCCCGTGCCCTCCCGAAAGCCTCTCCAGGCCACGCACCGGCACCGGCACCGGCCCGTCCGGCGGCGCCCAACTGCTCCGCGACCTCGGCCTGATGGGCCAGGCCCTCCCCGCCCCGGAAAAGATCTTCGAGGACCCGGCGCGGCTCGCGGCCGTCCATGCCTGGGCCGCCGTCACCGATCCGCCGCTGTGCCTGGCCGCGCTGGTGCACCACACGCTCTGCCTCGGCTCCATGACCCAACTCGGTCCCGATCCGGCTTATCTGGCGGAGCGCATGGCCGCCCTGACCGCCGGCCGCGCCAAGGGCGTCTACCTGATCACCGAGGCAGGCCAGGCGAACAGCCATCTGGCGACCCGGACCCGTGCCACATGCGACCTGGCGACCGGGGAGTTCGTCCTGGACACGCCGGACGCCGAGGCCGCCAAGTTCGGCAGCGCGGGCACGCTGGACGTCCCCCAGACGGCGGTGGTGCTCGCCCGCCTGTTCACGGACGGCACCGACCGGGGGGTCTTCGGCTTCGTGGTCGACCTGACCGACCGCACGGGTCCGCTGCCCGGCGTCGAGCTGTCGTCGCCGATCGGCCTGGGCGCGCTGCCCCTGGACTACGTCCTCGTACGGTTCCGGCGGCTGCGGGTGCCCGCCGCCCACTGGCTGGCCGACGGGGCGGTCATCGGCGCGGACGGCGCCTTCCACGACCCGGCCGGATCGACCGAGCGCCGGCTCCAGCGCACCCTGCGGGTGGGCCAGGGGCTGTGGGCGCTCATGCCGGCCGTGGCCGCCGCGACCGCCCGCCAGTCCGCCGTACAGGCGGTCAACTACGCGCGGCAGCGCCGTACCCAGAGCCGACTGGCGCCGGGCGCCCCGCTGCTGTCGTACCGGACCCAGCAGCGCGCGGTGCTCGGCGCGCTGGCCGATGCCTTCGCGCTGACCTGCGCCGCGCACGGGGCGCGCGCCCTGTGGACGAAATCCCTCGCCGCGCCCTCGGGCGGCGACGACACCGACGCGATGGGGTTTACCCCGTGGACGGCCGTCAACCGGCCGCTCGCCGCCTACAAGGCGGCCTCCGTACGGCTCGCCACCGAGGTCAGCGCGGAATGCCAGCGCAGGTGCGGCTTCTCCGGTCATCTGGACGTCAACCGGCTGGCCGGATATCACGGCTTCCACCACGCCTTCGACGCGGCGGGCGGGGACAGCCAGCTCATCCTGTACGACATCGGGCGCTCCCTGGTCGAGGAGAGCGCGGACACGCCCGCCCCGGCCACCGGCGCGGCGCGACCCCTGGCCACTTCCCCGTCCTGGTGGCCGGAAATCGCCCGCACCCACCGGGCCGGGCTCGCCGCGCACCTCGCGGACCGCCTGCGTGTCCTGAAGCACGGTTCCCCCTTCGACGCCTGGAACCCGCTGCTGGAGGACGCGGGCCTCCTGGGCGAGTTGTACGCCGACGGCTTGATGGCCGAGGACGTCGTACACGTGCTCGGCGAGGTCCGCGACAAGAGCGCGCACACCGTCCTGAGCGCGCTGGCCACCCTGCACGGGGCCATGGCCGCCCGGCGCTGGTCCGCCTCGCTGCTCGCGCACGAGACCCTGCGGCCCGCGGACGTCCAGGCGCTCACCGACGTCATCGACCGCCTCTGCGACGAACTGCGCCCGCATCTGCCCCTGCTCACCGAGGCGTTCGTGCACGGCGACGGGGCGACGGACGCCCCGCTGGCGGCGGCCGACTACAACGCCGCGCTGCGGGCCACGCTCACCTGGACCCGAGGAGCCATCACATGACGTACACCCGCCCCATCGGTGTCCTGGGCATGGGCACCTATCTGCCCTCCACGGTCCGCACCAACGCGGAGGTGGCCGCGGGCGCCGGTGTCACACCGGAATGGATCAGCGAACGCACCGGCGTCCGCGAACGCCATGTCGCCGCCCCGGGCGAGGCCGCCTCCGACCTGGCGGCGCACGCGGTCCGTTCGGCGGTCCGGGCCGCCGGTCTCGACATGGCCGACGTCGGCCTGCTGATCTGCGGCACCTCGACCCCCGACGAGCTGGGCCCGGCCACCGCCTGCCGGATCCAGACGCTGACCGGAGCCGGCCGCGCGGTCGCGCTCGACGTCAGCGCCGCCTGCTCGGGCTGGCTGTTCGCCGCCAAGGTGGCCCACGACTGGCTGCGTACGGCCGAGGAGGGCACCCGGTACGCGGTCGCCGTCGGTGTCGAGGCGTACTCCCGGTTCCTCGATCCGGCCGACCGGGGCACCGCCGTCCTGTTCGCCGACGGAGCGGCGGCCGCCGTACTCGGGCCGGTGGCCGAGCCCGGGGGGTTCGGGCAGTTCAGCCTGGGCTCCGACGGCGCGCTCGCCGACCGGGTGCTCATTCCCGCGGGCGGCAGCCGCCGCCCGGCCAGCGCGGCCACGCTCGCCGGCCGCGACCACTTCATCCGCATGGACGGCCGTGCCATCGGCCGGTTCATCACAGACGTCTTCCCCCGTCTGATCACCGACGCCCTCGACCGGGCGGGACTGGCCCTGGCGGACGTGGACTGTGTCGTCGCCCACCAGCCAAACCCCGTACTGCTGCGGCGGATCGGGGCCGACCTCGGCATCCCCGACGACCGCCTGGTGGTCGTCGGGGACGAGGTGGGCAACATCGGGGCCGCCAGCACGCCCTACGCCCTGGCGCGCGCCGTCGGCACCCGGCCGCTGAAACCCGGCGACCGGATCCTGCTGGCCGCCTTCGGCGCCGGCATGACCTGGGGCAGCGCGCTGCTCACCTGGAGCGGCGCGCCCGCCGTCGCCGCGGACCCCGCGCCCGGCCCGCGATCCGCACCGTCCGCCGACCGGCCGGCCGGA
Organism: Streptomyces sp. LaBMicrA B280; assembly: GCF_049222185.1. NCBI lineage: Bacteria > Bacillati > Actinomycetota > Actinomycetes > Kitasatosporales > Streptomycetaceae > Streptomyces > Streptomyces sp. LaBMicrA B280. The sequence goes on along the minus strand of NZ_JBMJCT010000064.1, from coordinate 38,831 downwards.
CGGCCCACCTCACAAGGAGCCGCTCGATGAACGTCATGGACCTGTTCCGCCTGGACGACGCGCGCGCGTTGGTGACCGGCGCCTCCCGGGGCATCGGCAAGGCGGTCGCCGAGGCACTCGCCGACGCCGGATGCGATCTGGCACTGACCGCGCGGACCCTGCCCGCCCTGGAGGACACCGTGCGCGCCGTACAGGAACGTGGCCGCAAGGCCGTCGCCCTGGACGGTGACCTCGCCCGGCCACATGTCGCCGAGGCGCTGGTCGACCGGGCGAGCGCGGCGCTGGGCGGCCTGGACATCGTCGTCCACAACGCGGGCACCCTGCCGACCGCGGCGGACGGCAGCCCCTTGATGGCCCCGCTCCAGCACGCCCGCCAGGAGGACTGGGAGGCGGTCGTCGCCGTCAATCTCAACGCCACGGCGGCCCTGTGCCGGGCGGCGCACCCGCACCTGGCCGAGTCCGCGCGCGCCAGTCTGATCCTGATGTCCTCGGCCGCCGGGATCGTCGGCGCCCCGATGATGGAGGCGTACGCCGCGACCAAGGCGGCCCAGATATCGCTCACGCGGAGTCTCGCGGTCGGCTGGGCACGGCAGGGCATCCGCGTCAACGCGCTGTGCCCCGGCTGGACCCGCACCGACATGACCGCCTTCGCCAGCGCGCCCGGCCCGGTGTCCGACTGGCTCACCAGCCATGTGCCGATGGGCCGTTGGGCCGATGCGGACGAGGTGGTCGGCGCCGCGCTGTTCCTCGCCGCCCCCGCCTCCTCCATCGTCACCGGGCACGCGCTCGTCGTGGACGGCGGACTGTCCGTCGCCGACGGCGGCCTGGCCGGCCACCCCAAGCCCCCCTCGCCCTTCGCCGCGAAGTGAGTGACCACCCTTGGACGAAACCCTCAGCACCCCCGTGCGCCCCCCGGTCACCGGTTCGCCGGACGGCACCACCGCCGTCACCACCGCCGTCATCACCGGCATCGGCGCCTGCCTCCCGCCGCGGGTGGTCGACAACGACACCGTGATCGCGCGCGGCGGGCTGCGCACGGACGACACCTGGATCAGGGAACGCACCGGCATCGCCCGCAGGCGCCACGCGGACGCCGGTACCAGCACCGGGGACCTCGCCGTCGGCGCCGGACGGGCGGCCCTCGCCTCCGCCGGGGACCGGCGCCCCCAGATGCTGCTGCTGGCCACCGGCACACCCGACCACCCCTGCCCGGCCACCGCGCCCACCGTGGCACACCGGCTCGGCCTGGACGGCATACCGGCCTTCGACCTCTCCGCGGTGTGCTCCGGCTTCCTGTACGCCCTGGCCATGGCGACCGCGCTGATCCGCGCCGGTACCTGCGCCACGGTGCTGGTGATCGCCTCGGACACCTACACCACCATCGTCAACCCGCTCGACCGGGAGACCGCGCCGATCTTCGGCGACGGCGCGGGCGCGGTCCTCGTCACCGCGGGCCACACGGCCGAACCCGGTGCCGTGGGCGCCCTCGACCTGGGCTCCGACGGCAGCGGCGGCGATCTCATCACCATCCCCTACGGCGGCTCCCGGCACCCCCGCGAGCTGCCCGGCACCGACCCGGCCGGGCACTACTTCCGTATGCGGGGCCGCGCGGTCTACGCGCACGCGGTCCGCCGGATGACCCGGTCCGCCGACTCCGCGCTACGAGGGGCCGGTTGGGCACCGGAGACCGTACGGGCCTTCGTCGGCCACCAGGCCAATCAACGCATCCTGGACTCGGTCGCGGACCGGCTGGGGATCGCGCCCGCCCACCGGTTCGGCAACATCGGCGAACTCGGCAACACGGCCGCCGCCTCCATCCCGCTGGTGCTGGCTGACCCCTCGGTCCACGCCCGCGTCGAACCCGGTGAGCGTGCGCTGCTGACCGCGTTCGGCGGCGGACTCACCTGGGCCTCCGCCGCCCTCAACTGGCCCGACGTCACCCCTTTGTCGGAACAACCGCCGTCCGCCGACCATCCCTTCGCCTCTTCGAGGAGCGTCTTGTGAACCGTGTCCACAGCCGTCTCGCGTCCCTGCTGCGCAACAAGTTCGAGGTCCCCGCCGACCGCATCGTGCCCACCGCCACTCTCGGCGAACTCGACCTGGACTCCCTTGCCGTGGTGGAGCTCTACGTCACCCTCCAGGAGGAGTGGGGCATCCCACTGGACGACTCGGGGGCGTCCGCCGAGCTGACCGTCGCGGAGGTGGCCCGCGCGGTGAGCGAGCAACTGGCGCTACGGGACGAGCCGGTGCCGCACGACGGACCCGGGCGGTGAGCGACCGGATCGCCGTCACCGGGCTCGGACTGGTGACCCCGGGCGGGATCGGAGTCGGCCCCACGTGGGAGACCCTGTGCGCGGGCAGGCCGGCGGCACGCACCGATCCCGCCCTGCACGACGGCCCGGTGACCATGTCCTGCCGCGTGCCCCCGCCGGACGCGGGCCCTGGCCGACGCTGGCGGTTCGACCCCGCCACCCGCTTTCTGCTCACCGCCGCCCAGGAGGCCCTGGATTCCGCCGGTCTGGACCCCGGGGAATGGGACCCGGCGCGGGTGGCGGTGGTCGTGGGCACGGCGGCGGGCGGGGTCGGCACGCTGGAGGCCCAGCACCGCAAACTGCTCACCGCCGGTCACGGTGTTCTCTCGCCGATGACCCTGCCCGCGTTCCTGCCCAACATGGCGGCGGGCCAACTGGCCCTGGAACTGGGCGTCACGGGCCCCTCCCTCCAGACCTCCACGGCCTGCGCGTCGGGCGCCACGGCCGCCGTCACGGCCGCTCTGCTGCTGGCCACCGGCGCCTGTGACATCGCCGTCGCCGCGGGGACCGACGCCATGGTGACCCCGCTGTGCGCGTCCGCGTTCGCCAAACTCGGCGCCCTGTCGCGCCGGGACCATGAACCCGAACGTGCCTCGCGCCCGTTCGACAAGGACCGCGACGGCTTCGTCCTGGGGGAGGGCTGCGGTGTGCTGCTCCTGGAGCGCGAGCCGCACGCACGGGCGCGCGGGGCCGTGCCGATGGCGCTGCTCACGGGCCATGGCAGCACCGGTGACGCCCACCATCCCACGGCGCCGCATCCCGAGGGGACGGGGCTGCGGGCGGCCACCATGACGGCTCTGGCGGGGGCGGGCGCGCGCCCCGAGGACGTGGACCACGTCAACGCCCATGGGACGAGCACGCGCCTCAACGACGCCGTGGAGGCGGCCGTGATCAGGGATCTCTACCCCCGCAGGCCCCCCTCGGTCACATCGGCCAAGGGCGTCCTCGGGCACACCATGGGAGCGGCGGGCGCGATCGAGGCCGCCGTCACCGTCCTGACCATCGCGCACGGCACCGCGCCTCCCACGGCGAACTTCTCCGCCCCCGACGACACCACCGCCGGCCTGGACATCGTCACCCGCGCGCCCCGCCCCCAGACCGTCCGCCTGGCCCTCAGCCACTCCCTGGGCTTCGGAGGCCACAACACGGTCCTCGCGTTCGCGGCGCCCTCGTCCATGTGACAAGCCTCGTACATGTGACAAGGAAGGGAGAACATGCCCGAAGCCATGTCCTAGGAGACCGTCAACCGCGTGTAACCGGTATTCCGCCCCTGAGAGTGGGCCCCGCCCGGGACCGCTTGCCAAGGCCGCATTCCGTCCTACGGTCTGACGCATGGCCGAAACCGGAGCTTCCCCACTCCCCTGCACGCCCCCGGCGCGCTCCCCGCTCTTCAGCGCCGAACAGTTCATGTGGCTCACCGCGCGCGTGCTGGAACAGCGCCTTTTCGCGTACCACTTCCTGCGCGGCGCCCCGGACGCGGTGGAAGCGGCGCTGGACGCCTATCGCAACGAGGACGGCGGATACGGGCACGCCCTGGAGCCCGATCTGCGCGGGCCGGTGAGCCGGCCCCTGCACACCGCGCACGCGCTGCGCGTCCTGGACGCCGTCGGGCGCTGCGGCGGGCAGCGCGTGGAGCGTGTGTGCCGCTATCTGACCTCCGTCTCCACGGCGGACGGCGCGCTGCCGGTGGTCCATCCGAGCGGGCGCGGGTATCCGGCGGCGCCACTCGTCCAGGGCTCTCCCACGGGGTCGGACACACCCGCGCAGGCGGCCTCCCGCGGCTCGCTGCCGGCCACCGGCCCCGTGGTGGGGCTGCTGCACCGCAACGAGGTGTGGCACGCCTGGCTGTTCCGGGCCACCGACTTCTGCTGGGGGGCCGTCGCGAACCTGGAACAGCCGCGTCCGTACGAGGTGCTGGCCGCCGTCGCCTTCCTGGACTCCGTTCCCGACCGCCCGCGCGCGGAGGCCGCCGCGGACCGGCTCGGGCGCCTGGTGCGCGCGCAGCGGCTCGTGGCACTGGGCCCGGACCGTCCGGTGGCGGGAGAGCGCCGGGTCCCCCAGCAGGCGGCGCACCGGGGTGATCCGGGGCCGGGCCCGCACCACTTCCCGCACGATTTCGCCAAGAGCCCCGCATCGCTCGCGCGCGCCTGGTTCACCGACGACGAGATGACCCGATCCCTGGACCACCTGGCCGCCGGACAGCAGGAGGACGGCGGCTGGCCGGCCCGCCGCCGCCCGTGGGCACCGGTCCCCGCGTTCGAGGCGCGCGCCATGGTGACGATCGAGGCGCTGTGCACGCTGCGGGCGTACGGCCGCTTCGTGGGCTGATCAGGATCAAACCCGGCGCGGGTTCGGGACCGGCGCAGGTTCGGGCCTGATGCCGGTTCGGGCCCGGTGTACGGACGCTCAGGGGGTTGAGGGACATCGGAACGAAAACCGGCGCTGAGCCTCCGTCGCCCCTGGTGGGCGGCTGACGGAGCGTCGGTCGCGGGACCGGTCTGAAGTCGTCCCACGGATAACGCCCTTTTATCTGCGGGAGCATGGTTTGTGAGCTGCGGTGATGCTCTCCGGGCCGCGCGTGAAGCGGCCCTGTTATCTGTAGCAAGGGGAGAGCGGTGCCCACCCTCGTGCAACTGCCGGCCGGGAAGGCGTTGACCGTCCGTGCGGTGGTGGATGCCTTCCTCGACTCGCTCCGGAACCGAAACACGGTCCGCAGCTACGCGACCGGCGTCGGCAAGACGGCCGAGCGGATCGGGGAGGGCCGCCCGCCGGGTGGCGGTGCTGTCGTGGCTGGGCTGGTGCGCGGAGTACGGCTATGACGGCCCGGCGGTCCCGGCCTGGACGAAGCGGTTGGCGGTGCCGGACTCCGAGACCCCGGCCCGCTCGAAGATGGCCGTGGACCGGCTCATCGCCCGGCGCGAGGTCCACCTGCGGGAGAAGACGCTGTGGCGGATGCTCTAGAAGACCGCCGCCCGCGCGGAGGAGATCCTTGGGGTGAACATCGAGGACCTGGACCTCGCCGCGCGCCGCTGTCCCGTGAAGGCCAAGGGCGCCCGGAGCAAGGCCCGCCGGGGCCAGGCGCGCGAGGACTTCGTGCTGGAAACCGTCTACTGGGACGCCGGCACCGCCCGGCTCCTACCCCGGCTACTGCGCGGCCGGACCCGGGGCCCGGTGTTCGTCACCCACCGCCGCCCCGGCCCGGGGAAGGTCGTCAGCCCGCGCGACGTGTGCCCGGACACCGGCCCGGCCCGGCTCTCCTACGGCCAGGCCCGAGCCCTGCTGGACGAGCACACCGCCGTACGCGGGCCGGGCACCGGCTGGGACCTGCACGAGTACCGCCATTCCGCCCTGACCCACCTCGGCGAGCAGGGCGCCTCCCTGCTGATGCTGATGGCGAAGTCGCGGCACAAGAAGCCGGAGAACGTCCGCCGCTACTTCAAGCCGTCCCCCGAGGCGATCTCGGAGCTGACCAGTCTGCTGGCCCCCGGCGACGCGCGCCGCTGACCCTGCTGTCAGCGGTGTGCCCTACCGTGAACCACACCACGGCCAGACGCGTACCGCCGTCCGCCGCCGCTCTGCGCGCCCACGCCGCCAGGGGCGCAGTCGGCCAAGGTCCTCCGGGGTCCGTGCCGGTCGAGTCGGCTCCCAGCGTCGTCGCCGAACTGGCCCGCCGGATCGCACTGATCACGTCCAACGCCGACGGGCGGCACGTGCCGGCCGTCTCCTCGGTCGACCACCTCACCGCAGCGGGCGGCCGGGCGGTCATCGCGGAGAACCGCGCGGCATACATCGCCGAGTACGGCGAACCCGCTTTAGTCACTCGTCGTCGGCGCCGACTGACGCCTGGTCTCGGTCACCGGTCGGTTGTGGCCGCCACCGAGTGGGCGATGTCGCGATGAGCCTCGTGTTCGGCGAGCCGGCCGGTGAGGGCGGCGCGGACGTCTTCGTAGGTGTCGGGGCCGAGCGGGAGGCGGAGCGGGGTCGCGCCGGAGTCGATGAGGTCGACCATCGCGTCCGTGAGCTTCTCCGCGCTGTTGGGCACCGGGAAGTGGCCGCCGAGGAACGCCTGCCGGGTGTCGGCCGCGGGGGTGTTCTCGTACTCGGGCAGGGGCGGTGCGATGTCGAGCGACGTGCCGAAGCCGGTGGGGGTCGCACCCGGCTCGATGATGGTCAGGGCCAGGCCGAACGGCGCGATCTCGTGGGCGACGGTCTCGCAGAACCCCTCGATGCCCCACTTGGAGGCGTGGTAGTAGCCGAGGCTGGGGTAGGTGGTCTGACCGCCCGCGGTGGACACCTGCAGGATGCGGCCTCGGCCCTGGGCGCGCAGGTGCGGGAGGGCGGCACGGGTGACCTGGATCGAGCCGAGCAGGTTGGTGTCGATGACGCGCCGGATCTGCTCGTCGGATGCCTCCTCGACGGAGGCGAGGACGCCGTAACCGGCGTTGTTGACGACGACGTCGATCGTGCCGAGGGTCTTGAACGCCTCGGTGACGACGCGACGCACTTGCTCGGTGTCGGTGACATCGAGCTGGGCGGTCCAGAGCCGGTCGCCGTGCTCGGCGCGGAGGTCGTCGAGAGCCTCGGGCCGGCGGAGCGTGGCGGCGACGCGGTCGCCACGGGCCAGGAGGCGTTCGGTGAGCAGTCGCCCGAAGCCTGAGGAGGTGCCGGTGATGAACCAGGTGGTGGTCATGGTGTGTCCTTCGCTGTGTGGTGCGCGTGGCCGGTCGCGGTGTCGCTGATGCGGACAGGGGTCATCGATGCGACGGCCTGGGCCTGGGCATGAGTCGGCCGGGCTGCTTGCGCTGCCGTGAGGCAACTCGGCCGGACTCGTGAAGGGGTGCCGTCGTCAGCGGGTGCCCGCCTCGGCGCGCGCGTAGAACGCGGCGAGCTCGTGGGGGTTCTTGGTGTAGACGTCGATCTTGCGCACCGTTCCGTCCTCGACCTGGTGGATCTCGACCATGGTCAGCGGGAATTCCTCACCGGTGGTGTGGGCCCTGAGCGTTCCGGTGAGCGTTCCGATGACACCGGCCGGGCCTTCGAACACCTCGGCATCGGTGATGGCGACGTTGGCGTAGCCCATCATCGCGCCCAGGATCGACTGCACGAACACCTCGCGGCCCTGGTGCACGCCGCCGTAGGGGAGCTGGGTCGGCTCGTCGACGATCACCTCAGGGTCGAGCTTGGCCAGGACACCCGGCACGTCGCCCTTGCTCAGCGCGTCATACAGCCCTCGCACGACCTCCGCGGGGCTCCCCGTCACCGTCTTCATCTGGTTGCTCATCTCGCGTGCCCTTCAGGTTTGTTTCCGGTACAAGAACCAAGAAAGGTCGGCCGTCCGGGGGGCCTGCGTCCTCGCACCGGTCGGGCCCCGGGGATCGGGGCACGCACCATGCAACGGCAGACGGCCGTGACCGGGGAGTCTCTGCTGCGAGGGGTACTGGCAGGGACCCCCCACCCCGCGCGCGGCCTGCCTACCCTGGTCGGCATGGACAACCGGGACGCAGTCAGCGCATTCCTCCGCTCCCGACGCGAGAGGATCACCCCCGGGCAGGCGGGTCTGCCGACCTACGGCCGGCGGCAGGTGCCCGGACTGCGCAGGGGCGAGGTCGCCACGCTCGCCGGGGTGAGCGTCGAGTACTACACGCGCCTGGAGCGCGGCAACCTGCGGGGTGTCTCCGACAGCGTGCTGGACGCCCTCGCCCAGGCACTGCGACTGGATGCCACCGAGCGCATGTACCTGTACGACCTCGCCCGCGCCGTCGGACCGGCGCCCAAGGCGCGGGCACGGCAGCGGGAGGTCCGGCCGACGGTGAGGCCGAGCGTGGCGCGGATCGTCGAAGGCATGCCGGGGATGCCGGCATACGTGATGAACAACCGCCTCGATGCGCTGGCCGCCAACCCGCTGGGCCGGGCCCTGTACTCGGAGATGTACGCCGACCCGACATGCGGGGCGAACGTCGCCCGGTTCGCGTTCTTCAATCCAGCAGCCAGGCGGTTCTACACCGACTGGGAGCGCATGGCCCGCTTCGCCGTGGGCGCGCTGCGCGTCGAGGCGGGGAAAAGCCCCTACGACCGGGAACTGTCGAACCTGATCGGTGAACTGTCCACCCGCAGCGACACCTTCCGCGTGATGTGGGGCTCCCACGACGTCCATGTCTTCCGCGAGAGCACCAAACGCCTCAACCATCCGCTCGTCGGCGAACTGGAACTCGATCAGGAGACCATGAGCCTGCCGGACGACAGCGGCCTGAGCGTGGTCGTCTACAGCGCGCCCCCCAAAACCGCCGCCGAGGACGGCCTGAAGCTACTCGCCAGCTGGTCCGCCACGACCAGACAGGAACAGAACGCGCAATCCACCAGCACACCGTCGACCCGGCAGCCCTGACGGGCGGCACCTGCCCGAAGAACCGCTCCAACCGCCTGCGGCCACCTGCGGAGCCCCATGCCGCCCACCCCCGGTGACCGGGATGGGGAATTCCAGGCTCTGTCGGAGATCTCGTTATGCGCACCGCCGGACGTACCTCCTGGCCGTAGCTCCAGGGTCCTCCCATCCGGCGGCGCGGGACCGGGTCATTCCTCGTCGATGGCATCCGGATCGCGCAGCGGACGCAGGCCGCCGGGCAGGCCGGGAAGCTGGAAGGAGTACCGGCCGAGCATGTCGACGTGATGCCGCACGAACGGGGAGAGGCGGGCCACGTCCTCGTCACGGACGTCGAAGCCGTCCGCACGCAGCTGGTTCACCGCGGCGTCCATGTACCGCGTGTTGAACAGCACGAGTGCGTTGAGGACCAGGCCCAGGGCGCCGATCTGGTCTTCCATGCCGTCCTGGTAGCGCTGGTAGAGCTGCCCGGACCGGCCATGGAAGGGTTTCCGGGCGAGGGAGTGGCGACCCTCCTGGAGGTTCGCCTGGCTCTTGATCTGCCGCCGGTAGCCGGGCTCGTCGGCCAGGCGCAGGATGTGCAGGGTCTTGGCGATCCGCCCGTAGTGGGCGATCGCGTCGCCGAGCGGGGTGGGCCGGCCGTCGCGGGACAGCATCCGGATCACGTCGTACGCGCGCACGGCGCCGGTGTGGATGGAGCCGATGATCCGAAGGATGTCCTCCCAGTGACGTTCGATCCTGGCGAGGTCGGCCCGGCCGCGGGCTGCGTCCTGGAAGGCGCCGTAATCGGCGGCGCGGGGGGCTTGCCGCCGTCGCGGTCGTAGAGGACGTCCAACACGTACAGCGAGTCGCGCGGGGTGCTGGCCACCACCTTCCCGCCCAGCCCCGCCGCCTGGTCGTTGATCATGTTCAGCCAGGTCGCCCCGCCCCGGCGCCCGAAGTACTTCGGGTTCGGCCGCGCGTACACCGACGGCACGGGGACGACGAACCGCATGCCGTCCACGGAGGCGACCAGGCCGCCGCCCCAGACGTGCGCGAGCGGGATGGCCGCCTGGTAGTCGATCAGCGTGGCGTTCGCGGCCCGGTACGTCGCCAGCCGCAGATACGTCTGGTCGACATGGGACAGGCGCCCGTACTTCAGCGCGTCCGCGGCCCCGATGACCGGGGTGCAGCCGACGTTGCAGCTGTGCGCGACCAGCAGCGCGGCGATCGTCACGTGCAGACCCTTCAGCCGGGCCTCGCCGCCGGTGACCGAGGTGAACGCCTGGTCGGCGCCGGTCCACGAGAACACCTCCAGCAGGGCCTCCGGCAGGTCGACCCGGGGCAGCACCGCCTCCACCGCCTCTCGCGGCTGACGCAGGGAGGCGGGTTCAGGCTCCGGCTCCAGGGCGGCAAAGTGCAGGCGGCCGTCGTCGTCGAACACGATCTGGGAGTTCACCGGCACCCGCGCGGCGACCTCGCGGTAGGTGCCGTCCAGCAGCGCGGCCCGCGCCGCCAGATGCTCCCCCGCCTCGGCGGGCAGGTTGAGCGAGGCGAGAACGGTTGGCTTGGCCTGCTCCCCCGCGTCTCCGTTCAGCAGCTTCTTGCATCCCATCAGGTCCGGCGGCGGCTTCAACGCCTTCAGGACCGGCAGGCCCTCCGGCGTGGCGCCGAAGTCGACCACCGTCACCAGGAGCTTCAGGAACGGCCGCACGGTGCCGAACCGGGTGACCAGCTGGGCCCGCCATGCCTCGTCGGCGTCCGAGTCGAGCGGCGGGGTCAGCTCGAACAGCGCGGCGATCGCCGCCGCCAGCTCACGCCGGGGCACCACCGGCTCGATCCGCTCCCACATCGCCTCCAGCGTCTCCTCCTCTGGCGGGCTGATCTCCCCGGTGTCGGTGTCGACCTGCTCGCTGGTGGTGTCGAACACGATCTGGAACGCGGCGGCCGGCTTCGCCGACGCCCGCTCCAACGCCCACTTCATCTGCGGCCCGGAGATCCGCACCGGACCCCGGCGCAGCCGGTCCAGCTCCGACACCCGGGCGCCCGGCGGCACCGTCAGCAGGGAGTCCAGCACCGCACGCTGACCGGTGCTCAGCAGCCCGTAGAGGGGTCCCACAGCCTCTGGTTCGCCGCCTCCCTCACCGCGGCCACCAGCTGGGCCAGCGTCGTCACCCCGGGCAGCGGCACCCGCCGCTCACGCAGCCAACCCGCCGCCGCGTCGAACAGGGCCTTGGGCCCCTCCCCGGTCGTCCAGGCCCGCGCGTCCACCCACGCCCGCAGCTCCGCCTCCGCCTCGGCGAACTCATCGTCCAGGAACACCCCGAGGAACCGCACCGTGGTCATCTGCACCGCGAACCCGAGCCGGTTGTGTGCCCGCCGCTTCGGCTCGATCAGCGCCCGATCCGCATCGTCCAGGAAGAAGAACCGCTCCAACTCCGTACGGGACGGCGCCCCGTCATACGCCGCGTACTGCGCGGCTTGCTCATCCGTCAGAAACTCGACCGGCACCCCGGACCTCCAGACAGTCAGTGATCAACACGACTGCCGAAGGCTCCGCCCCCGCCGAACCCCAGGTCACAGCGCTCTCAAGCCCTCCACGGGCTTCGCGCCGGTTTTCGTTCCGATGTTCCTCAACCCCCGCTCAGCCGCCGAGGGCCCGGACGCCCGCCGTCACCAGTACGGCCGCGCCGACGACCACCAGGAACGGCGCGCGCAGCACCAGGGCCACGGCGGCCGCCCCGAGCCCCGCGGCCCTGGCGTCCAGCATCAGCGCGTGCCCCTGGGCGAACGTCTGCTGTGCGGTGAGCGCGGCGAGGAGGGCGACGGGCAGCAGCGCGGCGAGCCGCCGTACGACGGGCCGTTCGATGACATGGGCCGGTACCAGCAGACCGGCGAGCTTGACGGCGTAGCAGCCGAGCACGGTCAGAGAGATCGCGATCCAGGTGTTCACCGGCCCTCCTCCACAGCCTTGTCCTCGGTCTCACGAGGCCCGCGCCGCCCGGACACGAACAGGGCGACCGGCGCGGCCAGAGCCGCCACCAGGACCGGCACACCGGCCGGGAGTACGGGCAGCAGGCCGAGCCCCAGCAGCACCGCGAGGCCCGCGACCGCGCGCTCGGTGGCCGTCCTCAACATCGGCGCGAGCAGGGCCAGGAACACCGCGGGCCCTGCCGCGTCCAGCCCCCACGCGCGCGTGTCGCCGATGGCCTTGGCGCCCAGCGCGCCGAGCAGGGTCGTGAGGTTCCACAGCACGTAGAGGGTGACTCCGGTGACCGTGAAGCCGATCCGGGCGGCACGCCGGGACGGCTGCGCCAGGGTGACCGCCGTGGTCTCGTCGATCACCCATTGGGCGGCGAGGGGCCGCACCGCGCGCGGAAGGGCGAGCAGCTGCGAGAGACGCAGCCCGTAGAAGGCGTTGCGGATGCCCAGGAAGAAGGCCCCGGCCGCCGCCGTGTACGGGTTGCCTCCGGCGGCCAGCGCTCCGACCAGGGCGAACTGGGAGGCGCCGGTGAACACCAGAAGGCTGAGCGCGCAGGTCTGGAGGAGTCCGAGCCCGCCGCCGGCCGAGGTCACCCCGAAGGCGAACCCGGACAGCCCTACGGCGACGCCGACCCCGAGGGCGTCCCGTACGACCGCCGCGTCGGGCTTGGCCGCCCCGCCCGCCCCGCCCGCCCCGTCCGCCATGTCTGCCATGTCCACTGGTGCTGTCCGCTGCTGTGCCACGCCCGGGACGCTACGGGCGAACGTCAGCCCGAGTCTTGTACGTTCTTGCGCCCTCGTACGTCGTTGCGCTCCCGCTGGTAGGCGCCCGGGGGCACGCCGACGATCCGGGCGAAGTGACGGTTGAGGTGCGGCTGGTCGGTGAAGCCGACGGCGACGGCCGCCTCGGCGGGCCGGGTACCGGTGTCCAGGAGGAGCCGCGCGCGCCGCACCCGGGCGTCGGTCAGCCAGGCGTGCGGTGGCATCCCGTAGCTGTCGCGGAAGGCCCGCAGCAGCGCGAACGGGCTGGTCCCGAGGTCGGTGGCGAGCCGCTCCAGGGTCGGCGGCTCGGCCATGCGCTCCTCCAGCACGGCCCGCGCGCGTGCCGCGATCCGGGCCCCGGCCGTGCGTGGCCGCCGCTCGGGCAGGGTGCCGCCGTTGAGCCGGAGCAGCCGTGTCACGGCGACCCGGAGCAGGGTGTCGGCGGCCAGCGCGTTGCCCTCCTCGGCGGCCCGGAGCACCTCGTGGACGAGGCGGACGGTGGCGGGGTCGTCGAGGACGGGGCTGACGAAGCCGGGGGCGCCGCGCAGGGTGCTGGTCTCCGCCGCTATCGCCGCCACCACCTCGGGCGCGGGATAGACCGCGCCGTACCGCCAGCCCTCCGGGACCCCGGCCCGGCCGGTGTGCGGGGTGTCCGGGTTGACCAGCGCGAGGGCTCCCGCGCCCGCGGAGACGTCGGAGCCGCCGTGGTGGAACACTTCGACGCCGTCGGCGATGGCGGCGATGACGAAGTTCTCGTGGGTGTGCCGCACGAAGGTCTTGTGGACGTACCGGGCGCGCAGCAGATCGACGCCGGGCAGTTCCTCGTAGCGCCAGTGCCGCGCCCGCTCCACCGCCCGTCCCGCCCGCTCGCGGGGCGGCCGGGACTCCCGCCGTCCAGCCGTGCCTGCCATGGGTCCATTGTCCGCCGCGGCGAACACGCCCCGCCCCTCGCCCACCTCCGACGGCGGGGCATTTGCCCAGGTCAGCCCGATTGTCAGTGGTCGGGTGCAGGATGGACGCATGGTCAGCTCCGCACATCGGGCCCTCGACGGCTTCTCCCCCGCGACCCGCGGCTGGTTCACGGGGGCGTTCTCCGCGCCCACCGCGGCCCAGGCGGGCGCGTGGGGTGCCATCCAGGCGGGTTCGGATGTGCTGGTGGTCGCGCCGACCGGCTCCGGCAAGACACTGGCCGCGTTCCTCGCCGCCCTGGACCAGCTGGCCGCGACCCCGCCCCCGGCCGACCCGCGAAAGCGCTGCCGGGTGCTGTACGTATCACCGCTGAAGGCCCTCGCGGTCGACGTCGAGCGCAATCTGCGCAGCCCGCTGACCGGTATCCGCCAGGAGTCCGTCCGCCTCGGCCTGCCGGAACCCGAGATCAAGGTCGGCATCCGCTCCGGCGACACCCCGCCCGCCGAGCGCCGCGCCCTGTCCACCCGCCCGCCGGACATCCTGATCACCACCCCCGAGTCGCTCTTCCTGATGCTGACCTCGGTCACCCGCGACGCGCTCACGGGCGTGGAGACGGTGATCCTGGACGAGGTGCACGCGGTCGCGGGCACCAAGCGCGGCGCGCATCTCGCGCTCTCCCTGGAGCGCCTCGACGAACTGCTCCCGAAGCCGGCCCGCCGGATCGGCCTGTCGGCGACCGTGCGCCCGGTGGACGAGATCGCCCGTTACCTCTCGCCGCGCCGCAAGGCGGAGATCGTCCAGCCGGAGTCCGGCAAGGAGTTCGACCTCTCGGTGGTCGTACCGATCGAGGACATGGGCGAGCTGGGCGGCTCCCCGGCCACCGACGCGGCCGACGGCGGGGAGCGGCCGTCGATCTGGCCGCATGTGGAGGAGCGGATCGCCGACCTGGTCCAGTCGCACCGCTCCACCATCGTCTTCGCCAACTCCCGCCGCCTGGCCGAGCGCCTGTGCAACCGGCTCAACGAGATCGCGTACGAGCGGGCGACGGGCGAGCCGCTGGCGGAACACCACTCCCCCGCCCAGCTGATGGGCGGCTCGGGCGCGGCCCAGGGCGCGCCCCCGGTGATCGCCCGCGCTCACCACGGCTCGGTGTCCAAGGAGCAGCGCGCGCTGGTCGAGGAGGACCTGAAGGCGGGGCGGCTGCCCGCCGTGGTCGCCACCTCCAGCCTGGAGCTGGGCATCGACATGGGCGCCGTCGATCTCGTCGTCCAGGTGGAGTCGCCGCCCTCGGTGGCCTCCGGGCTCCAGCGTGTCGGCCGCGCCGGACACCAGGTGGGCGCCGTCTCCACCGGCGTGGTCTTCCCCAAGTACCGGGGCGATCTGGTGCAGGCGGCCGTGGTGACCGAGCGGATGCGTTCGGGCGCCATCGAGTCCCTGCGGGTGCCCGCGAACCCGCTGGACGTACTCGCCCAGCAGCTCGTCGCCATGACGGCCCTGGACACCTGGCAGTTCGACGACCTGCTCGCCCTGGTCCGCCGCGCGGCCCCCTTCGCCTCGCTCCCGGAATCGGCGTTCACCGCGGTCCTCGACATGCTCGCGGGCCGCTATCCCTCGGACGCGTTCGCGGAACTGCGCCCCCGGGTGGTGTGGGACCGCGTGGCCGGCACCGTCACCGGCCGCCCCGGTGCCCAGCGGCTGGCGGTCACCTCCGGCGGCACCATCCCGGACCGCGGTCTGTTCGGGGTCTTCCTCGCCGGGAGCGACCCCAAGAAGGGCGGCGGCCGGGTCGGCGAGCTGGACGAGGAGATGGTCTACGAGTCCCGGGTGGGCGACGTCTTCACGCTGGGCACGAGTTCCTGGCGCATCGAGGACATCACCCGCGACCGGGTCCTGGTCTCCCCCGCGCCGGGCGTGCCGGGCCGACTGCCGTTCTGGAAAGGCGACCAGCTGGGCCGCCCGCTCGAACTGGGCCGCGCGGTGGGCGCGTTCCTGCGCGAGGTCGGCTCGCTGCCCGAGGACGACGCCCGGCTGCGGCTGCTCGCCGCGGGCCTGGACGCGTGGGCGGCGGACAACGTACTGGCGTATCTGCGGGAGCAGCGCGAGGCCTGCGGCCATGTCCCGGACGACCGTACGATCGTCGTGGAACGCTTCCGCGACGAACTGGGCGACTGGCGGGTCGTCGTCCACTCCCCCTTCGGCGCCCAGGTGCACGCCCCCTGGGCGCTCGCGCTCGGCGCCCGGCTGTCCGAGCGGTACGGCATGGACGCCCAGGTGATGCACGCCGACGACGGCATCGTGCTACGGCTGCCCGACGCCGACCTGATGGGCCTTGACCTGCTCGACCAGGAGCCCATGAAGCCGGGCGCGCCCTTCCCCGCGGACGGCGAGCAGCCGCCCGTGGGCGCGGCGGACGTCGCCTTCGACAAGGGCGAGGTCGACCAGGTGGTGACCGAACAGGTCGGCGGTTCGGCCCTGTTCGCCTCCCGGTTCCGCGAGTGCGCCGCGCGCGCCCTGCTGCTGCCGCGCCGCAGCCCGGGCAAACGCACCCCGCTGTGGCAGCAGCGTCAGCGCGCGTCCCAACTGCTCCAGGTGGCGAGCGAGTTCGGCTCGTTCCCGATCGTCCTGGAGGCCGTACGCGAATGCCTCCAGGACGTCTTCGACGTGCCGGGCCTGGCCGAGCTGATGGGCGACATCGAGTCCCGCAAGGTGCGCCTGGTCGAGGTCACCACCCCGGAGCCGTCCCCCTTCGCCCGCTCCCTGCTGTTCGGGTACGTCGCCCAGTTCCTGTACGAGGGCGATTCCCCGCTGGCCGAGCGCCGGGCCGCCGCGCTGTCCCTGGACTCCCGGCTGCTGGCCGAACTGCTCGGCCAGGCGGAGCTGCGCGAACTGCTCGACGCCGAGGTGCTGACCGAGCTGGAGCGCGAACTCCAGTGGCTCGCCGAGGACCGCCGGGTCAAGGACGTGGAGGGCGTCGCCGATGTACTGCGGCTGCTCGGCCCGCTCACCGAGGCCGAGTTGGTCGCGCGGGGCGCCGATCCGCACTGGGTGCGGGAGCTGGCCGGGGCCCGCCGGGCGATCAAGGTCCGGATCTCCGGCGCCGACCACTGGGCGGCGATCGAGGACGCGGGCCGGCTGCGCGACGCGCTCGGCACCGCGCTGCCCGTCGGCGTGCCGGAGGCCTTCACCGAGCCGGTCAAGGACCCGCTGGGCGACTTCCTCGCCCGCTATGCCCGTACGCACGGCCCGTTCACCTCGGCCACCGCCGCCGACCGCTTCGGCCTGGGCGTCGCGATCACCGACGGCGCCCTCCAGCGGCTCGCCGCGAGCGGCCGGGTGGTGCAGGGCGAGTTCCATCCGGCGGGCATCGGCCAGGAGTGGTGCGACGCCACGGTGCTACGGCGCCTGCGCCGCCGCTCCCTGGCGGCCCTGCGGCACGAACTGGAGCCGGTACCGCCCGCCGCGCTCGGCCAGTTCCTGCCGCAGTGGCAGCACATCGGCAAGGGACACGGTCTGCGCGGCGTGGACGGACTGGTGCGCGCGATCGAGCAGTTGCAGGGCGCCTCGGTGCCCGCCTCCGCGCTGGAGAAGCTGGTCCTGCCGTCCCGGGTGGCGAACTACACGCCGTCGATGCTGGACGAGTTGACCGCGGCCGGCGAGGTGGTGTGGGCGGGCGCGGGCGCCCTGCCCGGCAAGGACGGCTGGGTCTCCCTCTATCTGGCGGACGCGGCACCCCTGTTGCTCCCCCCACCGCACCCGCTGGAGCCGACCGCGCTCCACCAGTCCGTCCTGGACGCGCTGTCCGGTGGCTACGGCCTGTTCTTCCGGCAGATCGCCGACCAGGTCCGCGCCACCACGCACCCCGACGCCACCGATCCCCAACTGGCCGACATCCTCTGGGACCTGGCCTGGTCGGGCCGGCTCACCAATGACACGCTGGCGCCGATGCGTTCCCTGCTGGGCTCGGGCCGTACGGCGGGTTCGACCGCCCATCGTGCCAAGCGCGCGGTGCCGCGCGGGCGCTACGGCTCCCTGACGGCTGCGGCGCGTACGGCCTCCCGTACCGGCCCGCCGACCGTCGCGGGACGCTGGTCCCTGCTGCCCGCGGCCGAGCCGGACCCCACGGTGCGCGCGCACGCGCTGGCGCGCACCCTGCTGGACCGGCACGGCGTGGTGACCCGGGGCGCGGTCGCCGCGGAGGGCGTGGAGGGCGGCTTCTCGGCGGTGTACCGGGTGCTGTCCGCCTTCGAGGACAGCGGCCAGGCCAGGCGCGGTTATGTGGTCGAGGGGCTCGGCGCGGCCCAGTTCGCCATGGACGGCGCGGTGGACCGGCTGCGCGCGGTGTCCAACGCGCGGGACCGGGGCGAGTCCCTGGCCGCCCCGGCGGCCGGCTTCCCCGCGCCCTTCCCGGCACTCGGACCCACCGATCCGAACGGTTTCCCCGGCACCGACGGCGGCCCGCACGGCCACAGCCCGTCCCCGTCCGGCGCCGACGCGGGCTTCGCCCACCCCGGTCTCGACGGCGACTTCACCTGGCCGCCGACCGATCCCGGCGGCCATGGCTCTCCCCGTGACCTCGCCGACCCCTTCTCCGCCCCCGGCTACGGCGGCCCCCGGGGCGGCGCAGGGTCCACCGGCCACGGCTCGGGCTCCCCGTGGGGGGACCGGGGCCCGCAGCGGAGCCACGGCCGGGACCGTTCCGCCGACTCCCGTGCCGTCGTCCTCGCCGCGGCGGACCCTGCGAACGCCTATGGCGCGGCCCTGTCCTGGCCCGAGCCGCCCACCGGCGCCGGGCACAAACCGGGCCGCAAGGCGGGTTCCCTGGTCGTCCTGGTGGAGGGCGAGCTGACGCTCTACATGGAGCGCGGCGGCAAGACACTCCTCGCCTGGCCCCTCACCCCGGACACCACGGCCACGGACGACTCCCGGCTGCGAACGGCCGCCGAAACCCTGGCCGCCGCCGCCCGCGCCGGCTCCCTCGGCACGGTCACCGTCGAACGGATCAACAACACCCCGGCCCTCACCTCCCCCATCGGAACCCTGCTGGAATCGGCGGGCTTCGTGGCCACACCACGGGGGCTGCGCCTGAGGGCGTGAGCCGGGGCACGCGAGGGGGCGCGAGACTGGGCGCTCCCGGCCGACCTCCGGCCGGGCCGCCCGGCCAAGACGGATGGAGTCCCCGGGCATGGAGCCCGGAGCGAGTGCCGCCGCACCGAGGCACCGAGGCACGGACCCGCCCCTGCCCCGGGTCCTCCACCGATCCCGCCGGCCCTCGCGCCCCACCCTCATCGACGCTCTGCCGACGCCCTCTCCCCATCCACCCCGCCTCCCCCCATGGCACCCTTGACCCATGCCCGAAGGTGACACGGTCTGGCAGGCCGCGCGGCGGTTGCGTGAGGCGCTCGCGGGTGAGGTGCTGATCCGCAGCGACTTCCGGGTGCCGAGGTACGCGACCGTCGATCTCACCGGCCGCCGGGTGCTGAGCACGGTTCCGCGCGGCAAACATCTGCTCACCCGTATCGAGGGCGGCCTGACCCTGCACACGCATCTGCGGATGGAGGGCGCGTGGAAGGTGTACGGCACGGGCGAGCGCTGGCGCGGCGGTCCCGGGCACCAGATCCGTGTGATCCTCGGCACCGACGAGCGCACGGCCGTCGGCTACCGCCTCCAAGTGCTCGAACTGCTGCGCACCACCGAGGAGGAGCGGGTGGTGGGCCACCTCGGTCCCGATCTGCTCGGCCCCGACTGGGACCCGGAGCGCGCGCTGGCCAATCTGCGCACGGACCCCGCCCGTCCCCTCGGCGAGGCCCTGCTCGACCAGCGCAATCTGGCCGGGATCGGCAACATCTACAAGAGCGAGCTGTGCTTCCTGCTCGGCGCCACCCCCTGGCTGCCGATCGGCGCGCTCCCCGCGGACCGTGCCGAGAAGCTCCCCGGCCTCGCCCACCGGCTGCTGGAGGCCAACCGCGACCGCCCGGTCCGCCAGACAACGGGACTGCGCCACCAGGACCTGTTCGTGTACGGCCGGGCGCCCCGCCCCTGTCTGCGCTGCCACACCCCGGTCCGGGTGGCCGACCAGGGCGACGGCTCCCAGGACCGCCCCACCTACTGGTGCCCCGGCTGCCAGACCGGTCCCGCCCCGGCGCCGGGCTCCCCCCAGCGCTGGCGCGAGCGACACCGTCGTACCCCCACCTGACGCACTGTCGTACCCGCCCTGAAGCACCCGCCGAACCCGACTGCTCACGGGCCCGGGACTCGCCCCGAACACCCTTGCGAAGGCAGTCCGTCGGCATCGACATCGGCGCCGACGCCGGTCTTCCCCGCCCGCCACGCCGCGGCCCACCGCCCCGGCTCCAGCTCCCCCTCCGCCTTCCCCCTCGGCGCGCAGTGCACCGGCAGCACGCTGAGCCCCCATCCGCCGGCCGCGACGGCGGCTTCCAGCACGCCCGCGCCCTGCCCGAGGGCGAGCCGCAGCACGGCCCACCACCAGAGCCCGCCGCAGACCAGCGCCAGCGTCCGGCGCACCGCCCGCCCCGTCATGCGCACCACCTCCCGCCGGACGCCGGCTCGCACCCGCTACCCGGCGGCACCGGCGGACGCTACGCGTTCTCCGCCTGGAACATCCAGTGATGCTTCTCCAGGTCGGCGGTTATCTGGATGAAGATGTCCTGGGACACCGGGTCCGGCTCCTCGGTCGTGTGCACGCGCTCCCGCATCCGGGTGATGACGGAGCCGAGGGCGTCCACCATCGCCCCGACCGCGTCCCCGTCCTTGATCCACCCGGACGGCGTGGTTTTGATGCCGCTGGTCGAGGAAACCGTGGCGGCACGGCCGTCCGGCGGGACACCCAGCGCCGAGGCGCGCTCGGCCACCGTGTCGGAGTGGATGCGGGCGGAGGCGACGACCTCGTCCAGTTGGAGGTGGATGGAACGGAAGCGGGGCCCGACGACGTTCCAGTGGATCTGCTTGGCGACCAGGGACAGGTCCACCAGATCGACCAGCGCGCCTTGCAGCGCCTCGGCCACGGTCTTCAGGTCCGCGTCGGCCAACGGGCTCTTCACGACGTACATCCGCTTCCTCCGGCGCTCCGGCGGCCCTCATGGCCGACATGTCCCTCCACCATGACCGCCCC
The DNA here is from genome assembly GCF_049222185.1 of Streptomyces sp. LaBMicrA B280. NCBI lineage: Bacteria > Bacillati > Actinomycetota > Actinomycetes > Kitasatosporales > Streptomycetaceae > Streptomyces > Streptomyces sp. LaBMicrA B280. The sequence continues at coordinate 18,379 of NZ_JBMJCT010000064.1, read as the reverse complement.
ACCGATACCGGGCAAACGGACGCATAGGAGCGCATACATACACACATACGGATGTACAGCATCAGGCGCATACGGGCGCACAGCACGAGGCCCCGGCCGCGCTCCCTCGGGGATCTTCCCGAGAAGCCCGGCCGGGGCCTCGTGCATGTCTGGCTGTGTCTGGCTGTGCCCGTCGGGCGCGGCGCCGCGTATGTCAGGCGGCGACCACGTCCACCGCCTTCGCGGGCGCCTTGATGGTCACCCGTTCCGGTGGCACACCGGTCACCGAGACGGAACCCAGCATCGGACGGACCGGCGTGGGTACGGGCTCGGTGGCCGCGGCGGACTGGGCCAGCTCGGCGAGCGCCAGTTCGTCGCTCACTTCACGCATGAGTTCCGACATCCGTACGTCCAGCGCGTCGCAGATGGCGGAGAGCAGCTCGGAGGAAGCCTCCTTCTGCCCCCGCTCCACCTCGGAGAGATAGCCGAGTGAGACTCGGGCGGACGAGGAGACTTCGCGCAGAGTACGGCCCTGGCGTTGGCGCTGCCGACGCAGCACGTCACCCAGCAGGCGACGGAGCAGAATCATCGGTGGCTCCCTCCTCGGACCGCGTAGCCGCATCCTTCACGCCCCACCGTACCGCCTCGCGCTGCGGCCGTGCGGGGAGCGATGTCGTGTTCACTCAGGGCTGCAAACATCAAAACCCCCCGTTCCGTTCCGTATCCTGTGCCCGCTCATTTCCGAACTGTTCGCCCGCGATCCGCTCCAGGAGCAGGGCGAGTACGCTCCGTACACTCTCCCTACGGATTTCCGTACGGCTGCCGTTCAACCGCAGGGCCTCCACTTTTCCGCCACCGGCGGAAGGCGCGGGCGGCGTCAGCGGCCCGTCAGCGGCCACGAAGACCGTGCCGACCGGCCGGCCGTCCTGCGGGTCGGGGCCGGCGACCCCGGTGGTCGCGATGCCCCAGTCGGCGTCCAGAGCCTTGCGTACCCCGGCCGCCATCTGGGCCGCGACCTGCGCATCCACCGCTCCGTGCCGCTCCAGCAGGGCCGCGTCGACGCCCAGCAGCCGGTGCTTGAGTTCCGTGGCGTAGGCGGTGACCGAGCCCCGGAACACCTTGGAGGCCCCGGGAACCGCGGTGATCTCCGCCGCGACCAGACCACCCGTGAGCGACTCGGCGACCGCGAGGGTCTCGCCCCTCACTGTCAGTAGTCGCACCAGTTCGGTGGTCGGGGAACTCACGCTTCCGTCTCCTCCAACGCCGCCGCGCGCTCGGCGATTCCCTGCCTGCGCAGCACAATGGCTTGTCTTACGTAGTCGAGGCCGGTGACAACGGTCAGGACGACCGCCGCGGCCATCACCCAGAACCGGAGTGTGGCCAGCCATCCGGTGAGCGCCAGCACATACATGCCGACGGCCACGCCCTGGGTCAGGGTCTTCAGCTTGCCGCCGCGGCTGGCCGGGATCACGCCGTAGCGAATGACCAGAAAACGCATCAGTGTGATGCCGAGTTCCCGGCCGAGGATCACGATCGTCACCCACCACGGCAGATCGCCGAGGGAGGACAGACAGATCAGCGCAGCCCCCATGATCGCCTTGTCGGCGATGGGGTCGGCGATCTTGCCGAAGTCGGTGACCAGGTTGTAGGTGCGCGCGAGATGACCGTCGAACAGGTCGGTGATCATGGCAATGGCGAAGGCCGCCCAGGCCAGCGAGCGCCAGGCCGGGTCGTAGCCGCCGTTCGCCAGCATCAGCGCCACGAAGCCGGGCACCAGGACCAGCCGGAGCATGGTCAGCAGATTGGCGACGTTCCACACACTCGCCTGGTTGACCGCCGCAGCCGTGATCTTGCCGCCGCGCGCGGGCCTGCCGTCGGCCGCGGCGTCGGCGGCGGACCGGCCGACGGCGGCTTCACCACGTGCGGAAGCAGAACCGGAGACCTCGGACGCAACGCCGTCGGCAGCGGCGGCGGTGCTCCGTGCGCCCTGCGCGCCGGAGGAGCCGCCCGCGGCGGATGCCGGGACTCCGGTCATCTGCCCGCCTCCTCACTACACGCGAGCGAGCCGGTCAGCGGCTCGGCCACCAGGTCGACACCCTCCGTACCGACCACCTTCGCCTCGACCATACGTCCCACGGCGAGGCCCTCGCCGCTCGTGAGCAGCACCTGGCCGTCGGTCTCGGGCGCCTGGTGCGCGGCGCGGCCGTACACACCCTCCGCCTCGTCCACCGACTCCACCATGACGTGCACGCTCTGGCCGACGCGCTCCTCGGCGCGCTGCGAGACCAGCTCCTCGGCGAGCCGGGAGATGTGGGCCAGCCGCTCGGCCACGACGTCCTCGTCCAGCTTGTTGTCGTAGGTGGCCGCCTCGGTTCCCTCTTCGTCCGAGTAGCCGAAGACGCCGATGGCGTCCAGGCGGGCGCCGGTCAGGAAGCGCTCCAGCTCGGCGAGGTCCGCCTCGCTCTCGCCGGGGAAGCCGACGATGAAGTTGGAGCGCACACCGGCCTCGGGGGCCTTGGAGCGGATGGTGTCGAGCAGCTCCAGGAAGCGGTCGGTGTCGCCGAAGCGGCGCATGGAGCGCAGCACGGCGGGCGCCGAGTGCTGGAAGGAGAGGTCGAAGTACGGCGCGATCTTGGGCGTCGAGGTCAGTACGTCGATCAGCCCGGGGCGCATCTCGGCCGGCTGGAGGTAGCTCACCCGGACCCGCTCGATGCCGTCGATCCCGGCCAGTTCGGGCAGCAGGGACTCCAGGAGGCGGATGTCGCCGAGGTCCTTGCCGTACGACGTGTTGTTCTCGGAGACCAGCATGATCTCCTTCACGCCCTGCTCGGCCAGCCAGCGCGACTCGTTGAGCACATCGCTGGGGCGGCGGGAGATGAAGGAGCCGCGGAAGGACGGGATGGCGCAGAAGGAGCAGCGCCGGTCGCAGCCGGAGGCGAGCTTCACCGAGGCGACCGGGGCGCCGTCCAGCCGGCGGCGCAGGGGCGCGCGGGGGCCGGAGGCGGGCGCAAGGCCCTCGGGCAGGTCGGTGGGGCCGTGGCCGGGCAGCGCGACCGAGGCGGCCGAGTCCTGGCGCTCGGCCGGGCTGATCGGCAGCAGCTTGCGGCGGTCGCGCGGGGTGTGCGAGGCGTGGACGCCACCGGCCAGGATGGTCTGCAGGCGGTCGGAGATGTCGGTGTAGTCGTCGAAACCGAGCACACCGTCGGCCTCCGGCAGCGCCTCGGCCAGTTCCTTGCCGTACCGCTCGGCCATGCAGCCCACCGCCACGACGGCCTGGGTTCTGCCATGACCCTTGAGGTCGTTGGCCTCGAGGAGGGCGTCGACGGAGTCCTTCTTGGCGGCCTCGACAAAGCCACAGGTGTTCACGACGGCGACGTCGGCGTCCTCGGCGTCCTCGACCAGCTGCCAGCCGTCCGCCTCCAAACGGCCTGCGAGCTCCTCGGAATCCACCTCGTTACGAGCGCAGCCGAGAGTGACGAGTGCGACGGTACGGCGTTCAGGCATGGGCTCAAGAGTACTTTGTCTCACCGACAGCCCATGTCGACGGGGTTGGCCGAACTCGGCCGACCCCGTCGGCGGGGCGCGCGGCGGGCCGGATCAGCCCGCGACCGGGTCGCCCTTGGTGTACGTCAGGCGCTCCACCGCGCCGGGCTTGAAGCTGTCCTCGATCTTCTTGCCGTTCACGTACAGCTCGATCGCGCCGGCGTCACCGAGGATCAGGTTGATCTTGGCGCTGTCCTGGAAGGTCTTGGACTGGCCCTTGTCCAGCAGGCCGTCGAAGAGCATCCGCCCGTTGTGGTCCTTGGCCGAGATCCAGCTGCGTCCGTTGGGCGCGCTGACCTGGACGGTGACCTTGTCCTGCGGGGCGGCCGCGATGGCGCTGTCGGTGGGCTCCGGGGTCGGGTCGGCGGGCTTGTCCCTGGTGGGCGCGGGCGAGGCCGCCTTGCTGGTGGCGGGCGTGGAGCCCTCGGCGAGCTGCGACTTGGAGTCGCTGCCGCCGTCGCCGCCCTTGACCGCGGTGAAGCCGACGAAACCGATCACCACGACGATCGCGGCGACCATCGCCGCGGTCCAGTTGGGGCCCCGGCGCTCGGGACGGATCCGCTCGGCCTCGAACAGGGGCGCCGCGGGAGTCGGCGCGGGCCGGCCGCCGTGTTCGGCGTCGTACTGGGCGACCAACGGCTCGGGATCGAGATGGACGGCCCTGGCCAGGTTTCGGATGTGGCCGCGCGCATACACGGCGCCGCCGCAGGGGCCGAAGTCGTCCGCCTCGATGGCGTGCACGATGGCGAGGCGGACACGAGTGGCGCTGCTGACGTCGTCCACGGTGAGCCCGGCCGCGATCCGCGCCTGCTGGAGGGCACGGCCCACGGAGATTCGGGCTTCCTGGGACTGGTCTGGGAAGGGACGCTCGTCTTCAGGGGAGTTGCCGATGGACACGGGGGCGCCTTTCGAGCGTGTAGCCACCTGTGCTGGAAGCTCAGTCTAGGGGGGGTACGAAAGGGTGGGGCAACCGGGCGGTAGGAACTTCTACGCCATCGGAATGGCCCGACACTCCGAGGGCTGGACAGGCGGATACCCCAAGAAGGGACGCTCACCTGTCCTCTCGCTCAACTTGACGTAGGACAAAGGGAAACGGTTGCCCACCGCTCTCTAACGGGTGGATCACGGCGGGCGGAGACGCAGCACGACGGCACGGCCGGATCACGCCGGAACGAACGCGGCACGGCGTACCTCCGCCCGGTGTTCGTCGTGCGGAACCGGGCGGCTCTTATTACTATCCCTCGGATTCGCCGCGAATCACGGCGAGCACGCCGTCCAGTTCGTCGGGTTTCACCAGAACGTCACGCGCCTTGGACCCCTCGCTGGGCCCCACGATGTTGCGGGACTCCATGAGGTCCATCAGCCGGCCGGCCTTGGCGAAGCCGACGCGCAGCTTGCGCTGGAGCATGGACGTGGACCCGAACTGGGTGGACACGACGAGTTCGGCCGCCTGGCACAGCAGGTCCAGATCGTCGCCGATGTCCTCGTCGATCTCCTTCTTCTGCTTGCTGCCGACCGTGACGTCCTCGCGGAAGACCGGGGTCATCTGCTCCTTGCAGTGCCGTACGACCTCCGCGACCTCCTCCTCGGTCACGAAGGCGCCCTGCATACGGGTGGGCTTGTTGGCGCCCATCGGCAGGAAGAGGCCGTCGCCCTTGCCGATCAGCTTCTCCGCGCCGGGCTGGTCGAGGATGACGCGGGAGTCGGCCAGCGAGGAGGTGGCGAAGGCGAGCCGGGAGGGCACGTTGGCCTTGATCAGACCGGTGACCACGTCGACGGAGGGGCGCTGGGTGGCGAGCACCAGGTGGATACCGGCGGCGCGCGCGAGCTGGGTGATGCGCACGATCGAGTCCTCGACGTCGCGTGGGGCGACCATCATCAGGTCGGCCAGCTCGTCCACGATCACCAGCAGGTACGGGTACGGCTGGAGCTCGCGCTCGCTGCCCTCCGGCGGCTTGACCCGGCCCTCGCGCACGGCCCGGTTGAAGTCGTCGATGTGCCGGAAGCCGTAGGCCGCGAGGTCGTCGTAGCGCAGGTCCATCTCGCGCACGACCCACTGGAGCGCCTCGGCGGCCCGCTTGGGGTTGGTGATGATCGGTGTGATCAGGTGCGGGATGCCCTCGTAGGCGGTCAGCTCGACCCGCTTGGGGTCGACCAGGATCATCCGCACGTCCTCCGGGGTCGCCCGCATCATGATCGAGGTGATCAGACAGTTGATGCAGGACGACTTGCCGGAGCCGGTGGCACCGGCGACCAGCATGTGCGGCATCTTCGCGAGCGAGTGCATGACATAGCCGCCCTCGACGTCCTTGCCGAAGGCGACCAGCATCGGGTCGTCGTCCTCGGCGGACTCCGCGAGCCGCAGCACATCGCCGAGGTTGACCATCTCCCGGTCGGTGTTGGGGATCTCGATGCCCACCGCGGACTTGCCGGGGATGGGGCTGATGATCCGCACGTCCGGGCTGGCGACCGCGTACGCGATGTTCTTGGCGAGCGCGGTGATCCGCTCCACCTTCACGGCCGGGCCGAGCTCGACCTCGTAGCGGGTGACCGTCGGACCACGGGTGAAGCCGGTGACGGCCGCGTCGACCTTGAACTCGGTGAAGACCTGGGTGAGCGAGGCGACTATGGCGTCGTTGGCCTCGCTGCGCACCTTGCCGGGTCCGCCGCGTTCGAGCAGGTCCAGGGCGGGCAGCGAGTAGGTGATGTCGCCGGCCAGCTGCAGCTGCTCCGCGCGCGGGGGCAGGTCGCGCGGCTCCTCGGGGGCCTTCTTCGTGAGATCGGGTACGGCCGAGCCCCTGCTCTGCTCGGGGCGGGCGGCCGGGACCGGCTTGGCGGGCGCAGGGGCGGCCTTGGCGGCGGCGGGCTCGGGGTCCGCGGTGGCGGGCGCCTCGGGGACCGGGACCGGGGTGGTCTCCTCGCGGTCGCCGACGCTGACGCCCTGGGTGAGGTCGGCGACCAGCGGGGAGGGCGGCAGGCCGTGCTGCACGGCGCCGTCGAGCGCGGCGGCCGCGGCGGCGGCCACGTCCACGGCGTCCATCCGGCGCCGCGGATCCGGCTGGGGCACCGCGGAGCGCCTGGGACGCCCGCGACGGCTGGAGAGGGCCTCTTCCTCGGCCTCGTCGGGGTCGTACGCGCGGGGGCCGCCCGAGCGGCCGCGGGAGCGCGCGGGCAGCGCCTCGCGCCACTGCTCCTCGTAGCGCTCGTCGTCCTCGCCGAACTCCTCCGGCTCGTGTTCGTGCAGCACGCCGAGGCGCACCCCGAGGGCGCGCAGCCGCTGCGGGATGGCGTTGACGGGGGTGGCGGTCACCACGAGCAGCCCGAAGACGGTCAGCAGCACCAGCAGCGGCACGGCGAGCATCTCGGTCATGGTGTACGTCAGCGGGGTGGCCGCCGCCCAGCCGACGAGGCCGCCGGCGTCCCTTATGGCCTGCATGCCGTCGCTGCGGGCGGGCGAGCCGCACGCGATGTGGACCTGGCCGAGCACCCCGATCAGGAGCGCGGACAGGCCGATCACGATCCGCCCGTTGGCCTCCGGTTTCTCCGGGTGCCGGATGAGGCGTACGGCGATCACCGCGAGCAGTATCGGCACCAGCAGGTCGAGCCGGCCGAAGGCGCCGGTGACCAGGACCTCCACCAGGTCGCCGACGGGGCCCTTGAGGTCGGCCCAGGTGCCGGCGGCGACGATCAGCGCGATGCCGAACAGCAGCAGCGCCACGCCGTCCTTGCGGTGGGCCGGGTCCAGGTTCTTGGCGCCCTGCCCTATGCCGCGGAAGACGGCGCCGACCGCGTGCGCGAGCCCGAGCCAGAGGGCGCGCGCCAGGCGGTACACGCCCCCGGTGGGGCTGGGCGCCGGTTTCGGCGGCGCCTTCCTGGCTGCGGCCTTCCGGGCGGGCGCCTTCTTGGCGGGTGCCTTCCTGGCCGGGGCCTTCTTCGCGGCGGCGGCCTTCTTCGCCGGACCCTTCGCGGGAGCGGCAGCCTTCTTCGCGGGCTGCTTCTTGGCTGCGGAGGGACGTGAGGCCATGGGTGTGAGGTTACCGGTGGAGACGACGGCGGACACGTGTGCCCACAGCTTCACCCGTTCGTGTCGCCCCTGCCGGGGCGCGGAACTGACGGGGGCTCATGGGCAACGGGAGCCTCAGGGCGCCTCAGTTGGCCGGTGACGCCGCGGGACCGCCCGCGCCGGTACCCGGCTCCAGGGCGTCGAGCGCGCGGCGCAGTCCGGTGAGTTTGCGCTCCAGATGGGCCGCCGTGGCCACCGCGGCCGCGTCCGCGGAGTCGTCGTCGAGCTGCTTGGACAGCGCCTCCGCCTGCTCCTCGACGGCCGCGAGCCGCGCGGACAGCTCGGCGAGCAGCCCGGCCGACTCCTTGCCGCCGACCGCGCCCTTGCCGCCGCCCTCCAACTGGAGCCGCAGCAGCGCCGCCTGCTCGCGCAGCTGGCAGTTCTTCATGTACAGCTCGACGAACACCGAGACCTTGGCGCGCAGCACCCATGGGTCGAACGGCTTGGAGATGTAGTCCACCGCGCCGGCCGCGTAACCCCGGAAGGTGTGGTGCGGGCCGTGGTTGATCGCGGTGAGGAAGATGATCGGGATGTCCCGGGTCCGCTCGCGCCGCTTGATGTGCGCCGCTGTCTCGAACCCGTCCATGCCCGGCATCTGGACGTCCAGCAGAATGACCGCGAAATCGTCCGTGAGCAGTGCTTTGAGCGCTTCCTCCCCGCTCGATGCCCGCACCAGCGTCTGATCGAGCGCAGAGAGGATGGCCTCCAGCGCCAGCAGATTCTCCGGCCGGTCATCGACCAGGAGGATCTTGGCCTTCTGCACCATGGCCCGCCCTCCTCGCCCCGGCGGTACACCGGGCGCCGCCCCAGGGGACGACTCCCTTTCGCCGCCCGTCCTTGTGCCGGTCATCGTAGCCGCACCCCGCTTGTCGCCACACCCTGTCACCGCGATGTCACCGTGCACACAAGGGAAACGCGGCGGGAACCCGGATGGTTCCCGGAACCCCACGTTCCCATACGTCCCCAGCCACCTTAAGCGCACAACTCCGCGCACCGGCCGGGGGTTCCCCGGGTGTTCACACCATGGTCGGCCGATCCGGTCACTTCCCCCCCATCCACTGCTGGAGCGCGCCCAGCAGATGGTCCGAATCCACCGGCTTGGTCACGTAGTCGGAGGCGCCCGCCTCGAGCGCCTTCTCCCGGTCGCCCTTCATCGCCTTCGCGGTCAGCGCGATGATCGGCAGCCCGGCGAACTGCGGCATCCTGCGGATCGCCGTGGTCGTCGCGTAGCCGTCCATCTCCGGCATCATGATGTCCATCAGGACGACCGCCACGTCGTCGTGCTGCTCCAGGACCTCGATGCCCTCGCGGCCGTTCTCGGCGTACAGCACCGAAAGGCCGTGCTGCTCAAGGACGCTGGTGAGCGCGAAGACATTGCGGATGTCGTCGTCGACGATGAGCACCTTCTGGCCGCCGAAGCGCACCCCGCGCGCGGACTGCGGCGCGCCGTCCTGCTCGGGGGCCGCCGCCCACTGCTCGGCGCGCTGCTCGCCCTGCGGCAGGCTCCGCCTGCGGCGCCGGAAGAGCGCGGCGGGCCCGTTCTGCATCTCCAGGTACGACTTGACCTCGGCCGGCGTCTCGATCTCGGGGGCGGACAGCTGCGAGGCCTGCTCCGCCGCGGCGGCCGCGAGGTCGCCGGCCTCCAGCGGGGCCACCGACTGCTGGTAGCCCTGCGGCGGCAGCTCGCTCGGGTACAGCGGCAGGTACAGCGTGAACGTGGAGCCGCGGCCGGGCTCGCTCTGCGCGTGGATCTCACCGCCGAGCAGCTGCGCGATCTCCCGCGAGATCGACAGACCGAGGCCCGTGCCGCCGTACTTGCGGCTGGTGGTGCCGTCCGCCTGCTTGAACGCCTCGAAGATCACCCGCATCTTGCTGGCCGCGATCCCGATCCCGGTGTCCGTCACCGAGAACGCGATCAGCTCGCCGTCCGGATCGGTGAGCGACCCGGCCTCCAGCAACTGCTCCCGGATGTTGCGCGGCACATCCGCGCCCGCCGGCCGGATGACCAGCTCCACCGACCCGGAATCGGTGAACTTCACCGCGTTGGACAGCAGATTGCGCAGCACCTGGAGCAGCCGCTGCTCGTCGGTGTGCAGGGTCGCGGGCAGCTCCGGGGAGACCCGCACCGACAGGTCCAGGCCCTTCTCCGCGGTCAGCGGCCGGAAGGTGGCCTCCACGTAGTCCACGAGCTGGACGAGCGCGATCCGGGTCGGCGAGACGTCCATCTTGCCCGCCTCGACCTTCGCGAGGTCCAGGATGTCGTTGATCAGCTGGAGCAGATCGGATCCCGCGCCGTGGATGGTCTCGGCGAACTCGACCTGCTTGGGCGACAGATTGCCCTCGGCGTTGTCGGCGAGCAGCTTGGCCAGGATCAGCAGCGAGTTCAGCGGCGTCCGCAGCTCGTGCGACATGTTGGCCAGGAACTCGCTCTTGTAGCGCATGGACACCGCGAGTTGCTCGGCGCGCTCCTCCAGGACCTGCCGCGCCTCCTCGATCTCGGTGTTCTTCACCTCGATGTCCCGGTTCTGCCGGGCCAGCAGCTCGGCCTTCTCCTCCAGTTCGGCGTTCGAGTCCTGGAGCGCCTTCTGCCGGTTCTCCAACTCCGCCGAACGCTCGCGCAGTTGCTCGGTCAGCTCCTGCGACTGCTCCAGCAGCTGCTCGGTCTTGGTGTTGACCGAGATGGTGTTGACGCTGGTCGCGATCACCTCGGCGATCTGGTTCAGGAAGTCCTTCTGGATCTGCGTGAACGGCGTGAAGGAGGCCAGTTCGATCACACCGAGCACGGTGTCCTCGAACAGCACCGGCAGCACGATCACCTGCGCGGGCGGGGCCTCGCCGAGCCCGGAGGAGATCTTCAGATAGCCGTTCGGCGCGTCCGAGACCAGGATGGTGCGCTTCTCGTGGGCGGCCGTACCGACCAGCGCCTCGCCCGGCCGGAACGACGTCGGCATGGAGCCCATCGAGTAGCCGTACGAGCCCAGCATGCGCAGCTCGTAGGCGTCCCTGCCCTCGCCGGCGTCCTTGCCCTCCATGCGCGACATCGCCAGGAAGAACGCGCCGTGCTGCGCGGAGACCACCGGCGTCAGCTCGCTCATGATCAGCGAGGCCACGTCCTGGAGGTCGCGGCGGCCCTGCATGAGTGCGGAGATGCGGGCCAGGTTGCCCTTGAGCCAGTCCTGCTCCTTGTTGGCGATCGTGGTGTCGCGCAGGTTCGCGATCATCTTGTTGATGTAGTCCTGGAGTTCCTGGATCTCGCCGGACGCGTCGACGTCGATCTTCAGGTTCAGGTCGCCGCGGGTCACCGCGGTCGCCACCCGCGCGATGGCGCGCACCTGCCGGGTCAGGTTCCCGGCCATCTCGTTCACCGACTCCGTCAGGTCCCGCCAGGTGCCGTCCACGTCCCGCACCCGCGCCTGACCGCCCAGCTGGCCCTCGGTGCCCACCTCGCGGGCCACCCGTGTGACCTCCTCGGCGAAGCTGGACAGCTGGTCGACCATCGTGTTGATCGTCGTCTTCAGCTCCAGGATCTCGCCCCGGGCGTCGATGTCGATCTTCTTGGTCAGGTCGCCCTTGGCGATCGCCGTGGTGACCATCGCGATGTTGCGCACCTGGCCGGTCAGGTTGGACGCCATCTGGTTCACCGACTCGGTGAGGTCCTTCCAGGTGCCCGCCACGCCCGGCACATGCGCCTGCCCGCCCAGGATGCCGTCCGTGCCCACCTCACGGGCCACCTTGGTGACCTGGTCGGCGAACGAACTCAGCGTCTTGACCATCGTGTTGATGGTGTCGGCGAGCTGCGCGACCTCACCGCTCGCCTCGATGGTCACCTGCCGCGTCAGATCGCCGTTGGCGACCGCCGAGGCCACCTGGGAGATGTTGCGCACCTGCATGGTCAGGTTGTTGGCCATCAGGTTGACGTTGTTGCTCAGGTCCTTCCAGATGCCCGTGACACCCGGCACGTGCGCCTGGCCGCCGAGCATGCCCTCGGTACCCACCTCGCGGGCCACCCGCGTCACCTGCTCGGCGAACGACGACAGCTGGACGACCATGGTGTTGACGGTCGTGACCAGCTCCAGGATCTCGCCCTTGGCGTCGACCGTGATCTTCTTCGACAGATCGCCCTTGGCGACCGCGGTCGTGACCTCGGCGATGTTGCGCACCTGGATCGTCAGGTTGTTCGCCATGAAGTTCACCGACTGCGTGAGGTCCTTCCAGGTGCCGGAGACCCCCTGCACCTCGGCCTGACCGCCCAGGATGCCCTCCGTGCCCACCTCACGGGCCACCCTGGTGACCTCCTGGGCGAACGACGACAGCTGGTCCACCATCGTGTTCAGGGTGTTCTTCAGTTCCAGGATCTCCCCGCGCGCGTCCACGGTGATCTTCTGGGAGAGGTCACCGCCCGCCACCGCGGTGGCGACCTGCGCGATGTTGCGCACCTGGGCCGTCAGGTTCCCGGCCATGCCGTTCACCGAGTCCGTCAGGTCCCGCCACACCCCGGCGACGCCGGGCACCTGCGCCTGACCGCCCAGCCGGCCCTCCGTGCCCACGTCCCGGGCCACCCGGGTCACCTGGTCGGCGAAGGCGGACAGCTGGTCGACCATGGTGTTGATCGTGTCCTTGAGCTCCAGGATCTCGCCGCGCGCGTCCACGTCGATCTTCTGCGACAGATCGCCGTTGGCCACCGCCGTCGTCACCTGGGCGATATTGCGCACCTGGGACGTGAGGTTTCCGGCCATGAAGTTGACGGAGTCCGTCAGCTCCTTCCAGGTGCCCGACACGCCGTCCACCTGGGCCTGACCGCCGAGCCTGCCCTCGGTGCCCACGTCCCGCGCCATCCGCGTGACCTGGTCGGCGAAGCTCGACAGCTGGTCCACCATGGTGTTCACGGTGTTCTTCAGCTTGAGCATCTCGCCGGAGACGTCCACGGTGACCTTCTGCGACAGATCACCGTTGGCCACCGCCGTCGTCACCTGGGCGATATTGCGCACCTGGCCGGTGAGGTTTCGGAACGCGGTGTTGACGGAGTCCGTCAGGTCCTTCCACGTCCCCGCCGCGCCCGGCACCTGCGCCTGGCCGCCCAGCTCGCCCTCGACGCCGATCTCCCGGGCGACCCGCGTCACCTCGGCACCGAAGGACGACAGCTGGTCCACCATCCCGTTGACGGTGTTCTTCAACTCCAGCATCTCGCCGGCCACGTCCACCGTGACCTTCTGCGACAGATCACCGTTGGCCACCGCGGTCGTCACGGCGGCGATGTCCCGCACCTGGGTCGTCAGGTTCCGGAACACCGTGTTGACCGAATCCGTCAGGTCCTTCCAGGTGCCGGCCGCGCCCGGCACATTCGCCTGGCCGCCGAGCCGCCCCTCGGCGCCGACCTCGTTGGCCACGCGCGTGACCTCGTCCGCGAAGATCCGCAGCGTCTCGGTCATCTGGTTGATCGTCTCGGCGAGCTGCGCCACCTCGCCGCGCGCCTGCACCGTCACCTTCTGCGACAGGTCACCGTTCGCCACCGCCGTGGTGACCTGCGAGATCCCGCGCACCTGGGCGGTCAGGTTGCCCGCCATCGTGTTGACGGAGTCGGTCAGCTCCTTCCACACGCCGGCCACCTCGGGCACCTGCGCGCGGCCGCCGAGGATGCCCTCGGTACCCACCTCCCGGGCCACCCGCGTGACCTCCGAGGAGAAGGCCGAAAGCTGGTCGACCATCGTGTTGACGGTGTTCTTCAGCTCCAGCATCTCGCCCGCGACATGCACGGTCACCTTGCGCGACAGATCACCCTTGGCGACCGCCGTCGTCACCAGGGCGATGTCCCGCACCTGCGCAGTGAGCCGGTCCGCCATCGTGTTGACGGACTCCGTCAGGTCCTTCCAGGAACCCGACATGCCCCGCACCCGGGCCTGACCGCCCAGCTTGCCCTCGGTACCGACCTCGCTGGCCACCCGGGTGACCTCGTCGGTGAACGTCGACAACTGGTCGACCAGGTTGTTGACCGTACGGCCGACCTTCAGGAACTCGCCCCGCAGCGGATGCCCGGTGCCGCCGTCCGGCGCCTGCGTCCGCAGCTCCATGCGCGGCGACAGATCGCCCTCCGCGACCGCGGTCAGCACCCGGCCGACCTCGGAGACCGGTCGTACGAGATCGTCCACCAGCGCGTTGGAGTGGTCGATCGCCGTCGCCCAGGAGCCCTCGCAGGCCCCCGTCTCCAGCCGTTCCGTGAGTTTTCCCTCACGGCCGACCATGCGCCGCACCCGGGACAGCTCCCCGGTGAGATGCAGATTGCGGTCGGCCACCTCATTGAAGACCGCCGCGATCTCCGACATCACGCCGTCGCCGGAGACCGTCAGCCGTTTGCGGAAGTTCCCGTCACGCATCGACACAAGGGCCGCCAGCAGCCGGTTCAGGGCGGCGGTGTCCACCTCGGTGGTGCCGCCACTCCTGCCCAGGGACGGTCCGCCCTTCGCGCGCGTCTTCGTGCCACGCGTCGCTGCGCCAGACTCCACTGTGTCCCTCCCGGGGGATCGACCCTTGCTGCCATAGCGGGACGCTTCCGTCCGGCATACCGGTCTTCGGCATACCGGTTACTTCCGCGTACCGGTTACTGCTGCGTATTTCTGCCAGATGAGATCCGGCCACACCAAGGGCTGCTGCCCGCCGTTCACGGAACGCACGCGGCGCGACCCGACCTTCATCAGAAGCTTGCCCAGTGTTTCACCCTGCCCGAACCAGGCCATAACAGTTCGGCAGCTTCGCACATCGTCCGCACACCCTGGGGGGTAAACACCGGCGACCGGCACCCGCTCGGACGGCGAAGGTAAGTAACCTTGCATCCGGCTGTCCAGCCGCACCGGTCCCGTCCGGCCTGGGCGGTGGCACCAGCACGAGCGGGCATCGGAGGGGCGGCCGCAGACCATGACCACCGGACTGATCCCGGGGGGACAGCCCCCGGAGCAGCGGCCGACCGACACGCCGATGCCGCAGCAGCGGCTCGGCCCGGCCGGCCCGTCCGCCCTGCCCGCCGACAACCGGCCGAGGAGTTCTGTGATCACCGCGCGCGCGGCCGCCAGTTTCGAGCCCGTCGGACGATCCGTGGCGACCGCCCGGTCCTTCGTCCGCGACACACTCCAGGGCTGGGGCTTCGCCGACATCGTCGACGACGCCGTCGTCCTCACGAGCGAACTGGTGACCAACGCGGTCGTGCACGCCGGCACCCACGCGGAGGTGCTCTGCCTGCGCACCGAGGACGGGGTGCGCATCGAGGTCTCCGACCACTACCCCGAGCGCGAGGTCCCGCTCCAGACCTCCGCCAGCCCCATGGCCAGCCCCGACCGCGAGGGCGGCCGCGGCCTCCAGCTCTGCGCCGCCCTGGCCACCCGCTGGGGCGTCGACTACACGCCGACCCACAAGCACGTCTGGTTCCAGCTCAACCTGCCCGAACGCCCGGTCGGCACCCGCACCGCGGGACCCGCGCTCCCCGCCGACCTGCTGCCGGTGGCCGACGGCCGGGTCCGCGTCGCCGTCCTCCAGGTCGACCGCAAGGGCACCGTCACGTCCTGGAACGAGGACGCGGAGGACCTCTTCGGGCACCCCGCCGCCGAGGCCGTCGGCAAGCCGCTGACCGAACTCGCCGCCTGGCCGCACACCCCGGGCACCAGCACCGGCGTCGCCGAGGCGCTCCAGCTCTCCCGCTGGGAGGGCAGCTACGGCATCCGCGGCGCCGACGGCCGCGTCGTCCAGGTGTACGCCTCCCACCTGCGGGTCCGCGACACCGGCGGCGAGCCCTCCACCGTGTGCCTGCTGGTGCGCGACCACGAACGCGCCGTGCTCCAGACCCCCACCCGGGTCCCGGCCGGCGACCAGAACGCGGCGCAGGACGGCCAGAGCACCGACCCCTTCGAGGTCTTCATCGGCTCCCCCGCTCCCGACGACCTCGACGGACTGCTCCAGCGCACCGTGGAACGCGCCCGCGACATGCTCGACGGCGACTCCGCGTTCCTGCTGCTGGCCACCGACGACGAGACCGAGCTGGAGGTGCGCGCCTCCACCGGGCTGCCCTCCGCCCGCCAGCGCTTCGCCCGGGTCCCCGTGGAGGCCGGCCCCGGCCGCTACGGCTCCGCGCGCATGCCCGCCGTCCATGACGACCTCAACGCCGTCCCCGGCGCCGTCCCCCTGCTCGGCGGCACCGGCATGCGCTCGGTCGTCACCGTCCCGCTGAAGGTCGAGGGCCGTCTCACCGGCTCCCTCGGCGTCGCCGCGGAGGCGTCGGGCAGATACTCCAACGAGGAGGCGCTGCGCCTCCAGTTCGCCGCCGACCGCATCGCCCTGGCCGTGGAGTCGGCGCGCCTCGGCGAGCTGGAGCGGCTGCGGCGCGGCTCCCTGAGCTTCCTGGTCGAGGCGTCCGACCTGCTGGCAGGCACCCTGGACCGCGACCAGACGCTGGCCCTCATGGCCCAGATGACGGTCCCCACCCTCGCCACCTGGTGCGCCGTCTACACCATCGCCGACCAGGCCTCGGACCCGTATCTGTCGTACGTGCTGCACGAGGACGAGGAACTCATCGACGGCATCAAGTCGTTGCTGTCGAAGATCGCCCCGCCGGATCCGGTGCCCACGCCCGGCGCGCGCGTGTGGACGACCCCCGGCGAGGTCGCCCACCAGGCCGCCCTGCGCACCTCCATGCGCACCCTGGGCCTGGCCGGCGGGCCCACCCACCGGATCGCCGCGGGCATCGGCCCGACCCTCGCCACGGCCTCCGCGGTCGGCGGCGAAACGGTCGTTCTGCCGCTCGTCGCCCGCAACCGGGTCATCGGCATGCTGGTCCTCGGCAAGCCCACCGACGAACACTTCCGCCAGGAGATCCTGGAACTGGCCGAGGACCTGTCCCGCCGGGCCGCCCTCGCCCTGGACAACGCCCGCCTGTACTCGGAGCGCACGGCCATCAGCCAGGCCCTCCAGCGCAGCCTGCTGCCGCCCGGCACCCCGCACATCGACGGCGTCGAGGTGGAGGTCATCTACCGCGCGGCCGGCGAGGGCAACGAGGTGGGCGGCGACTTCTACGACCTCTTCCCCATCGGCAACGGCGCCTACGGCTTCGCCATCGGCGACGTCTGCGGTACGGGACCCAACGCGGCGGCGGTCACCGGCCTCGCCCGGCACGCCCTGCGCCTGCTGGCCCGCGAGGGACTCAGCGGACCCGCCGTCCTGGAGCGGCTCAACTCGGCCATCCTCGACGAGGGCGACCGCAGCCGGTTCCTGACGCTCCTTTACGGCGAGCTGCGGCCCCAGCCGGACGGCAGCGCCGAGCTGAAGGTGGTCTGCGCCGGCCATCCGCTGCCGCTGCGCCTGCGCCAGGACGGCACGGTCACCCCGGCCGCCGAACCGCAGCCCCTGCTGGGCGTCATCGAGGAACTGGAGCTGTACGAGGAGAGGGTCACCCTCGATCCGGGCGATGTGCTGCTCTGTGTCACGGACGGCGTCACCGAGCGCCGCGAGGGCTCCCGCATGCTGGGCGACGACGGCCTCGCCGATGTCCTCACCACGTGCACGGGCCTGACGGCGGGTGCGGTCGCCGCCCGCATCATGCGCGCGGTGGAACGCTTCGCTTCCGACGCCCCGTCCGACGACATGGCCATTCTGGCGATGCGGGTCCCGGGCCTCCAGCACAACGAGGGCTGATCCGGGGCGGCTCGGGGCCGCCCCGGATATACGAAAAAGGCCCCACCCGAAAGGGTGGGGCCTTTATTGCTGAGCCCCCAAACGGAATCGAACCGTTGACCTTCTCCTTACCATGGAGACGCTCTACCGACTGAGCTATAGGGGCCTGTCGTTTTCGAGGTTTCCCTCGCGGCGACAAAGAAACTGTACCCCGAACCGGCCCGACTTCCCAAATTCGTTCGGGAGCCGGTCAGAAGGCGGGCTGGAGCAGTCCGCCGAGGGCGTTGCAGGCCGCGGCGACGCGCTGCATCTCCCGCTTGGTCAGCGAGGCGTCGACAGGCAGCGCGAGCGTCTCGTCGGCGGCCAGTTCGGTCTGCGGCAGGGACACGCACCGGCGGAACTCCGGCAGCCGGTGCACGGGCGTCTTCACCGGCACCCGGCACTCGACTCCCTTGGCCCGCAGGGCGCGTGCGAAGGCGTCCCGGTCCGGCCGGCCGTTGCCGGGCACCCGCACCACGTACTGCTGGTAGGTGTGCCCGTCCCCGCCGTCCGGGGTCCGCACGCCCTTCAGCTTGGTGTCCAAGTAGGCGGCACGCTCCCGCCGTTGCGCCGTCTCGTCGAGCGCCTCCTCGGACTCGCCCTGCTCCAGGACCAGCAGCTTGTGCCGCTGTCCCAGCGCGTGCAGCCGCCCGATGTCGGCGCGCCGGCCGAAGCGGTGGACGACAACGACGGCCGCGGTGCGGGAGGTTACGGCCGCCTCGACCGCCTCGGGGTCCAGGCAGTAGGTCACGGGGTCTATGTCGGCGAACACGGGGAGCGCGCCGACCAGGGTCACTGCCTCGGCGACCTCGACGTTCCCGAAGGCCGGTACGACGACCTCGTCACCGACTCCGACGCCGGCCGCCCTGAGCATTGCGGAGGTTCCCATGTACGGGATGCTCGGCGCACAGGGTGAACGACACGTTACGCGGAACAAAAAAAGGTCGGACCCTGAACCGAAGTTCAGGATCCGACCTTTTGAAAAATTGTTCGGCGGCGTCCTACTCTCCCACAGGGTCCCCCCTGCAGTACCATCGGCGCTGAAAGGCTTAGCTTCCGGGTTCGGAATGTAACCGGGCGTTTCCCTAACGCTATAACCACCGA